>DATJAE010000063.1:0-27860 GCA_035516595.1 Kofleriaceae bacterium | reverse complement strand
GGCCTCGGCGATCTGGCTGCGGAAGCGCTCGGCGAGGTTCTTGGCGCCCTCGAGCGCGGTGCCGGGCATGATGATCGCGAACTCGTCTCCGCCGAGCCGGAAGCACGCGTCCATCACGCGGGTGTGCTTGCTGAGGATGGTGCCGATCGTGCGCAACAGCTCGTCGCCCGCGGCCTCGCCGAACCGGTCGTTGGCGGTGTTGAAGCCATCGAGGTCGAGCAGGGCGAGGCTGAACGACTGGGCATAGCGGGTGCGGCGCGCGAGCTCGACCTTGACGCGCTCCTCGAACGCGCGGCGGTTGAGCAGGCCGGTGAGTGCGTCGTGGGTGTTGTCGTAGCGCGGGCGCGGGAAGCTGCGCGTGCGATGCAGCGGGATCGCGATGATCTGCGCGAGCAGGCGGAGGGTCTCGAGGTCCTCGACGTCGAGCTTGCCGTGCTTGGGCGCGTGGACCGACAGCACGCCGACCGCGTGCTCGCCGTGAATGATCGGGACGCAGATCCGGGTCCAGGTGTCGTCGTGCACCGGGCGGCACTGCTCGACGCAGCGGCCCGAGAGCGTGGACTTCTGCGAGCGGCGCAGCCCGAGCTGCTGGCTGGCGCCGGCGGCGGCGCGGCACACGACGTCGTCGCCCTCGACGAGCTCGACCGTGGCGGTCGCGGTGGAGCACAGCGCCGCGGCGCGGTCGGCGACGATCCGCATGATCTCGTCGGTGTTGAACGCCGCCGCCGCGAGCGCGTTCTGCAACTCGATGATCGAGAGGAGTCGGGTGGCGCTCGGGACCGTCCCTGGCGTTTCGGCCATGGCCCATCATACGCCCAAGATGCGGGCGCTACGGGCCGTACACCGCGAAGTCGTGGAAGCCGCCGGACATCTCGTAGGTCTTCACGCCGACGTCGCCCGCGGGGTACGTGGTGTCGCTGCCGCTGATCGAGGCGCCGGGGATGCCGTGCAGGCAGCACTGCAGCACGCTGCCGCTGATCTGGAGCTCGATCGTGACCGGATCGCTGGGCTGATAGTTCGCCAGGCTCGCGAGGTCGATCGTCGTCATCTGGATCACCGCGCCCATCTCCTCGGCATCGGTGCGCTGGATCAGGAACGCGCCGTCGCTCGGCTCCCAGTTGCAGTGATACATGTGCACCGCGCCGCCGGGATCGATCCGGCCGGCGACCTCGATCGCCTTGCCGTCGCCGGTCGAGGTCGCGTGCATCGTGGCGACGATCCGGTAATCGGCCTGGGGCAGCGGGCGGAAGATGTACGCGAGATCGCTCATCGCGTCGGTCTGCGTCACCTCGCTCGCGCCCGGCATCCACGTTCCGCCGCCGGTGGTCCAGCCCAGCGGGTAGTCCGCGAACGTCGCCGTGCTGTACAGCTCGTGGCCGAACGCGCCGGGCAGGCAGCTCGCGGCCTGTGCGGCGTCGGCGCCGGAGGCGCCGTCGGCGAGCGTGGCGTCGCGGCCCGGTGCGTCGGTACCGGGTGCGGTTCGCGCGCAGGTCTGGGTCGCGGCGTTGCACACCCAGCCGCCGGGACAGGGGCAGGCCTTGCCGGTGAGATCGACGCTCGGGAGCGAGCACGCCGCGAGCGCGAACGCGATCGCGGTCGGGCGCGTCACCACGCGAGCTCCAGCGCGACGCTCCCCGGCCCGGCGCTCGCGCGCAGCGCGACGTCGTGATGCGCGCCGTGCGCGTGGATCTCCCACACGATGCCGCCCGCGAGCACCAGGCCGCCGGCGACGAACATCACGTTCGCGATCGTCGCGAAGCGATGCGCGTCGTCCTGGTACGACTGCGCGGTCGTGCCGACCGTCGCCGAGCCGGCCTGGTCGTGGCGATGGTCGGCGAGGTAGCCGAACGCGCCGCCGCCGCCGAGCGTCGCGGCGCCCAGGCCGATCGCGAGCCACGGCAGCCGGCTCGGGCCGGCCTCGTGGGGCGGAGCCGGCGCGGTGGTGACGATCGCGGCGGGCGGGCCGGGCGGCGGCGCGGCAGGCGCGACCGGCGTCGGCTCGGCGGCGCGCTCGCGATCGGCGAGGGTCGCCTCGAGCGTCGCGATCCGCCGCTCGATCGCGCCGCGATCGTCGACCTGCGTCGCGGTCTGGAGGTAGAGCTTGTAGGCGTCGATCGCGCCGCGCGCGTCGCCCATGCCCTCGAGCGCGCGGCCGAGGTTGTACTGGAGGTTGGGCTGCGGATAGAGCGCGTACGCCTGGCGCAGCAGCGCCGCCGCGATCTCGAACTCGCCGCGCTTGTAGTGTTGCTGGCTCTCGGTGGCGAGCTCGGCGGCGTGGCGCTTGGCGGCCGGATCGGGCTCGGCGTGCGCGAGCGTGGTCGCCAGCAATGTCGCGAGGATCCCGACGCGGAACATGGCTTATACTGACCGTATCATGGCCGAGCGTGTCGCCAGAGCGGAGCTTCCTCCGCGGATCGGCCGGCACGGCGTGCTCGGGTACCTCGCCGGCGGCGGCATGGCCGAGATCTTCCTGGGGCGCGAGCCCGAGGGTCGGCCTGTCGTGATCAAGCGCATCCTTCCCCACCTCGCGCGGCAGCAGAGCTTCGTCGCGATGTTCATCGACGAGGCGCGGATCAACTCGCTGGTCCATCACCCGAACGTGGTGGAGGTCTTCGAGCTCGGGCAGGTCGGCAGCGATCTGTTCATGGTGATGGAGTACCTCGCGGGCGAGAGCGTGTCGGGCCTGCTGCGCCGGCTGGTCACGCGCGGCGAGAAGCTGCCGTACGCGCTCGCCGTACACGTGATCGCGCAGGCGTGCGCGGGGCTGCACGCCGCGCACGAGCTCGCGGACGACACCGGGCGCCGGCTCGGCGTGGTGCATCGCGACGTCTCGCCCCAGAACATCTTCGTCACCTACACCGGCGGCGTGAAGGTGCTCGACTTCGGGATCGCGACCGCGGCGCATCGCCTGACCCACACCGCGACCGGCCAGGTCAAGGGCAAGTTCTCGTACATGTCGCCCGAGCAGTGCCGCGGCGAGCTGCTCGATCTGCGCAGCGACATCTTCTCGCTCGGCGTCGTGCTCTACGAGCTGACGACGCAGCGCCGGCTGTTCAAGCGGCCGAACGAGCTGATGGTGCTCAAGGCGGTGACCGAGGACGCGATCCCGCGGCCGCGCCGCGAGGTGCCCGACTACCCGGAGGCCCTCGAGCACGTGTGCATGCGCGCGCTCGCCCGCGATCGCACGCGGCGCTACGCGAGCGCGCTCGACATGCGCCACGACCTGCTCGCCGCGGTGCCGCCGCTCGCCGAGCCGGAGCGCGTGCTCGCCGACCGGATGGCGGAGCTGTTCGCCGAGCGCATCGTCGAGAAGCGCCAGATGCTGAGCCACATGCGCCAGGGCACCGACCTCGGCATCCTGCCCGCGCCCGAGGTCGACGAGAGCGTCGAGGTGCCGCAGGTGGTCGAGCACACCGGCACGCCGTCGTCGCAGGTCGCGCCGTCGCGCGCGCGGCGCGGCTGGGTGATCGCGGGCAGCGCGCTGGTCGTGCTCGCGGGCAGCGCGCTGGCGTGGCAGCTCGATCAGCGCGACGACGAGCCGCCGCCCGCCGCGGCGATCGCGCCCGCGCCGCCGCCGCCGCCCGCGCCACCGCCGGCACCGCCCGCGCCGGTCGCCGCGCCGGCGATCGACGCGAGCACCGCGGTCGCGCTCCACGTCACGTCGGTGCCGAGCGGCGCGGCGGTCTACGTCGATGGCGAGCGCGTCGGCACGACGCCGTTCGACGTCCACCTCGAGCATCCGCGCGCGATCGAGCTGCGCCTCGAGCTCGCGAGCTACGCGCCGCTGTCGCAGCGGCTGACGGTCGATCGCGATCAGGATCTGCTGGTCGAGCTGGTCGCCGCGCCCCGGCCGGTGCACGCCGCGCCGCCCGCGAAGAAGAAGAAGCCCAAGCGCGACGATCCGTTCGAGCGCTTCGACTAGTCATCTTCCTCGTGGCGCTTGCACTCGGGGCCGGCGTCGCCTGGCAGCCCGGCGAGCTGGATCGCCTCGAGCCTGACGTTGTCGCTGCGCAGCCCTGCGGGCCCCGCGATGTGGCGCGCCTCGTCGGGCAGCTCGCCGCGCCACGCGACCGCGCCGTCGATCCACGCGACCAGCTGGTCGCCGCGGATCTCGGCGCGCAGCGTGTGGCTCGCGCCGACCTCGAGCGCGGGCACCGCGGTCGCGTGCTCGGGGTGGACCTTGGTGTAGCCGCTCGCGCCGCACTCCTCGTGGGTGCGCTTGCCCGGGTTGTACTTGACCGAGACCTCGAGCTTGGGGTGCGGATCGAGCCGCCACATCACGTAGACCACGTTGCAGCTGTCGGCGGCGCGCAGCTTCAAGCCGAGCTGGCGGCGCTGCTGGCCCGATGCCAGCGCGCGCGCGCGGTCGGAGTCGCCGGCGAATGTGAACGTCAGCTGCGCGGCGTCGCCGTGCGAGCCCAGCGCGAACGCGCGCACGGTGGGCTCGCCGATCGCGGCGTCGGTGATCGCGCCCTTGGTCACGCACAGCCGGTCGTGCGCGATCGGGTGGAGCTCGATCGGGGCGGCGTCGACGCGCGAGCTCGTGCAGCCGGCCATCGCGAGCACCAGCATAGCGCGCCGCTTCACGAGCCGCCTCCGATCACCTGGCGAAGCGCGGCGACGTGCGCGGTGAGGTACGCGAGATCGGCCTTGGCCTTGATCCAGTCGAACCACACGGTCTCGCGGTAGCGCTTGCTGTCCTCGCCGCCGACCTTGCCGAGCGCCTGGAGCTGGCGATCGAGGTCGGCGACGAGCGCCTGGGTCTGTTCGGCGCGCTTGGCCTCGAGATCGATCGTCAGCTTCAGCTGCTCGATCGTGACGTCGGCGCCGAGCGGATCGTGGCCGGACCGCACGTAGCGGTTGCGGCCGCGCGCGGCGCGGGTGTTGCCGCCGCCGAGCCAGAGCGCGCCGAGGCTGATGTCGACCTCGACCAGCGCGAAGTACTGCGTGTTCGGGTTGGGGCCGTCGAGGAACTGGTCGACGCCGGCGCGCACGCTGACGCTGTAGGCCTGCGCGGTGCGCAGCTTGCCGTCCGCGACCTCCATGTCGGCGTCGGCGGCCTGGAACGTGGCGAGCGCGGTGTCGAGCGGGCGATCGTCGGGCGGCGGCAGCGCCGCGAGCTGGCGGTGCGCGTCCTCGGCCAGGCCGCGCAGCTCCTCGACCCGCAGCCGCATCGCGGTCACATCCTGCGCGGTGGCGCGCCGCGCGTCGAGATCGGCGGTCTGCTCGGCGAGCAGCTTGTCGGCCTCGCGCATCGCGTCGTCGAGCACCGCGACCCGCGCCGCCAGCGCGCGCGCCTCGCTCGCGCCCTTGACCCGGAGCAGCGCCCCGTGGCGGCGGCAGTCGGCGTGCGCCTTGGCGCGGGTCGCCAGGCCCTCGTAGATCCCGGTGAGCCGGTAGTTCACGCCGCCGATCGCGCGCAGCGCGGTGATGTCGGGTGTCACCGCATACGCCGGCTGATCGATGTAGCCGAACTGGCCGATCAGCTGCGGGGCGAGCTGGGTGGCGCTGGTGGCGTCGGCCACGCCCTCGACGTAGTCGCAATAGCCGTCGTCGCTCGGGTCGGCGAGCGCGACCGCGGGCACGAGCAACATGGCGAGGGCGAGCGCGCGCATCAGATGAGCAGCGGGCGGCCTCCGACGAACAGCACGTCGTCGGTCGCGGCGGCGCGGTCGTCGAGCCTCAGCTCGACCATCTGGCCGCGCAGCATCTTGTCGCGGTGCGGGTGCTTGAACAGCACCTCGCCCGGCAGGACCTCGAGCACGACGCCGACCTGGTGACAGAACACCATGCCGAGCTTGCACGCGTAGAGCGACGAGCCGTTCTCGATCGACTTGAGATTCTCGTACGGCACGAACGCGACCTGCGCGTGATCGGCGAGCGCCTTGAGGTACGAGGTGTGCTCGAGCGCGTCGAGCAGCTTGTCCTCGCGCGCGACCGCGGCCTGCAGCGTGTCGCGGGTCTCGGCCGCCTTCTGGGCCTCGAGCTTGGACGTCTCGTACTCCTGCTTGATCTTGAGGACGTCGTAGCTGAGCGGGGCGTCGCTCGCGGTGCCGGCGAGCAGCGCCTCGAGCGAGCGCACCTGGGCCTCGAGGTCGACCGCGCGGGTCTCGTACTCGGCCTGGCGCTCGGCGAGCGACAGGTTGGAGCTCGAGATCTGCGCGAGCTGGAACTTGCCGCTCAGCATGGTCTGCCGGTCGATCAGGCCGGCCTGGTACTCCTGCGCCATCCGGCGCTGCGACGCGCTCGCGAACGCGTTGTTCGACGCGCGGATCGAGCGGCGGGTCGACGCGGCGGCGGTCGCGAGCTGCTCCATCCGGGCGAGCGCGGCGCGGCGGTCGTCGAGGTCGCTCTGGATCGCCTTGGCGAACTCGGCCTGGAACGCCTGCTGGACCGCGAGCGCGCGCTGGGCGTCGTCGAGGTCGGACGCGAGCTTGTCGCGGTTGTTGCGGCGCTCGGCGAGCTGGGCGTCGAGCTCGACCACCTTCTCGTCGGTCGGCGAGATCACGGTCGGCACGACCCAGCTGTCGGACAGGTAGAAGAACGTCGTGGTCGCGATGTAGCCGATCAGCACGCACACGATGATCGTGAGGATGCCGAACCCGATCATCCGGTAGAGCGTCACCACGTGCCGCGACAGCTGGGCGCGCGACAGCCTGGGGGCGACCAGCCCGAGCTTCTCGAACGCGGCCCAGCGCGAGCGCGGCGGCGGCGCGGCGACCGGCGGAGGCGGCGCCGGCGGGACGCTGACAGGAGGCGGCGGCACGACGACAGGAACTGACAGCGCGACGGTCGGCGGCGGCGGCGGTGCGGGCATCGGCGCGACCGGCGCGAACGTCGCGGGCAGCGCGGCGATCGCGCGCGGGCGCGCGAACGGGATGATGTCAGGCGCTGCCAGCGGCCTGGCCGCAACCGGAGGCCGGTGCTGGTGTGTTCTCTCGGGGAACCGCGCTGCGATCGGCGCGTCGACGAGCGTGACGTCGCCGGTGCGGTCCACGACGGTCGGGATCACGCGAAGGTTCGGAGCGATCTGCGGCCGCGACTTGCGTTGCATGAAGGCACGCACGCCGCTGCAAGACCATCGCCACGATCAATTCGTGCAATTCGCGCGAGCACGAAGCGCAGCTCCGACGAGCTGCGCGGGCTGTGCAGGTTTCGTCGTGGTATCGCGCGGCCCCACGTAGGGGAGTGCTGTCGTCCCCACGCACGCGCGATCTCGACGGCAACTGCGCTCAGCGATTCATGCGCGAATTGCGCAAGTGACGCGGCACCGCTCTTGCTGCCGCGAGTTTGTCGAGCGCGTGAACGACTTCCCGATCTTCCTGTTCATCTTCATCGTGTTCCTCAACCGCTACGTGTTCGGTTGGTGGCTCACGCTGGTGAAGGGCAAGCAGCTCGACGAGACGATCGCCGGCTACGAGCCCACGGTCTCGGTCGTCGTGCCGATGTTCAACGAAGGGCCGTCGATCTACCAGACCATCGTCTCGCTGGTCGAGCTCGACTACCCGGCGGACAAGCTCGACATCACGGTGGTCGACGACTGCTCGACCGACGACAGCTACGCGTGGGCGTGCAAGGCCGCGGGCGAGCACGCCAACGTGCGCGTCTTGCGCAACCCGCACAACATGGGCAAGCGCCGCGGCATCAACCACGCGGTGCGCGAGTCGACCGCCGAGATCATCGTGTCGGTCGACTCCGACGTGATCGTGTTCCCGACCGCGCTGCGCGAGCTGGTCGCGCGCTTCACCACGCCGCAGATCGCGGCGGTCGGCGGCCGGATCCACGTGTCGAACCCGAACCACAACTGGCTGACCAAGCTCCAGACCATCAAGTACTACTTCGGCCAGGAGCACCTGAAGAACCTCGAGCGCGGGCTCGACCAGGTGATGTGCCTGTCGGGCTGTCTGACCGCGTACCGGCGCAGCGTGCTGATCGAGCTCGAGCCGATCCTCGAGAACCGCAACATCCTGGGCGTCGAGATCAAGTACGGCGAGGACCGCTTCCTGACCCACCAGATCGTCAAGCACGGCTACAAGACGCGGATGACGATGGCGGCGTTCTGCTTCACCAAGGCGCCGACCCACCTGCGCGCCTACTTCAACCAGCAGCTGCGCTGGAAGCGCTCGAACATCGCCGACTTCATGCTCGGCCTCACCCACGCGTGGCGGCTGCATCCGCTGCTGTGCACGCAGTACCTGTCGATGCTGCTGCTCGTGCTGGTCTACCCGTTCGTGATCGTCACCCACGTCGAGAACGGCAAGTTCTTCGAGCTCGCCATGTTCCACGTCGTGCTGGTCGGCGGGTTCGCGATGATCTACCACTTCTCGCCGAGTGTGCGCGCGCTGCCGCCGTGGCTGCGCGTCCATCCGATCGCGTTCCTGCCGATGGCCGTGCTCATGCCGGTCGCGTACCTCCTGCTCACGCCGCTCGGGCTGTTCACGCTCGACAGCTCGAGCTGGGAGACCCGCGGCCACCAAGGATCACCCGCACCATGATCGTCGCCGCGCACCAGCCCGCGTTCCTGCCGTGGCTCGGCTATCTCGACAAGCTGGCCAAGGCCGACCTGTTCGTCGTGATGGACGACCTCCAGTACGAGGGCCAGAACTTCCAGAACCGCCAGCGGGTCAAGCTCGCGGGCGGCGCGGCGTGGCTCACCGTGCCGCTCGTGCGCGGCCCGCAGGGCGAGCGGATCTGCGACAAGCGGATCGACAACGCCGGCTCGCCGCGCCACCACTGGCAGCGCCGCGCGTGGCGCACGCTCGAGACCAGCTACGGCCGCGCGCCGTACTTCTGGGCGTACGCCGACGAGCTGCGCTCGCTGTTCGAGCGGCCGTGGCAGTCGCTGGTCGAGCTCGATCTCCACGTGCTCGAGCTGGCCAGGCGCTGGCTCGCGATCAAGACGCCGATCCTCCGGGCGTCGACGCTCGGCCTTGTCGGCCACAAGACCGACCGGTTGATCGAGCTGTGCCGCAAGGTCGGCGCGCGCGCGTACCTGTCGGGCTCGGGCGGCTCGGCCGGCTACCTCGACGCCGAGGCGATGGCCCGCTCCGGGATCGGCGTGATCTGGCAGAGCTTCGCCCACCCGGTGTATCCGCAGCGCTATCCCGAGCGCGGCTTCGTCTCGCACCTGGGGTTCGTCGACCTCGTGCTCAACTGCGGTCCGGCGAGCCGCGACCTGCTGTTCGATCGCACGCATCCCCTTCGCGCGGAGGCAGGCTGATGAATCGCATCCTGGAAGAGCGGGGCGGGCGCGTCCTGGCGTTCGGCGCGCACCCCGATGACCTGGAGGTCGGCGCGGGCGGCCTGCTCGCGCGGCTGTCCGAGCAGGGGGCCGAGGTCACGCTGGCGATCGTGTCGATCCCGAACCAGCCCGAGCAGCGCAAGCGCGAGGCGCGCGCCGCGGCCGACGTGATCGACGCCAACCTGTTCGTGGTCTACGAGGACAAGCCGAGCCGCGTCGAGGACATCCCGATGCACGAGCTGGTCCGCCGGTTCGACACGATCGTCGGCGATGTCCGGCCCGACCTGGTCATCACGCACTCGGCGCACGACCTGCACTGGGACCACGGCCTGGTCAACCGCGCGACCGTCTCGGCGCTGCGCCGCACGCCGTGCGATCTGCTCGCGTATCTATCGAGCCCGGAGATGAACGCGCAGGCCCGCGCGATCGGCAACTGCTTCGCCGACATCTCCGGCTTCGTCGACACCAAGCTCGCGGCGATCGCCTGCCACGGCTCGCAGCTCGGCAAGCTCGATCTCGAGTCGTCGCGCGACCTCGCGCGCGCGATGGGGCGGATCAGCGGCTACGAGTACGCCGAGGCCTACGAGGTGCTTCGCGTGCGGATCTGAGGCGCCGGCGCGCGCGCTGGCCATCCGGCGAGTCGATCAGCCACCGCGCGGGCACGCCGCGCTCGCGATCTCGCCGCGTTCGGGCCGCGCCTTGCCGACCGCGGTCGGCGAGTCGTGCACGGCGGTCGCCAGATCGCGCGCGGCATCGCGCGTGCAACACCGCTCGGTCATGATGGAGATCCTCGATCACGAAGCGCTGGCCGGCGTCACCGGCGGCGGATTGGTTCATCGCGCGGGCGAGGCGTTCGGCTTCGGCGCCGGCGTCGCGGTCACCGGCGCGCTGTCGGTCGTGCCGGGCTGGAACCAGCAGGTCCCCGGCCAGCCCCCCGGCTTCGAGAAGCGGCACGAGTCGGTGGTCGGGCCCAAGGTCGCGGCGTACGCGAGCAGCCTGCCGGCCGGCGCGTGGAAGGACTTCACCTCGGGCGTCGGCGCCGGCGCGACCGCCGCGCCGGGCTGGAGCTTCCGCCACGGCCTGTGACCGATCACGGCGCGCCGCAGTCGAGCCACTGGATCATCGCCTGGGTATCGGCCGCGCTCGGCCCGCCCTCCGGCGGCATCGTCTGATCCTGGAGCGTGTCGGTGATCGCGATCAGCTGGTCGCGGATCTCGGTGACGCTATCGAAGTTGACGCCGGTCGGCGCGTCCTGGCGCATGCCGGGCGGCACGTCGGCCGAGTGACAGCCGTTGCACCAGTTCTCGACGTAGGGCAAGCCGGTGTTGTCGTAGCTGAGGCCCGCGGCCTGGCACGCGGCATCGCCGTCGTTGCCGCACGCCGCGAGCGCGAGCGCGAGCAGGCTACACGGCAAACGCATCGAACACCGGCACGTTCGGGAGGTGGACGCCGGGATCGACGCCGCACAGCGACAGCATGCCGGCGACGAAGTGCGAGTACAGCAGCGTCGTGCCGGACGGATCGGGCTGGCCGGTCGCGAGGTCGATCGGCAGCGAGCCCGAGTTGTCGTCGGTCGCGCCGAACGTCTTGCCGCCCTTGACGCCGGCGCCGATCACGAGCGCGGGCGTGACCGGCCAGTGGCCCTTGCCGGCGTGCGGGTCGTCGCCGCCGAGGTACGGCGTGCGCGACAGCTCCGAGAACACCGCGACCACGGTGTCGTCGAGCATCGTCGTGCCGGTGGCCAGGCCGGGCCGCGCCGCGAGGCCGTCGACCAGCGCGGTCAGCCCCGCGAACAGCTGGTCGTGGAAGCCGGCCTGCAGCCAGTTGTCGGAGTGGGTGTCCCACAGAAGGCCGGTCGACACCATCACCGCGTGGCTGATGCCCTGCTGGAGCGCGTCGAGCGCGAGCGCGATCTGGCTGCGATAGGCCAGCGCGTCGCCGCGCGTGCCGAACCCGGCGCGCAGCGTGCGCAGCTGGGCCGCGCGATCGATCGCCTCGAGGAAGTCGTCGACCCGCGCCCGGTTGTAGCCGAGCGCGCCGCGCGTGGCGTGCGCGCGATCGACCGAGGCCTGGGCGTAGCTGCGCAGCAGCGCGGTCTCCTGATCCGACAGCCAGCCGATGCCCTGCGGCGGGGGCAACACGCTCGGCCGGCCCTGCGTGCCGCCCTGCGCGGACGGATCGAGCAGGTCGACGATCTGGTTGGTCGCGCCGACCCGGCCGGAGCTCACCGCGTACGGCCCGGTCCACGCGGTGTCACCGAGGATGAGGTAGGGCAGCGGCAGCGCGTTGCCGAGATCGTGCGCGACCACCGCGCCGAAATCGGGCTTGGTCTCCTCGCGCGTGCCGGTCGCGATCCGGCGCTGGCACTCGTTGTGGTTGATCGCGTCGGTGCAGATGCCCTTCACGACCGCCGAGATCCCGGCGTACTTCGTGAAGAACGCGCCGACGCCGGGCCGGCTGGGATCCACCAGCACGTCGAGCCCTTCGAACGCCTGCACGGTGCCGGCGGGCACGCTCGCGTGCGACGCGTCCTTGGGATCGAGCGCGTAGACCGCGTCCCAGCCGCCGGTGACGAACACCAGCACGAGCCGCTTGGGCGGGCGCGGCGAGGGCTGCTGGGCGAGCGCGCGCCCGTGCGGCGCGATCGCGTACGCGCCGGCCGCGGCGCCGAGCAGCTGGAGGAGCTCGCGTCGACGCATCAGTAGTACACCGCCTTGAGATCGGACAGCATCCCGGTCAGGGTGACGACCCACGCCCGCCGGGCGTCGCCCGACGCGGCGAGCGCGCCCTGGTAGAGCGCGTAGCTCGCGTCGAGCTCGGGGTCGGACGGATCGACCAGCTCGCCGAAGATCCGCGCGTGCAGCTCGGCGAGCTCGGCGCGCACGCTGCCCTCGTCGGTCGCGGCCGGGTCGGCGGCGGTCAGCAGCGTGCGCTGCGCGAGCGGGACCGACGCGTCGTGGTCGACCACGAACTGCGCGGCCGAGAACGCCGCGACCCGCGTGACCATGCTCGAGGTCGCGTTCATCGTGAACACCGGCTCGGTGACGAGGAACGAGTCGATCCCGCCGCCGAGCACGCGAAAGCCCGAGTAGTCGTCGTCGAGCAGATCGATCGTCCCGATCGGCCACTCGCCGACCACGCGCTGGTTCGACTGGCCGAGCCAGCGATACCCGGTGAGCGCGTACAGCATGCGCGACAGCTGGGCGGGCCGCGCCTTCTGGTAGCCGACCGCGGTCTCCGCGTCGGTCGGATCCGAATCCGACGCGATGCGGAACGGATCGGACAGCACGATCGCGCGCGCGAGCTGCTTGGCGCTGTCGTGGTGCTGCTCGAACACCGCCTGGAGCTGGGCGATCCACGCCGGCGACAGGTTCGCCGGATCGACCTCGGTCAGGTACGACGCGAAGTGGATCGCGGCGCAGCGCGTGAAGCGCGGGTCGGCGGCGATCGCCTTGCCGAGCCCGTCGAGCCCGACCGCGTCCTGGCCGAAGTAGCTGGGCGGCCGGTCGGTCGTGAGGAACCAGTCGTTGGTCTGTGTCGCGTCGTAGATCGTGAACGGGTAGCCGCCGATCGCGTCGAGGTTGAGCACGCCTTGCTGGTAGCCGAAGAAGTAGCTGGCGAGCGGGTCGAGCGTCTGGTGGCACGCCGCGCACGACGGGTTCTGCACGACCGCGTTGGCGACCACGTTGGGATCGGCGAGGTTGACCGTCGGATCGATGATGACATCGCCGTCGAGGAAGTCGTGGCACAGCATGCTGCGCGCGACCGCGTTGGCGCGCCCGCGGTGGTAGTTGAAGCCGGCCGAGCGATAGCGCGCGTGGAACGCGTCGCTGACCAGGATGCCTGCGGCGGGTCGGCCGTCCGGCCAGGCCACGCGCTCCCAGTCGCTGCCCGGGCCGTGCGGCATCCCGTAGATCGCCGCGACGATGTCGTCGGCCATCGTGTAGTCCGCCGTCACGATCTCGGTGTACGGCCGGTCGTTCATCACGACGTCCTCGATCAGGCGCAGCGGCTCGTCGAAGTAGCTGCGCGTCACCTCGCCGAAGCTGCGATTCCCGAGCGGGCCGGCGTTGCTCGGCGTGAGCTCGGGGCGCTGCACGCGCAGCAGCAGCACCTCGTTGTGCAGGTCGCGGATGGTGTCGCCGAACTCCGGCGAGTCGAGGTAGGTGTCGACCAGGTGCGGCAGCTGCCCCGGGTCCTTCGCGACGGCCTGGAGCTCGGCGAGCGATGGCCTCACGCCGCGCAGCGCCATCGACGCGCGGACCAGGTGCTCGGTCGGCGTCAGGTACGTGACCGTTCGCGAGCCTGTTGCGGGCGGATCATGGGCCGCGCAGGCCGCGATCACCGGCAGGAGGGCCCAGCGCACGACTCATCCTACGGGGGACGCGCCAGCCTGTCGCCGGAAAAAATGCTAGCGTCGTGGCGAGATGACCCTTCGATTGAGCGTGCTTGCGATGATGCGAATTGCCGCAGTCGGCGGCGGGCTGGCGGCGGCGGGCTGCGGACATCACGGCCAGATGATCGTCGATACGCCGATCACGCCGTACCAGAAGCCCGACATCAGCGAGATCACCGGCATCGACGAGGACGACGACAGCGGCAGCGGCAGCGCGGCTGCCCCCGGGAGCGCGGCGGTCACGCCGCCGGCGAAGTAACCGCGATGTGCGGCATCATCGGCTACGTCGGCAGCCGCCAGGCGGTTCCGCTCCTGGTCGGTGGCCTGCGCAAGCTCGAGTATCGCGGCTACGACTCGGCCGGGATCTCGGTGATCGATCCGACCGCGGGCTCGGGCTCGCGGGTCGTGCGCTGCCGCGGCAAGCTCGGCGCGCTCGAGGACAAGCTCAAGAAGGAGCCGGCGACCGGCACGGTCGGGATCGGCCACACGCGGTGGGCGACCCACGGCCGGCCGAGCGACGAGAACAGCCACCCGCACAAGGTCGGGCCGATCAGCGTCATCCACAACGGCATCATCGAGAACCACCTCGCACTGCGCGCCGAGCTCGCCGCGGCCGGCGCGCAGTTCTCGTCGGAGACCGACACCGAGATCTTCGCCCACCTGGTCGAGCGCCAGCTCGCGGGCGGCGCGGCCAACCTGACCGAGGCGGTGCGGCGCGCGCTCCACAAGGTGCGCGGCAGCTACGCGTTCGTCGTGATGAGCGATCGCGAGCCGACCACGCTGGTCGCCGCGAAGAACAGCTCGCCGCTGGTGGTCGGGCTCGGCGAGCACGAGAACTTCGTCGCCTCCGACGTCACCGCGATCCTGTCCGAGACCCGCAACGTGATGTTCATCGACGAGGGCGAGATCGTGACCGTGACCCGCGAGGCGGTGACGATCACCGACTTCGACGGCAAGGTGAAGCACCGCGAGCCCAAGCTGATCACGTGGTCGGCGGTGCAGGCGGAGAAGGGCGGCTTCAAGCACTTCATGCTCAAGGAGATCCACGAGCAGCCGCGCGCGGTCGCCGACACGCTGGTCGGCCGCATCGATCTGGAGGGCGACGACGTGCGGCTCGACGGCATCGAGCTCGACGTCGCGAAGCTCAAGCGGCTCGTGCTGATCGCGTGCGGCACGTCGTATCACGCGTCGCTGGTCGGCGAGTTCCTGATCGAGTCGCTCGCGCGCATCCCGGTCGAGGTCGATCTCGCGAGCGAGTTCCGCTACCGCGATCCGCTGGTCGGCAAGGGCGACCTGGTCGTCGCGGTCAGCCAGTCGGGCGAGACGCTCGACACGATGGAGGCGGTGCGCGAGGCCAAGCACAAGGGCGCCACCGTGCTCGCGATCTCCAACGTCGTCGAGTCGTCGATCCCGCGGCTCGCCGATCACGCGTTCTATACCCACGCCGGCCCCGAGATCGGCGTGGCATCGACCAAGGCGTTCACCACGCAGCTGGTGTCGATGGTGTTGCTCGCGATCTACCTCGGGCGGCGCACCGGCGCGCTGTCGCGCGAGCGGGCGCGCGCGCTGCTCGGCGAGCTCGTCCAGCTGCCGCAGAAGATGCGCGACGTGGTCGAGATGGGCGCGCACCTCCAGGTGCTGGCGCGGCGCTACGGCAACGCGCACGGCTTCCTGTTCCTCGGGCGCGGCGCGCAGTATCCGATCGCGCTCGAGGGCGCGCTCAAGCTCAAGGAGATCTCCTACATCCACGCCGAGGGCTACGCCGCGGGCGAGATGAAGCACGGCCCGATCGCGCTGATCGACGAGCACCTGCCGGTCGTGGTGCTCGTGCCGCGCGGACCGAGCTACGACAAGGTGATCTCGAACCTCGCCGAGGTCCGCGCGCGCCAGGGCAAGGTGCTCGCGGTCGCGACCCGCGGCGACCACGAGATCGGCGGCCACGCCGACGACGTCGTGCTCGTCCCCGACACCGCGCTGGAGCTCGAGCCGATCCTCACGGTGCTGCCGCTCCAGCTGCTCGCCTACTACGTCGCCGACGGCAAGGGCACCGACGTCGACCAGCCGCGCAACCTCGCGAAGTCCGTCACCGTCGAGTGAGCGCGCGCAAACGGCTCACGCACTTCGACGCGCGCGGCGCCGCGCGCATGGTCGAGGTCGGCGCAAAGCCCGAGACCGCGCGCATCGCGATCGCCAGCGGCGAGGTCGTCGTCGCGCCCGCCACGGCGCGCGCGATCCGCGCCGGCGCGCTCGGCAAGGGGGACGTGCTCGCGGTCGCGCGGCTCGCCGGCATCCAGGGCGCCAAGCGCGCGGCCGAGCTCATCCCGCTGTGCCACCCGCTGCGGCTCACCGGGATCGACGTCGACCTGCGCGTGATCGGCGCGCGCGTCGCGATCACCGCGACCGTCCGCGCGTTCGATCGCAGCGGCGTCGAGATGGAGGCGCTCGCCGCGGTCGCGGCCGCCGCGCTCACCGTCTACGACATGTGCAAGGCGATCGATCGCGGCATGACGATCACCGCGATCCGGCTCGACGAGAAGCGCGGCGGCACGTCCGGGACGTGGAAGCGCTGATCGCCGCCGATGCGGCAGGCGGCGCGAGGCCGAGGACTTCGGCCTCGAGGC
Organism: Kofleriaceae bacterium; assembly: GCA_035516595.1. GTDB lineage: Bacteria > Myxococcota_A > Polyangia > Haliangiales > Haliangiaceae > JABFXX01. The sequence goes on along the minus strand of DATJAE010000063.1, from coordinate 11,602 downwards.
GGGCGTCACGCTGCAGCCGTAGTCAGCGCCGGCGCTCGAACACGAGCAGCTCGCCGAACACGTCGTGCGGCCGGGTCGCGACCTGGGTCATGCCGACCTTGCGGATCACGCCGAGCGACGCGTGGTGCCAGGGGAACGTGGTCGCCTGCACCGCGACGATGCCCGGCTGGGCGAGCGCCCACTCGACGCACGCGCACGTCGCCTCGGTCGCCAGCCCTTGGCCGCGCGACGCGTCGGCGATGCCGTAGCCGACCTCGGCGATGCCGTCCTTCGGCTTGCCGTGGAACACGACGCTGCCGACGATGCGCGGGGCGTCGCGCACGAGCACGAGCGAGTCGCCCCACAGCCGGACCTCCGGGTCGGCGCGGATCGCCTCGAGCGACACCGGGAACGCGCGCGCGACCAGCTCGTCGTTCGGCCACTCGTCGGGCAGGCTCGCGCACGCGGCGGCCTCCGCCGCCGGCCGATCGCGGCGCAGCACGGCCTCGATCACGTCGAGCGTGATCGGCACCAGGCGCAGGCGCGGCGTGACCAGCGCCGGCATCACGGACCCGCCACGCCGAGCCGCACCACGAGCTGGACCTGCTCGGGTCCGTTCGCGATCATCCCGTAGCGCACGTCGATGCCCATCACGAAGCTGCCGATGTACTGATCGATGCCGACCGCGGTGACCGGGCCGATGAACGCGCGCCCGCCGCTGCCGACCGGGTCGTTGGTGCGCAGCAGGCCGCCGCCGGCGCGCGCGGTCAGGTAGCGGCTCGGCGTCGCCCACGGCCGGAACCGGATGCCGAGCGTGAGGTCCATCTGCACGGTGCGCAGGCTGTCGTCGATCGTCGCAGCGGTGCCGTCGTAGAGCCGGCCGAACAGCGTCGCCCAGCGCACCGTCCATCCCCACCGCCGCTCGGTCGCCATCGGCTGCCACGCCGCCTCGGCGCCGATCACGTAGCCGAAGCCGAGCGGCTTGGCGTCGGCGCCGGTGCCGCTGGTGCCGCCACCGAGCACCTCGAGCGACGCCGGCGGCAACGGCTCGGCGCTCGCGAGGGCGGCGATCGACACCACGGCCGCGGCGATCGCGCTTCGCATGGTCAGAACTTCGAGGTCGTGGCCAGGAACGTCATCTTGTCGTTGGTCGCGCGCAGCCGGCGCGACAGCGTGCGCACCCAGTTCCACAGCAGCTCGTACGCGAGGTCGCGATCGACGAACAGCAGATCCTCGAGGTCGCGGCGGTGCACGACGAACAGCCGGCACTTCTCGTGGCACATCGCGGTCGCCGCGCGCGGCAGGTCGTCGATTAGCGACATCTCGCCGAAGTAGTTGCCGGCGCGCAGCACGGCGAGCGCCTCCTCGCCCATCCCGGGGACGATCCGCGAGATCCGCACCGCGCCCTCGACGATCAGGTAGAACTTGTCGCCGGGCTCGCCCTCCGAGAAGATCGTCGCGCCGCCCTTGTACTGCTCCTCGACGCCGATATCGACGACGCGGCGCAGGTGGCCGTGCGGCAGGCCGCTGAACAGGTCGATCTGCTCGAGGATCTCGAGCGTCGACTTGCCCTTGATGTCGAGCTCGCCCGGTTTGGCCTCGGCCTCGGACACGACCGGGATCGTCCCACGTGGCTTCCGAAAACGCAAAACGGCCCCGCGAGCCGCGAGGCCGTTCACGCGCGACCCGGACGGTGCTAGCCGACCTTGAGGACGAGCAGCAGCGCGATGATCAGCGCGTAGATGACCAGCGACTCGATCAGCGCGAGGCCGAGGATCATCGGGCCGCGGATCTGACCCGCGGCGCTCGGGTTGCGCGCGATGCCCTCGAGCGCCGAGCCGGCCGCGCGGCCCTGACCGATGCCGCCGCCGAGCGCGGCCAGGCCGATGCCGAGGCCCGCGCCGAGCGCGATCAGACCGAAGTTGTTCGCGAGGCCGTGGGCCTTGACCTCGGTCGCGTTGAATTCGGTGCCCTGCGCGAACGCGATCGACGAGATGCCGACGATCACGAGCAGGGTGAGCAGCGAGAGCAGGGGCTTGAGGTTGCGCTTCATTGACGGGGTCTCCTTGGGTCGCGCGAGGCGTTTCCTAGCGTGGTTTCGATGCGGGGTAAAGGGCCTTGGGGTGCGATCAATGCGCGTGCGCGTGGTCGTGCGCGTGGTCGTGGTCGTGGTCCTCGTGGTCCTCGATCGCCATGCTGATGTAGACCATCGCCAGCGAGGTGAACACCAGCGCCTGGATCCAGCAGATCAGCAGGCCGAGCAGCAGGAACGGGATCGGCACGATGATCGGCACGAGCGCGAAGAACGACATGACGACCTTGTGGTCGGCCATCATGTTGCCCATCAGCCGGATCGAGAGCGACACCGGGCGCGCCAGGTGGCTGATGATCTCGATCGGCAGCATGAGCGGCGCGAGCACCAGGCTCGGGCCGAGGAAGTGCTTGAAGTAGGCCAGGCCGTGCTTCCGCACGCCGTAGTAGTGAGTCAGCAAGAACACGAGCAGCGCGATGCCGACGTTGGTCTTGAGCGTGTCGTTGGGCGACACGAACCCGGGGATCAGACCGACCAGGTTGCCGAAGAAGATGTAGATCCACAGCGCGCCGATCAGCGGGAAGAACTTGGCGGCGTTGTCCTTGCCCATCTCGCCCTCGACCATCCCGTAGACGCTCTCGGCGGTGTACTCGAAGAACGCGCGCAAGTTCATCTTGCGGGGCGGCACCACGCCGTGGTCCGGGGTCTTGAGCCCGCGATAGAACGCGATCGCGCCCCACACGGAGAACGCGAGCACGACCAGCTCGATCAGGACGTGGGTGAGCGACCAGCCCGACTGCTGGAACAGCAGCAGCATCGGGTGGGTGCGGCCGAGCTTGCCGTCGGCCCACGCGTTGAAGTGCTGCCACCACTCGAAGCGATTGAGGTAGTCGAACCAGGTTCCGTGCTCACCCATGGCGCTCTCGGTCTTCGGTGCTCGGTGGAGTAGGGCGCAAGGCGCTGTACAGCGTGTCGATCACGATCGAGATGATGAACGTCGAGTACCCGACGGTGAACGCGACCGGATCGATCGGCAGCAGCAGGATCGACAGCGCGACCGCGCCCATCAGACCGATCATCTTCGGCAGCATGAGCAGCGCGCTGTGCCCCGCCTTGCCCTGGGCGGCCTCGGTCGTCCACCGGACGACCAGCTTGCGCAGGACGAAGAAGTTGAGGCAGGTCAGCGCCGCGCCGACCGCGACGCCGAGCGCGATCGGCCCGGACTGGGTGATCGCGGCCGCGAGCGCGAGCCCGGCGCCGAGCACGTAGTTCAGCCGCTCGATGCGGAGGATGCTCGGGCTAGCCACGGCGCGCCTCCTGCTCCTCCTGCTCGGCCGCGCGCTCGGCGCGTCTCACCGCCCGCAGCACGCTGCGGAACCCGGCGACCAGGCCGAGCACGAGCATCCCCAGCATCAGCCAGGGCGCGGTGCCGAGCTTGCGGTCGAGCCAGATGCCGAGCAGCACGCTGATGACCACCGCGACCCCGAGCTCGAGCCCGACCGTGCTGGCCGACAGCGCGTTGTAGGCGCGCTTGGCGCGGCGGGCGGCAGGATCCACGGCCGGGGGCACGGCGTTTCGATGCGCGTTCGTCATACCCGAACCCTGCGACATTTCGCCGCTATGGGAAGGCACGGTGAACATCGGCGGGCCCTCGTAGCACGGCGGTTTTCGAGCGTCAATGCGCCGTTGCCGCGGTCAGCGCGTCGCGGGCGGCGGCGATCACCTGGTCGAGATCGTCGTCGGTGTGGGCGAGGCTCACGAACATCGCCTCGAACTGGCTGGGCGGCAGGAACACGCCGCGCTCGCGCATCGCGCGGAAGAACGCGCCGAACCGGGCGGTGTTCGCGGTCTTCGCGCTCTCGTAGTCGGTCACCGGCCGGTCGGTGAAGAACAGCGTGATCATCGAACCGATCCGGTTCACGCACGCCGGCACGCCGAGCTGAGCCGCCGCCGCGGTCAGGCCGTCGCCGAGCCGCTTGCCGAGCTGGTCGAGCCGCTCGTAGGTGCCCGGCCGGCCGAGGATCTCGATCGCCTTGAGGCCCGCGGCCATCGCCAGCGGGTTCCCGGACAGCGTGCCGGCCTGATAGACCGGCCCGAGCGGCGCGAGCTTCTGCATGATGTCGGCGCGGCCGCCGAACGCCGCCGCGGGCAGCCCGCCGCCCACGATCTTGCCCAGGCAGGTCAGGTCGGGCGCGATGCCGTAGATCGCCTGCGCGCCGCCGTAGCCCACGCGGAACCCGGTGATCACCTCGTCGAAGATCAGCAGCGTGCCGTGCCGGGCGGTCGCGGCGCGAAGGCCCTCGAGGTAGCCGGGCTGCGGCGGGACCAGGCCCATGTTGCCGGCGATCGGCTCGATGATGACCGCCGCGACGTCGCCCGCCGCGAGCACGCGCTCGGCCGCGGCGAGATCGTTGTACGGCACCACGATCGTGTCGCGCGCCGCGCCTTCGGGCACGCCCGCCGAGCCGGGGATGCCGAGCGTCGCGGCGCCGGAGCCCGCCGCGACCAGCAGGCAGTCGGCGTGGCCGTGATAGCCGCCGTCGGTCTTGACCAGCTTGGCGCGCCCGGTGAACCCGCGCGCCAGCCGGAGCGCGCTCATCGTCGCCTCGGTGCCCGACGACACCGCGCGCACCATCTGCATCGACGGGTACGCGTCGCGGAGGGTCTCGGCGAACACGACCTCGAGCTCGGTCGGCGCGCCGAACGTCGTGCCGTTGGCCATGGTCTCGGCGATCGCGTCGAGGATCTCGCGATGGCCGTGGCCGAGGATCAGCGGCCCCCAGCTGCCGATCAGATCGATGTAGCGGTTGCCGTCGAGGTCGGTGATGTACGCGCCGTCGCCCTGGGCCACGAACACCGGATCGGCGCCGACCGATCGGCAGGCGCGGACGGGCGAGTTGACGCCGCCGGGAATGACCTGGCGCGCGCGCTCGAAGATCGCTTGGCTGCGGGGGATTGCCATCGCGCGCAGCCTACCCTCATCCGGGGTTAATTGGCACGACGGCGGTCGCCGCGTCAGGCTTTGCGGTCTGGAGGGTTCATGACCGCTCGTTTCATGCTCGTGCTCGCGTGCTCCATCGTCGGCGCGCGAACCGCCGGTGCCCAGCTGCCGTCCGCCGAGGTCGACATGCGCGTCGAGACCCCGCGCGCGGCGCCGCCGCGGCTGGAGGTCACCGTGGTCGGCGCGCCGATGCTGCCGGCACAGCACCTCGCGATCGTCGATCACGGCGTCGCGATCGCGGCCAGCCAGGTCACGGCCTACAGCGACGGCAACGAGCCGATGGCGCTCGCGATCGTCTACGAGGGCGACGAGGCGTGGATCGGCAACGACGACGTCGAGGCCGACGAGACCGCGCGCTATCCGGGCGCGCTGGGACGGCTCGAGGCCGGCATCGACGAGCTGCGGCTCGCCGCGCGGGTCCCGCCGGGCAGCACCGCGATCGCGGTGTCGTACGGGACCGGCGCCCAGCTGCGCTACGACGGTCCGATCACCGCGCTCGCCGGCAGCGCGCTCGGCTCGCAGAAGGACTACTACCGCTCGATCGGCAGCGACCTCGTCCAGGGCGTCACGCTCGCGATGGCCAAGCTCGAGCAGAGCAAGGCGCCGGTCCGCGCGCTGATCGTGATCGGCGACGGCAGCGACACCGACCCCGAGGCGGCCAAGCCCGCGCTGGTCGAGCTCAAGAAGCGCGCGGCCGCGGCCGGGATCCACGTGTTCGGGATCATCTACAAGGACGCGCTGTCCGGCTCGCCGACGGTGATCACGTCGTTCGCGCCGGCGGCGCGGGTCGTCAACTCGCTCGACGGGATCGTCGCCGAGCTCGAGGACGCGGTGACCCGGCTGACCGATCGCTACTACGTCACGTTCGTCGACGACCGGCTGCCGTGGGACGGCAAGCTGCACGATCTGGTGCTGCGGGTCGGCAACCAGGACATGGACCCGGTGTCGCTCGACATGCCGCGCTGGGGCCACGGCACGCCGTGGTGGCGCGGGTTCTGGGGCCAGCTCGGCGCGGGCGTCGTGCTGCTCGGCGCGATCGTCGCGTTCACTCGGCTGCGCGCGAAGGCGTGACCAGCTCGACCAGGCCCTTGCCGACGATCTCGTCGTCGTAATAGCGATCCGCCGGCACGCCGCGCGCGATCGCGGCGTCGGCCTTGGCGCGCTCCTCGTCGATCAGCTTCGCGAAGTCCTCGATCGGCATCGCGCCCGACATGTAGCGGCCGTTGATGAAGAAGCTCGGCGTCGCGTACACGCCGAGCCGGACCAGCAGCGCCTGCTCCTGCTTGACCTCGAGCGGGCACGGCCCCGCGAGGTCGGCGCGATAGCGCGCCATGTCGAGCCTGGCGGCCGCGGCGAGCGCGTCGACGTGGGCGCGGTCGTAGACGTCGTTGCCGCTCGCTCGCAGGTCGAAGGCCCGGGTCCACAGCAGCTCGGCGAGCTCGCGCCACTTGCCCTGATGGTTGGCCGCGCACGCCGCCTCGGCCGCGAGCGTCGCGACCGCGGCGTGCACGATCATCGCCTTGTAGACGATGCGCAGGTCCTTGCCGTAGCGCTTGCGCAGCTCGTCGACCGTGTCCCACGCCTTGCGGCAATACGGGCACGCGAAGTCCATCGCCATCACCAGCGTGACCTTCGCGTCGCGCGGGCCGTAGCTCGGGCTCGAGCCGACCGGCACCGCGTAGGTCGCCGCGCGATCCGGCTCGGGTCGGCGCACCGGCCGGCGCTGCTGCTCGAGCTTGCCGAGCTGCGCCGCGAGCGCATCGATCCGTTCGATCAGCATCTCGGGCGCGGCCGATTGAGCCGTGCGCAGCTCCTCCAGCTCGCGCTGCTGCGCGGCGAGCTGCTGCTCGATCGCGGCGAGCCGGCGCGCGGTGTCGTCGGCGCGCGGATCCTGACGAGCGCACGCCGCGACCAGCATCGCCGCGACGAGCGCGCGGGTCACGACTCGTCCTCGCCGTCGTCCGGCTCGCCGTCCTCGGCGTCGTCCTCCGGCTCGTCCTCCATGTTCTCCATGTCGACCGGGACGGTGTCGGCGTCGTCGACCGCCTCGATCGGCGCGCCCTCGGCGATCCCGCTGGCCTCGGCCGGCTCGGCGAGCCGCTCGATCGCCGCGACGTGCTCGCCGTCGTCGACCCGCATCACCCGCACGCCCTGGGTCGCGCGGCCCTGCACCGGGATGTCGTGGACGCGCAGCCGGATCAGCTTGCCGCGATCCGAGATCAGGATCAGGTGATCGTCGTCGGTCACGATCCGCACGCCCGACACCAGGCCGTTGCGCGCGGTGGTCTTGATCGTGATCACGCCCTTGCCGCCGCGGTTCTTGGTCGGGTAGTCGGCGAGCGCGGTGCGCTTGCCGTAGCCGCGCTGGCACACCGTGATCAGCGACGCCGACGAGTCGCGCGCGAACGTGCACATCCCGACCACGCGATCGCCGTCGCGCAGCGTGATGCCGCGGACGCCGGCCGCGTTGCGACCCATCGCACGCACTCGCTCCTCGGTGAACCGCACCGCGAAGCCCTTCGCCGAGGTGAGCAGCACGTCGTCGGCCTTGGTCACGAGCGCGGCGCCGACCAGACGGTCGCCGTCGTCGATCGTGATCGCCTTGATCCCGCTCTGCCGCACGTTCTCGAACGCCGACAGCTCGGTCTTCTTCACCGTGCCGGCCTGGGTCGCGAAGAACACGCTGGTGTCGTCGCGAAACTCCTTGAACGGCAGCATCGCGACCACCTGCTCGCCGTCCTGGAGGTCGAGCACGTTCACCACGGCGCGGCCCTTCGCGGTGCGCGCCCCCTCGGGCAGCTCGAACACCTTCTTGTAGTAGACCCGGCCCTTGTCGGTGAACAGCAGCAGGTGATCGTGGGTCGACGCGGCGAACATGTCGGCGACGAAGTCGCCGTCGCTCGAGGTCGCGCCGGTGATGCCGCGGCCGCCGCGCCCCTGCGCCGAGTACTCGCGCGCGCGCGTGCGCTTGATGTAGCCCTGGTGGGTGCGGGTCACCACCATGTCCTCTTCGTCGATCAGCTCCTCGGTGAGGATCTCGCCCTCGGCGTCGACGATCTTGGTGCGCCGCGGATCGGCGAAGTCGGCCTTGATCTGGTTGAGCTCGTCGACGATCACCGCCATCAGCTTCTTGTCGTCGGCGAGCAGCCCCTCGAGGTAATCGGTGAGCTGCCACAGCTCCTTGTACTCGGCCTCGAGCTTCTCGCGCTCGAGGCCGGTCAGCCGGCCGAGCCGCATGTCGAGGATCGCCTGGGCCTGGCGCGCGTTCAGCGTGACGAATTGCTTGGCCGCCGCGACGTCGACCTCGGCCTTCGGCCGCCCGGCGCGCTCGAGGAAGCCGGCCAGCCCACCGAGCTTCTCGGCCATCAGCCGCTCCTTGGCGATGTCGGTGTCCTTCGATCCGCGGATGATGTCGATCACGCGATCGATGTTGATCACGGCCAGGCCGAGGCCCTCGACGATCTCGCGCCGGGCGCGCGCCTCGCGCAGGTCGTACAGCGTGCGCCGCGTGACCACGTCGCGGCGGTGCTCGATGAACACCTGGAGCGCGCGGCGCAGCGATAGCAGCACCGGGCGTCCGTCGACGATCGCGAGCATGTTGACCGAGAACGACTTCTGGAGCTCGGTGAACTTGAACAGGTTCGCGAGCACGACCTGATCGTTGGCGTCGCGCTTGAGCTCGAACACCACCCGGATCTCGTCGTCGCTCTCGTCGCGGATGTCGGCGATCCCCTCGAGCCTCTTCTCGAGCACGAGCGCGGCGGTCGCCTCGATCCACCGCTGCTTGTTCACCATGTACGGCAGCTCGGTGACGATGATCGCGTAGCGGTCCTTGCGGATCTCCTCGGTGTGCGCGACGCCGCGCACCGCGATCTGGCCGCGACCGGTCTTGAACGCCGACAGGATGCCGTTGCGGCCCTGGATCACACCCGCGGTCGGAAAGTCCGGCCCGGGCACGTGCTTGATGATGTCGTCGTCGGTCAGCTTCGGGTCGGCGATCAGCGCGAGCACGCCGTCGATCACCTCGCCGAGGTTGTGCGGCGGGATGTTGGTCGCCATGCCGACCGCGATGCCGGTCGCGCCGTTGATCAGCAGGTTCGGCGCCTTGGTCGGCAGGACGGTCGGCTCCTGCTCCTTGTCGTCGTAGTTCGGCTGCCAGTCGACCGTCTCCTTGTCGATGTCGGCGAGCAGCTCGGTGGCGAGCTTGCTCATCCGGCACTCGGTGTAGCGCATCGCCGCCGGCGGGTCGCCGTCGATCGATCCGAAGTTCCCCTGGCCGTCCTCGAGCCGGTAGCGCATGGCGAACTCCTGCGCCATGCGCACGAGCGCGTCGTAGATCGCCGCATCGCCGTGCGGGTGGAACTTGCCCATCGTGTCGCCGACGACGCGCGAGCACTTCACGTGCGCGCGGTTCCACACGTTGTTGATCAGGCTCTGGGCGTAGAGGATGCGCCGGTGGACCGGTTTCAGGCCGTCGCGCGCGTCGGGCAACGCGCGCGCCACGATCACGCTCATGGCGTAGTCCATGAACGAGTTGCGCATCTCGGTCTCGATCGAGATCGGCGTGATGTTGGACGGCGGCGTCGACGTTTCTGACATCGCTTTGCCGCCTGGTATAGCCCGATCTTCGTCGGAAGCGTGTTCGTGGAGACCGGTTTCGGCGCTCGCGCGTTGGACCTCCAGCATGACCGCCAAGGCCTTGACGTGGATCGGTGTCGCGCTGGCGATCGCGGCATGTCGGGATCGCTCCGAGCCGGTGCGTGGCCACACCGTCAACGCGGTGATCGGCGACGCGAGCTGGACGCTCGACCGGCCGCCGCGCGACGAGACCGAGCGGATCGCGACCCACCTGCGCTACGTCGCCGACCGACTCGACGCCGCGCCGCCCGCGCTGCCACCCGCGATCGCCGCGCGCCGCCGCGCCGCGATCGCGACCCTGCGCGGCTACGCCGAGCGCGGCGTGTTTCCCCGGCTCGATGCGCCCGGTCCGCGCACGCCGCGCTTCGTCGACCGCGCCGGCACGCTGTGCGCGGTCGGCTTCCTGATCGCGAGCACCGACGGCGAGGCGGTCGCGCGCGAGCTCGGCGCGCGCTACGAGTACGCCTATCTCGACGACATCGCCGATCCGCGGATCGACGCGTGGGCCGCGGCGAACGGCCTGACGCGGCGCGAGCTCGCGATGATCCAGCCCGAGTACGCTCCCGAGCCGGCGTGCGACCCGTGGGGGCACCCGAACCGGCCGCCCGACGACTGCGCCGACGATGCGCTGCGCCACCGCCGCTGGCTCTATGGCTTCGGCTTGGGCGGCGGTGCGAGCCGGGCCGGCGGCCGCGACCTGTCGTACTTCCTGTGGGGCGGCGACGTGCGCTACGCGCTCGCCTCGTGGCTGGCGATCGGCCTGGGCGACCTCGGCGTGCGCGCGGGTCCCGATGCCGTCGGCAACCACGTCGCGCTCGCCGCCACGCCGCTGGTCGAGCTGTCGCGCTGGTCGCGCGGCCGCCAGCGCGACGCCCTCCAGTTCCACCTCGATCTCGGCGTGACCGCCGAGCAGGTCGTGCGCGGCGATGGCCCGCAGCACCCGCTCGCCGCCGAGCTCGCGCTCGGCGTGCGCGTGATGGCGCCCGACGTCGCCGAGCCCGAGATCCTGATCGGCGCGGCGATCGCCGTGCGCGATGGCTTCGTGATCGACGAGCGCGTCCCGGCCGGCAGCGTGATGCCGTTCGTGCGCGTCGCATTCGGCTGGCGGCCCTAGCACGTAGCGATCCGCGCTTGACTTCGCGGCGGCGCGGCCTCATCTATATGCGTTCCATGTGCCTGTGCGTGCGGTCGTCGTCGTCGTCAAGCTGCGGCTCGGTTCGAGCCGCTTCACGGGACGCGTCCGCCCGCAGGTAGCTGCCCTCGCGATCGATCGATCAAGAGCCCCGCGACGCGCGTCGCGGGGTCTTTGCGTTTTCGGGGCTCGTCGAAGGAACATGTCGTGGAGAAGCTCATCGTCAACGTCGGAACCATCGGTCACGTCGATCACGGCAAGACCACCCTGACCGCCGCTCTCACCCAGGTGATGGCGCGCCGTCACGGCGGCACCGCGCTCGCGTTCGACCAGATCGACAGCGCACCCGAGGAGAAGGCGCGCGGCGTGACCATCAACCTGGCGCACGTCGAGTACGCGTCCGCTCGCCGGCGCTACGCGCACGTCGACTGCCCCGGTCACGCCGACTACGTCAAGAACATGATCACGGGCGCGTCCCAGATGGACGGCGCGATCCTGCTCGTCGACGGCACCCAGGGCTCGCAGGACCAGACCCGCGAGCACGTGCTGCTCGCGCGCCAGGTCGGTGTCGCGCACCTGGTCGTGTTCGTGAACAAGCTCGACGTGGCCGATCGCGAGCTGGTCGATCTCGTCGTGCTCGACGTGCTCGAGCTGCTCGCCGCGCGCGGCTACCGCGACGTGCCGGTCGTGCTCGGCTCGGCGCTCGGCGCGCTCGGCGGCGAGCCGCGCTGGGTCGCGAGCGTCGAGCAGCTGGTCGACACGATGGACCGCACGATCCCGGATCCGGTGCGCGACTTCACGTCGCCGTTCCTGATGCCGG
>DATJAE010000062.1:0-61387 GCA_035516595.1 Kofleriaceae bacterium | reverse complement strand
CGCCCGGACCGAAGGTCGAGACGCCCGGACCGAAGGTCGAGACGCCCGGACCGAAGGTCGAGACGCCCGGACCGAAGGTCGAGACGCCCGGACCGAAGGTCGAGACGCCCGGACCGAAGGTCGAGACGCCACCGCCCAAGCTCGAGGGACCGCCGCCGAAGATCGAGACCCCGGCGCCAAAGACCGAGACGACCACGCCGACCCCGAGCGAACAGCCGCTCGTGCCCAAGGCGCCCGATGCCCCGGTGCCGCCCGGGTTTCGGGCCGAGCCTTCCCTCAAGAATGCTGGCTGGGGACCGCGGCCCGAGGGCGGCGAACAAGGTGCCGAGTACGCGGAGCAGGCGACGCATTCGAAGGAGTCGCTGTACGTGTTCGGCCTCCAGGACGAGCTCGGCGGCACCGGCGTCGTGGAGCTCGACGGAGAGGAGAACCAGATCCTGCTCGACGCCAAGGACGCGGGACCGAAGTCGATGTACGACGTGACGGGCACCGACAAGTTCACGCAGAACGTCAAGATCCCCAAGGTGCTTGCCGAGGCTACGCGTCAGGGCTGGGCGATGATTCGCAGCGGCGCCAAGGGAATCGAATGGCGCGTGTCGAACGAAGCCGTCGCCAACGGGCTCCGCCGGCTGTTCGCAGATCGCGGCGTCAAGATCACGGTGACGTTCGTAGCGAAGACCGCGAAGCCGCCGGTGGTGCCATGATCGGCTAGCGGTTCTGCGGGAACCCGAGGTCGACGCCGCCCGACCCATGGCTGCGCGAAGCCGGATCCGGCCAGCGCGACGTGACCGCCTTGGTGCGCGTGTAGAAGTGCACGCCATCGCGGCCGTAGATGTGATGGTCGCCGAACAGCGACGCCTTCCACCCGCCGAACGAGTAGTAGGCCATCGGCACCGGAATCGGCACGTTGATCCCGACCATGCCGACCTCGACCTCGTGCTGGAACTTGCGCGCCGCGCCGCCGTCGTTGGTGAAGATCGCGACGCCGTTGGCGTACGGGTTGCGGTTGACCAGCGCGATCGCCTCGTCGTAGCTCGCGGCGCGCACGACGCCGAGCACCGGCCCGAAGATCTCGTCCTTGTAGATCGCCATGCTCGGCTGGACGCGATCGAACAGGCACGGGCCGAGGAAGAAGCCGTTCGGCCGGCCCGCGATCGCGAGGCCGCGGCCGTCGGCGACCAGGCTCGCGCCCTCGGCGACGCCGCGATCGACGTAGCCGCGCACCTTGTCGAGGTGCGCCCGGGTGACCAGCGGCCCCATCTCGCTCGCCGGCTCGAGCCCGTCGCCGACCACGAGCTTCGCGATCCGCTCCTTCATCAGCGGGATCAGGCGATCGCCGGCGCTGCCGACCGCGACCACCATCGAGATCGCCATGCAGCGCTCGCCCGCCGAGCCGTAGCCCGCCGACACCGCGGCGTCGGCCGCGAGCTCGAGGTCGGCGTCGGGCAGCACGATCATGTGGTTCTTCGCGCCGCCGAGCGCCTGCACCCGCTTGCCGTGGCGCGTGCCGGTCTCGTAGATGTACTGCGCGATCGGGGTCGAGCCGACGAACGACACCGCGGCGATCTTCGGATGCTCGAGGATGCGGTCGACCGCCACCTTGTCGCCGTGCACGACGTTGAACACGCCGGGCGGCAGGCCGGCGTCGGCGAGCAGCTGCGCGCACAGCAGCGCCGCCGACGGATCGCGCTCGCTGGGCTTCAGCACGAACGTGTTGCCGCACGCGATCGCGAGCGGGTACATCCACATCGGCACCATCGCCGGAAAGTTGAACGGCGTGATCCCGGCGACCACGCCGAGCGGCTGGCGGATCGAGTAGCAGTCGACCTCGGTCGACACGTTCTCGGAGAACTCGCCCTTCGCGAGGTCGGCGATGCCGCACGCGAACTCGATGACCTCGAGGCCGCGCTGGACCTCACCCATCGCGTCGGCCGTGACCTTGCCGTGCTCGAGCGTGAGCAGCCGCGCGAGCTCGGCCTTGTGGCGGTCGACCAGGTCGCGGAACGCGAACAGGATCTTGCTGCGCTTGGCGATCGACGAGCTGCACCAGCTCCGGGCCGCGCGCCAGGCCGACTCGACCGCGTCGTCGACGATGCCGGGGGTCGCGAACGCCACCTTCGCCTGGACCTCGCCGGTCGCGGGGTTCCACACGTCGCCGGTGCGCTCCGCCGCGCGCGGGTCGGGTTTTCCGTCGATCCAGTGGGTGATCAGCTTGGTGGCCATCGCGCACTGCCTATCACGGCGACCGCGTCGGGCGCCAACCTCGTTTTCGGGTGGTAGACCCCGGGAAGGTCGTTCCGCTCACGATCCTCGTTGAAGCCGACTCGACCCCTGTGCTATCCGACCCTCTTTCTCGACGACGCGTGGAGGCCCGCATGACCGATCTATCGATCACCGTGAACGGCATGAAGTTCGACAATCCCTTCCTGCTCGGGTCGGGCCCGCCGGGCACCAACGGCAAGGTGATCGCGCGCAGCTACGACCTCGGGTGGGGCGGGATGGTGTGCAAGACGTTCTCGCTCGACGCCAGCAAGGTGATCAACACCGCGCCGCGCTACGCCAAGCTGCGCGGCCGGATGAGCGAGGAGGTCATCGGCTTCCAGAACATCGAGCTGATCAGCGACCGCCCGTACGAGGACTGGATCGACGATCTGAAACAGCTCAAGAAGCAGTATCCGGACAAGATCCTGATCGCGTCGATCATGGAGGAGTACCGCAAGGACGCCTGGCAGCGCATCGTGCGCGAGGTCCAGGACACCGGCGTCGACGGCTTCGAGCTCAACCTCAGCTGCCCGCACGGCCTGCCCGAGCGCAAGATGGGCATGGCGATGGGCGAGAACCCCGACATCGTCGAGGAGGTGGTCGGCTGGGTGAAGCAGGTCGCGCGCATCCCGGTGTGGGCGAAGATGACGCCGAACGTCGGGAACCCCACGGTGCCGGCCGCGGCGGCGCTGCGCGGCGGCGCCGACGGCATCGCGATGATCAACACGATCCTCAGCGTGTCCGGCATCGACCTCAAGACGCTGCGCCCGATGCCGACGGTCGAGGGCCACAGCGTGCCGGGCGGCTACTCCGGCCAGGCGGTGCGGCCGATCGCGCTGCGCCAGGTGATGGAGGTCGCGCGCGCGAACAAGGGCGTCGCGATCAGCGGCATCGGCGGGATCGAGACCGGCTACGACGCGGCGCAGTTCTTCCTGCTCGGCGCGTCGACCGTGCAGGTGTGCACCGGCGCGATGCTGCGCGGCTACGAGATCATCAGCGAGCTCAAGGACGAGCTGTCGAAGTTCATGACGGATCACAAGTTCGAAAGCATCCGCGAGTTCGTCGGCAAGAGCCTGCCGTTCTTCACCACGCACCACGATCTCGTCGATCGCCAGAAGGCGGCGCGCGACGCCAAGGAAGCGGCGCGTGCCCAGAAGGCGGGCAAGGACGTCGAGACCTGGAAGGGCGACATCGCGAAGGAAACCTCCACCCTGGTGACCAACTGACATGGCGCGCAAGATCGTCTCCGGCCTGATCCAGGCCAGTAATCCCATCAACGACGAGTCGCGGCCGGTCGCCGAGATCCAGGCGGCGATGCTCGAGAAGCACCTGCCGATGATCCACGACGCCGGCAAGCAGGGCGTCCAGATCCTCTGCCTGCAGGAGATCTTCAACGGCCCGTACTTCTGCCCCGGCCAGGATCGCCGCTGGTACGACGCCGCCGAGGCAGTGCCGGGCCCGACCGTCGAGAAGCTGCGGCCGATCGCGGCGCAATACAAGATGGTGATGGTCGTCCCGGTCTACGAGCGCGAGATGGCGGGCGTCTACTACAACACCGCCGCGGTGATCGACGCCGATGGCACCTACCTCGGCAAGTACCGCAAGAACCACATCCCGCAGACCAGCGGGTTCTGGGAGAAGTACTTCTTCCGCCCGGGCAACCTGGGCTATCCGACGTTCCAGACCCGCTACGCGCGGATCGGCGTGTACATCTGCTACGACCGGCACTTCCCCGAGGGCGCGCGCGCGCTCGGGCTCAACGGCGCCGAGATCGTCTACAACCCGTCGGCGACGGTCGCGGGGCTGTCCGAATATCTGTGGAAGCTCGAGCAGCCGGCGCACGCGGTCGCCAACGGCTACTTCGTCGGCGCGATCAACCGCGTCGGCAAGGAAGCGCCGTGGAACATCGGCGAGTTCTACGGCCAGTCGTACTTCGTCGATCCGCGCGGTCAGTTCGTCGCGATGGCGAGCCGCGACAAGGACGAGCTGGTGGTCGGCACGCTCGACCTGGACATGATCGAGGAGGTGCGCCGCACCTGGCAGTTCTTCCGCGATCGCCGGCCCGACAGCTACGGGATCCTCACGGAGGATCGGTGATGCGCACGCTGATCAAGGGCGGCACGGTGGTCACCGCGAGCGACACGTTCGTCGCCGACGTCTGGCTCGACAACGGCAAGGTCGCCGCGCTCGGCACGATCCCGGGCGGCAAGGCCGATCAGACGATCGACGCGACCGGCAAGTACGTCATGCCGGGCGGCATCGACTGCCACACGCACATGTCGCTGCCGTTCGGCGGCACGGTCGCGAGCGACGACTTTCACACCGGCACGGTCGCGGCGGCGCACGGCGGCACGACCACGATCGTCGACTTCGCGATCCAGCAGAAGGGCGGCTCGATGCGCGCCGGGCTCGACGCGTGGTTCGCCAAGAGCGAGGGCCAGGCCGCGATCGACTACAGCTTCCACATGATCATGACGGAGGCCAACCCGGCGGCGCTCGACGAGATGGCCGCGATGGTTCGCGAGGGCGTGACGTCGTTCAAGATGTTCATGGCCTATCCCGGCGTGTTCCTGGTCGACGACCAGCAGATCTTCCGCGCGATGCAGCGCGCGGGCGAGCTCGGCGCGCTGATCACGACGCACGCGGAGATCGGGCTGCCGCTCGACGTGCTGGTGCAACAGGCGCTCGCCAAGGGCCACCGCGCGCCGGTCTATCACGCGCTGACCCGCCCCGAGATCGCCGAGGCGACCGGCACCGAGCGCGCGATCGCGCTGGCGGAGATGGCGCACGTGCCGGTCTACATGGTCCACCTGTCGGCGCAGCGCGCGCTCGAACGGGTGATGGAGGCGCGCGACCGCGGCCTGCCGGCGTACGCCGAGACCTGTCCGCAGTATCTGTTCTGCACCGAGGACGATCTGCGCGGCGAGCCCGGCAACGAGTGGAAGGGCGCCGGCTTCGTGTGCACGCCGCCGCTGCGCCCCGCACATCACCACGATCACCTGTGGCGCGGCCTGCGCAACTACGACCTCCAGGTGGTCGCGACCGATCACTGTCCGTTCTGCATGAAGGACCAGAAGGAGCTCGGCCGCAACGACTTCTCGAAGATCCCCAACGGCATGCCGGGCGTCGAGACCCGGCTGTACTTGCTGTGGGAGGGCGTGACCCGGGGCAAGATCTCGATGAACCGATTCGTCGAGATCACGTCGACCGCGCCCGCGAAGATCTTCGGCATGTACGGCAAGAAGGGCACGCTCGCGGTCGGCGCCGACGCCGACGTCGTGGTGTGGGATCCGGCGCGCGAGAAGATCCTCGGCAAGGACACGCTGCACATGCGGGTCGACTACTCGCCGTTCGAGGGACGCAAGGTGGTGGGCGCGCCGAGCCACGTGCTGTCGCGCGGCGAGCTCGTGGTCGAGAACGACGTCTGGGTCGCATCGCGCGTGCAGGGGCGGGGACAATTCATCCGACGCGGGACGTTCAACCTATGAGCGAGCAGCTTCGTACCGATCCGGCCTGGCTCGACGCGCACTGGATGCCGTTTACCGGCAACCGCGAGTTCAAGCAGCACCCGCGCGTGTTCGTGGCCGCCGAGGGCGCGTACTACATCGACGCCGAGGGCAAGAAGGTGTTCGACGGGCTGTCCGGGCTGTGGTGCTCGGGGCTGGGCCACGGGCGGCGCGAGATCGTCGAGGCGGTGCAGAAGGCGGTGGCGACGCTCGACTACGCGCCGGCGTTCCAGTTCGGCCATCCGTACTCGTTCGCGCTCGCGAACAAGATCAAGGAGCTCACGCCGGCCGGGCTCGACCACGTGCTGTTCTGCTGCTCGGGCTCCGAGGCCGCCGACACCTCGCTCAAGATCGCGCGGGCGTACTGGCGGGCGAAGGGGCAGGGCACCAAGACCCGCCTGATCGGCCGCGAGAAGGGCTATCACGGCGTCAACTTCGGCGGGATCTCGGTCGGCGGCATCGGCGGCAACCGCAAGACGTTCGGCCAGGCGGTCGACGCCGATCACCTGCCGCACACCCAGCTCGCGCTCGGCAACAAGGCGGCCGCGTTCACCCGCGGCATGCCGCAGGACGAGGCGACCGGCGCCGCACTCGCCGGAAAGCTCGCCGATCTGATCGCGCTGCACGACGCGTCGAACATCGCCGCGGTGATCGTCGAGCCGATGGCCGGCTCGGCCGGCGTGATCCCGCCTCCCGCGGGGTACCTCAAGCGCCTGCGCGAGATCTGCACGGCCAACCACATCCTGCTGATCTTCGACGAGGTCATCACCGGGTTCGGCCGGATGGGCGCGTACAGCGGCGCCGAGGCGTTCGGCGTCGTGCCCGACCTGCTGAACTTCGCCAAGCAGGTGACCAACGGCGTGCAGCCGCTCGGCGGCGTGGTCGCGAGCAAGGACATCTACGACACGTTCATGGCGGCGGGCGGGCCGGACTACATGGTCGAGCTCGCGCACGGCTACACCTACTCCGCGCATCCGGTCGCGTGCGCGGCGGGCAACGCGGCGCTGTCGCTGCTCGTCCAGGACAAGGCGGTGGACCGGGTCAAGGAGCTCGCGCCGTACTTCGAGAACCTGGTGCACGGGCTCAAGGGCAGCAGGCACGTCACCGACATCCGCAACTACGGCCTCGCCGCGGGCTTCACGCTCGATCCGGTCAAGGGCGAGCCGGCGAAGCGGCCGTTCGAGGTCGCGATGAAGTGCCTCGCGAAGGGGGTCTATGTCCGCTACGGCGGCGACACGATCCAGCTCGCGCCGCCGTTCATCTCGGAGAAGGCCGAGCTCGATCGCCTGGTCAGCGTGCTCGGCGACGCGCTCGCCGCGACCGCGTAGCACGGCGCGCGCCGGCGCGGCGATCTCCCGCGCCTAGACCTTGTCGAAGTGTTCGAACGGCTGCTCGATCCACGCGCGCACCGTCCTGGCCATCGCCGCCGCGTGCGCGCCGTCGAGGATACGGTGGTCGAACGTCGCGCACAGCCGCATCGTCTTCTCGATCGCGACCGTGCCGTCCCGCGGCACCACCGCGTCGCGGATCGCGCCGAGCGCGATCAGCAGCGGCACGCGGCTGTACGGGACGAGCGGCACGTAGGCCTCCTCGAGCCCGAGCGAGCCGACGTTGGTGATCATGATCGAGCCGAACGCGTCGCGCGGGATCCCGGCCCACGACAGGTCGAGGTTGAGCGTGTAGCTCGCGAACGACGTGAGATCGAGCAGCGGCCCCATCGCGGGCAACGGTAGGCGCTTGAACAGCTTGCGCGTGCGCGCGAGCGCCGAGTCGCGGTTCTTGCGGACCTTGGCGAAGATCTGGTCGAGCTCGTCGCAGATCTCGACCAGCGACTTGGCCTGCGGATCGTGGATGGTCGCGCCCGACAGATCGACCTTGCCGGTGTCGGGATCCTCCATCGCGACCTGGAAGAACACGCCGATCCGCTTGCGCCGGTAGATCCGGCCGAGCCGGAGGATCGCGTTGGCGTCGGGGACCTGCTCGAACACCGCTGCCGCGGCGCGCGCCATCAGGTGGGTGACCGTGATCCGCCGGCCGGTCGCGGCGCGAAACGCGTCGAGGTAGGCGAGCGCGCGATCCATCCGCAGGGTCAGGCTGCCGTACACGCTCGGATCGCCGGTCGTGCGCCACGTGCCGAGCGCGATCTTGCGGAACGTGGAGAGCTCGCGCTCGCGATCGATCTCGAGGTTGGGCATCCGGCGATACTACGCCGCGCGCTGCTCGTAGTCGGCCAGCTCGACTCGCCGGGTGCGGCGCCAGTAGTCGACCGTCGCGCCCGGCCACAGGAACACCTCGCCGTCGGGCGTCTGGTACCAGCTCGTGCAGCCGCTCGTCCACACCGTGTTCTTCATCTTGCGCGACAGGTCGGCGCGAAACGCCTGCTCGACCTCGGGGCGCACGTCGATGAACGCGAGCTTGCGATCGCGCATCGCCGCGAGCGCGCGCGTCGCGTAGCGCGCCTGCGCCTCGATCATGAAGATCATCGAGTTGTGGCCCAGGCCGGTGTTCGGCCCCATCAGCAGGAACAGGTTCGGGAACCCCGAGACCGTGATGCCGAGGTAGTTGCGCAGCGTGGTGCGCCACGCGTCGTTGAGCTCGACGCCGCCGCGCCCGACGATCCGCACCGACGACAGGTACTCGGTGACGCGAAACCCGGTGCCGTAGATGATCGCGTCGACCTCGCGCTCGCGGCCGTCGGCGGTCAGCACGCCGCGCGGCGTGATCGACCGGATCGCGTCGGTCACGAGCTCGACGTTGTCGCGCTGCAGCGCCGCGTAGTAGTCATTCGAGATCAGCACGCGCTTGCAGCCGAGGCGGTAGTCGGGGGTGAGCCGGGCGCGCAACGCGGGGTCCGCGACCTGCTCGGCGATCGAGCGCTTGACCAGGCGCTCGGCGAGCTCGAGCAGCTTGGGCGCGTAGGCAAAGCCGAGCACGCGGCTCTCCATCAGCCAGTACAGCCCGGTGCGGCGCAGGTAATGTGCGCCCGGGACATGCTCGAACATCCAGCGCTCGGCCTCGCTCATCACGCGGTCGCGCTTGGGAACGATCCACGGCGGGGTGCGCTGGAACACGTGCAGCTCGGCGGCCTTCGGCGCGATCTGCGGGACGAACTGGATCGCGCTCGCGCCGGTACCGATCACCGCGACGCGCTTGCCGGCGAGCTCGTAGCCGTGGTCCCAGCGCGCCGAGTGAAAGCTCCGCCCCGCGAACGTCGTGCGGCCCGGGATGTCGGGCAGCTGCGGGATGTGGAGCGCGCCGTTGCCGAGCAGCAGCGCGCGAGCATGGAGCGTGGTGCGCCCGGTCTCGATCCGCCACAGCGCAGTCGCCTCGTCGAACGTCGCCGCGTGGACCGGCTCGTCGAAGCGCAGGTGAGGCCGGAGGCCGTACTTGTCGGCGCAGTGCTCGAGGTACGCGAGGATCTCGGCCTGCTCGCCGTAGGCGCGGGACCACCGCGGGTTGGGCTCGAACGAGTACGAGTACAGGTGCGAGGGTATGTCGCACGCCGCGCCCGGATAGGTGTTCTCGCGCCACGTGCCGCCGACCCGCGACGCCTTCTCGAGGATCACGAAGTCGTGGATCCCCGCGCGCTTGAGCTCGATCCCGGCGCACAACCCCGAGAACCCGGCACCGACGACCACGGCAGCGAGGGGGCGTTCCATGCCCCGGAGCATGGCGTCTATTGAGAAAAAGTCAATAGACGATCGAGCCGGGCGCTCCGTGCGCCACCCTAGGCCGACAGCTGGTGCAGCGCCTGGTCGACCTCGTCGAGCTCCCACAGCCGGCGCTCGATCTCGCGGTCGAGATCGTCCTCCACCACGGGGCAGGCGACGCGCTGCGCGACCAGCCGGATCAGCTCGTCGACCGCCTCGAGCTCGTCGCTCAGCCGCTCGATCGTGCGCACGCACTCGTCGCGGTGGCGCTGGCGCCTCAGCATGATCTCGCGCCGGCGCAGCGATCGCGACGGCTCGGCCGGCAGCGTGCGCAGATCGTTGGAGCCGGCCAGGCGGAGCGAGTCCAGGCAGCGCTGATGGCTCGCCGAGATTCGCACGAAGTGGTCGAGCAGCGCCTGCAGCTCGAAGCGCTGGGCCTCGCGCGGGTCGGTGCGCTCGATCTGTTCGACCAGCACGCGCAGATCGTTGTACTGCTGCTGGCGCACCGGACCGGTCGGGCGCAGCTGGCGCGTGCGCTCTGCCTCGCGGTGCTGGCGCGCGTGATACTCGTACTGCCGGTCGAGCTGTTTGCGTACGAAGCGGTAGCGCGTCGCGCCGATCCCGACCGTGAGAAACGCCGCGATCGCGACGACCGCGCCGAGTAACCCCGCGTACCCGACCCCGACGCACAGCACGAACGCCAGCACCGACATGCTGACCGGGTTGAGCAGCGCCCCTCGCACGTACGTGAGCCCGGTCTGGGACCTCGACTGGTGGACGAGCCCAACTGGTTCCACGGACGCGAGCTGGGTGGTCATGAACAACCTCGCTACAACCCGCGTGCCACCGTCGAGCCGCCGTCTCACCGTCGCGTTTTGCCGCGATCGACGGTCCGTCGTGTCACACCGTGCGTATCCGTGCGGGCTAAGATGGCGCGATGCATGCCGTCGCCGATCTGACCGGCCGTGCGCTGGCCGGCCGGTACGAGCTGTTGGCAGTGCTCGGCGAGGGTGGCATGGGCGCGGTCTACCGGGCCTACGATCGCGAGCTCGACGAGCTGGTCGCGCTCAAGGTGATCCGCGCGGAGCTCGCAAGCGATCCGGCCATGGTCGAGCGGTTTCGCCACGAGGTGAAGCTCGCGCGCCGCGTGACCCACGGCAACGTCGCGCGCACGTTCGAGCTCGGGTTCGCCGACGGCATCGCGTTCTGCACGATGGAGCTCGTCGACGGCGAGCCGCTGACCGCGCGGCTCGCGCGCGGTGCGCTGCCGGTGGCGAGCGCCGTGGCGATCGCGGCCGAGCTGTGCGATGCGCTCGCGGCGGCGCACAGCGCGGACGTGATCCACCGCGACATCAAGCCCGACAACATCCTGCTCGCGCGCGACGGCCGGGTCGTGCTCGCCGATTTCGGCGTCGCGGCCGCGGCGCTGCCGGGCAAGGGCGACGGCCCGGCGGGCACGCTGGCGTACATGGCGCCCGAGCAGGCGCGCGGCGAGTCGCCGGCCGCCGCGGCCGATGTCTACGCGGTCGGTGTGGTGCTCGCCGAGATGCTCACCGGACGTCACGCGTTCTCCGGCAGCACCCCGCAGATCGCGCTCGACAAGCAGCAGCGCGAGCGCGTCGAGATTCCGGCAGAGCTCGCCGGCCCGGAGATCGCGCAGGTGATCGCGCGCGCGACCGAGCGCGACGTGGCCGCGCGGATCGCGTCGGCGGCCGAGCTGCGCCGCTTGCTCGAGCCGCACCTGGTCGAGCACGCGCGCCGCCGCGTCCCCGAGACGCCGCGCGCCGCCCGCGAGCTGCGCGTGGTGATCGTGTTGCCGCCGCGCGAGATCGCCAGGACCGACAAGCTGCACGTCGCGCTCGGCGTGCACGAGCAGCTGCTGGCGCGGCTCGCGGCGGTGCCGCGGCTGCGCGTGTTGCCGCGCGTCGAGCCCGGCGGCGATCCCGACGCCACGGTGGTGCGGCTCGAGGCCGGCGACGATCTGACCGTGCGGATCGCGCGGCCGGCGGGCGAGCTCGTGCTGCACGTTCCGCTCGCGATCGAACAGCTGACCGCCGCCGCCGAGGTCGCCGCATCCGCGGTCGCGAGCGTGCTGCGCGAGCCGGATCCCGCGCAGCCGCCGAGCCAGGCGCTCGACATGCTGCTGCGCGCGCGCCAGCTCGTCCAGCACGAGGCGATGCGGGCGTCCGACGTGCTCGCGCTGCTCGAGCAGGCCAGCGCGCTGGCGCCGGACGATCCGCGGATCGCGGCGGCGCTCGCGATGGCGGTGGTGCGGCGCACGTTCTTCACCGACGCCGGCGACGCGCCGCTCGTCCGCGCGCGCGAGCTGGTGCACGCCGCGCTGGTCGCCGGCGGCAACCTCGCCGAGGCCCACATCGCGGCGGGCCACCTCGAGCTCAACGTCGGCGACGCGGCGATCGCGGCCGGTCACTTCCGCACCGCGATCGCGCGGGCTCCGCACGTCGCCGAGGCCCACGAGTGGCTCGGGCGCATGCTGCTCGAGGCCGGCTTCCTCGAGGTCGCGCGGGCGCGACTCGACGACGCGCTCGCGATCGCGCCGGGGCTGAACTCGGCGCGCTGGGACATCGTGCGCGCGCACGCGCTCGAGGGCCGGTGGGACGACTGCGATCGCGCGAGCGCCGAGCTGGTCGCCGCCGGCTACGACCGCACGATCATCCGGTTGCGGCTCGCGTGGTGGCGCGGCGATCGCGCCGCCGCCGAGGCGCTGCGTCCCGCGCTCGCCCGTGGCGTGCGCGGCTTCGATCCGGTGCTGATCGACGCGGTGTTCGCCGCGATGGACGGCGCGTGGGCGCAGCATCGCGACGCCGCGCTCGCGCGGGCGAGCGTCGTGCAAGCGAATCGCCGCCGCTCGTCGTTCATCACGCAGATGGTCGCCGAGCTCGCCGGTGCGTCGGGCGATCGCGAGGCCTGCCTCGCGATGCTCGAGCGCGCCGCGCAGGTCGGCGTGTTCGACCTGCACTGGCTCGAACGCTGCCCACTGCTCGACGCCGTGCGCGACACCAAGCCGTACGAGCACGCGCGCGCGCGGATCAAGCGGCGCGCCGAGGCGATCCTCGACGCGATGTACGGCGATCACGACACCCGCGCGCTGTCCGACACGGTGGTCGGCTGATGGCGCTGCCCGCGACGGTCCGCCGGTTCGAGATCGCGCTCGCCGACGCCGATCGCGGGGTCTACGCCGAGCTCGACTGGCGGGTCGCGCAGCATCCGTCGGAGAGCGCGCGCTACCTGGTCGCGCGCGTGCTGGCGCGCGCGCTCGAGCACGGCGACGAGCTCGAGTTCAGCAAGGGCGGAGTCTCCGACGACAGCGAGCCGGCGATCGTCGGCCGCGATCTGCGCGGCGATCTGGTCGCGTGGATCGAGATCGGCGCGCCGTCGCCCGAGCGCCTGCACAAGGCGAGCAAGGCGTGCCCGCGGGTCGCGGTCTACACGTGGAAGCCGGTCGATCAGCTCGCCAGCGCGATCCGCGACGCGCGCGTCCATCGCGGCGATTCGATCGCGCTGCACGCGCTGCCCGCCGAGCTGCTCGACGCGGTCGCCGCCACGCTCGATCGCGTGAACCGCTGGGACCTCGCGGTGTCGGGCGGCGCGCTCTACCTGACGGTCGGCGGCGAGCTGTTCACAGCTTGACCCGCTTGTTCTCGGGATCGTAGAGCGGCCGGAGCGACGCGATCGCGGGGTAGCGCGTGCCCGCGATCTCGACCTGCCACGTCCCGGCGTCGAGCCACTTCTGATCGATCGGCACGCCGGCGTCGATCATCGCGAGCCCGACCGCGCCGCCCAGCGTGTGGCCGTACGACGCCGCGCGGATGTAGCCGATCGGCCTGGCGTCGCGCAGCACGATCTCGGCGTGGAACATCATCGGCTCGGGATCCTTCACCAGGATCTGCAACAGCCGCCTGGTCAGCGGGCCCTTCGCCTTCTGCGCGAGCACCGCGTCCTTGCCGAGGAAGCCGCCCGGCTTCTTGAGGTCGACCGCGAATCCCAGGCCGGCCTCGAGCACGGTGTCGGTGTTGTCGATGTCGTGGCCGTAGTCGCGATACGCCTTCTCCATCCGGCAGCTCGCGAGCGTCTTGAGCCCGGCGTGGACCAGGCCGACCTTGCCGCCCGCGGCGACCAGCCGCTCGTAGACGTGCATCGCCTGCTCGGTCGGGATGTACAGCTCGTAGCCGAGCTCGCCGAGGTACGTGATGCGGATGACCAGCACGCGCGCGAAGCCGATATCGATCTCGCGCGCGCAGCGGAACGGAAACGCCTCGTTGCCCATGTCGGCCGAGGTGACGAGCTGCAGCAGCTCGCGCGAGCGCGGGCCCTGGACGTTGAGCTGGGCGTAGCCGCTGGTCGCGTCGCTGACGAACGCGTGCGCGTCGTGGCAGTGGTGGCGCAGCCAGGTGTGGACGTGGCGATGCACGGTGTCGGACGCGACGACCCAGTAGCGCTCGTCGCCGAGCTTGGTCACGGTCAGATCGGCCTGCAGCTTGCCGGCCTGATCGAGCCACTGGGTGTACGTGATCTGCCCGGCCGCGCCGTCGACCGCGTTCGCCGAGATCCAGTCGAGCACGCGCCCGGCGTCGCGGCCCTCGACGCGGAACTTCGACATGAACGACATGTCCATCACGATCACGCCGTCGCGCGCCGCGCGATGCTCGGCCTGCCAGTGCCCGAACCAGCTCGGCTTGGCCCACGTCAGCTCCGGGCCCGGCGTGTGACCGGCGCCGGCGTAGTAGTCGGCGCCCTCCCAGCCCGAGACGTCGCGAAAGTACGCGCCGCGCGCCGCGAGCCGGTCGTGAAACGGCGAGCGCTTGGCGCCGCGCGCGGTCTCCATCGAGCGGGTCGGGTAGTGGCACTGGTAGACCATGCCGAGCGACTCGACCGTGCGGGTGCGCCGGTACTCGGGGTTGGCCTGGTAGCCGTGCAGGCGATCGATGTGCATGTAGCTGGTGTCGACGTCGGGTCGCCCGTGGATCAGCCAGTGCGCGACCACGCGGCCCATCCCGCCGCCGGTGATGATGCCGATCGAGTTCAGGCCGGCGCACACGAAGAGGTTTCGTAGCTCGGGCGCCGGCCCGACGATCGGCGCGAGATCCGGCGTGAAGCTCTCCGGCCCGCAGAAGAACTTCTTGACCCCGACCTCCATCGAGATCGGCACGCGCTGCATCGCCTTCTCGACGTAGGGTGTCATTCGATCCCAGTCGGGCTGGATCTCGCCGAACGAGAAGTCGTCGGGCACGCCGCCGACGTTCCACGGCGCGCAGATCGGCTCGAACAGCCCGACCATCAAGCCGCCGACCTCCTCGCGGAAATAGCCGTGCGAGCCGGGATCCTCGAGCACCGGCCAGCTCGCCGACAGCTCGGGGATGCGCTCGGTGATGAGGTAATAGTGCTCGGCCGACTGCAGCGGCACGCTGACGCCGACCGTCGCCGCGAGCTGGCGCGTCCACATCCCGGTGCACAGCACGACGTGCTCGCACTCGATCGTCCCGTGGCGCGTCGTGACTCCGGTGATCGCGCCGCGCGCCGTGGTGAAGCCGGTGACCGGCACGCCCTCGATCAGCGTCGCGCCGGCCTGGCGCGCGCCCTTGGCGAGCGCCATCGTGACGTCGACCGGGTTGGCGCGGCCGTCCTCCTTGACGTAGAACCCGGCGAGCACGTCGTCGGTGCGGGCGAGCGGGAACAGGTCCTTGACCTGGGCCGGCGAGATCTCGTGGACGTCGACCCCGCACAGCCGGTTGAACGCGGAGACCCGGCGGTACTCCTCGAGCCGGTCGCGATCGCACGCGACCTCGATGAAGCCGACCGGCTTGAACCCGGTGGACTGCCCGGTCTCGGCCTCGAGCCGCGTGTAGAGATCGCGCGTGTACTTGCGCATCTCGGTCGAGGTCTCCGAGGTCGAGCCGAACGTGACGATCAGCCCGGCGGCGTGCCAGGTCGTGCCGGAGGTCAGGCGATCGCGCTCGACCAGCACGACGTCGGTCCAGCCCATGTGAGCGAGGTGATACGCGACCGAGCAGCCGATGATGCCGCCGCCGACGACGACGACCCGCGCGCGGCCCGGCAAGACAGCTTGAGACATGGCGGCCGGCAGGATACCTCGCTATCGTCGTCGGACGGTATGGCCCAGCTGCAGCGCACGCTCGGCCCGGTGATGATCTGGGGGCTCGGCGTCGGCTACGTGATCTCGGGGATGTACTTCGGGTGGAACCTGGGGCTGCCCGACAGCGGGCCGTACGGCCTGCTGGCCGCGACCGCCGTGGTGACCGTGTTCTACCTCGCGTTCGTGCTCGGCTACGCCGAGCTGGCGTGCGCGCTGCCGCGGGCGGGCGGCGCGTTCGTGTACGCGACGCGCGCCTTCGGGCCGCACGTCGGCTTCGTCGGCGGCGCGGCGCAGCTGATCGAGTACATGCTCGCGCCGCCGGCGATCGCGTTCGCGATCGGCAGCTACATCAACCAGGCGGTGCACGGCGCGCCGGTGCTCGCGGTCGCGATCGTCGCGTACATCGCGTTCACGCTGATCAACATGTGGGGCGTCAAGCTGTCGGCCGGGTTCGAGCTCGTGCTGACGATCGTCGCGGTGATCGAGCTCGGCGTGTTCGGCGCGGTCGTGCTGCCGCACTTCTCGTGGGCGAAGTTCTCCCAGGACGCGCTGCCGCACGGCTGGGGCAGCGGCGTGGTCGCCGCGCTGCCGTTCGGCATCTGGTTCTACCTCGGCATCGAGGGCGTCGCGAACATCGCCGAGGAGGCGCGCGCGCCGCAGCGCGATCTGCCGCGCGCGCTGTTCTGGGCGATCGCGACGCTGGTCGTGCTCACCGGCGTGACCCTGCTGGGCGCGGTCGGCGCGGACGGCTGGCGCGCGGTGGTGTTCCACGACGGCAAGACCTCGGACTCGCCGCTGCCGCTCGCGATCGGGCACGTCGTGTCGCGCCAGAGCCCGCTGTTCGTGCTGCTGACCGGGATCGGCCTGGTCGGCCTGGTCGCGAGCTTCCACGGCATCCTGATCGCGGCGTCGCGCGCGCTGCTCGAGCTCGGCCGCGCGCGCTACGCGCCGCGCATCCTCGGCGAGGTCCACGCGACCCGCCACACGCCGGTCGCCGCGCTCGGCGCCAACCTCGTGGTGGGCCTGGTCGCGCTGTCCACCGGTAAGACCGACGACATCATCTACATCGCGGTGTTCGGCGCGCTCACGCTGTACGCGCTGGCCTCGGCGGCGGTGCTCCGGCTGCGCGCTCGCGAGCCGGCGCTTGCCCGGCCGTATCGCACCCCGCTGTACCCGGCCGTGCCGGTCCTGGCGCTGGTGCTGGCGGTGGCGTGCCTGGGCGCGATGGTGTGGAACCACCCCTGGCATGCGGCGATCTACGGTGCGATCCTGAGCGGCAGCTGGGCGCTGTTCGCGCTGTTCGTCCCCAAGACCCGGCGGGTGACCTTCACATGAAGCCGCTGTCTCCGACCGACGCGATGTTCCTGTGGCTCGAGGGCCGACGCCAGCCGATGCACGTGGCGGGCATGCAGCTGTACACGCCGCCCGACGGCGCGCCCGACGACTTCGTGCGCCGGCTGGTCGAGGCCTGGCGCGAGCACATCCACGCGCGCCAGCCGTTCGACGAGCGCGTGCGGTTCCGGCTCGGCCACTGGTTCTGGGAAGAGGACAGCGAGTTCGAGCTCGACTATCACCTGCGCCACTCCGCGCTGCCGCGGCCGGGCCGGGTCCGCGAGCTGCTCGCGCTGGTGTCGCGGCTGCACGGCACGCTGATGGATCGCACGCGCCCGCTGTGGGAGTGCAACGTGATCGAGGGCCTCGCCGATGGCCGCGTCGCGCTCTACGTCAAGATCCATCACGCGATGATGGACGGCATCGGCGCGATGCGGCTGATGCAGAATCTGTTGTCGGCCGACCCCACCGAAAAGCGCCCACCGTTGTGGGCACAGGATCGACCCAGGCGCGCGCCGCGCGAGCCCGACGGCGAGGCGCCATCGCCGGGGCTGCTCGAGCGCGCGCTCGCCGCCGGCGCCGAGATCGTCCCCGGCATCCAGAGCGGGTTGCGCGAGATCGTGCGCAATTCGGATGTGGGAGATCCGCTCGCGCAGCCGTTCCACGCGCCGCCGACGATGTTCAACGTGCGGATCTCCGGGTCGCGGCGGTTCGCGGCGCAGTCCTACGAGCTCGCGCGCGTCAAGGCGATCGGCAAGGCCACCGGCGCGACGGTGAACGACGTCACGCTCGCGGTGTGTGCCGGCGCGCTGCGTCGGTATCTCGACATGCACGACGCGCTGCCCGACCGGCCGTTGATCGCGATGGTGCCGGTGTCGGTGCGATCGGCCGACAACCCCGAGGGCGGCAACCAGATCTCGATCCTGCTGGCGAACCTCGCGACGCACCTCGCCGATCCGCTCGAACGGCTGCGCGTGATCGTCGAGTCGACCTCGAGCGCGAAGTCGCGGCTGGCACAGATGTCGCGGCTCGAGCGCGTCGCCCACGCGGCGGCGATGAGCGCGCCGATGGGACCGAGCATGATCACCGGGTACGCCAAGCGCAGACCGATCTACAACGTGGTGATCTCGAACGTGCCGGGGCCCACCGAACGGCTGTATCTCGACGGGATGCGGCTCGACGAGACCTATCCGCTGTCGATCCCGGTCGACTACCTCGCGCTCAACATCACGATCGCGAGCTACGCGGGTCAGATGGGTTTCGGCTACACGGCGTGCCGCAGGTCGGTGCCGGCCCTACAGCGAATGCTGGATCACACCGACGAGTCGATCGCCGAGCTCGAGGACGCGCTGGGGTTCAGCGCGCCGCGCGCGATTCGCACCTGAAGCCCGCTCCGTCACGTCGAGATAGATCGTCGACGTGGAACCTCGCGCGCCTTGCCGCATCCATTACAGCATGCGGTCTCCCGCGCTCGCGGCCGAGCTCGCGCGCCTGCGCGATCAGGCGGACGCGTATCGCACGCGCGCGATCGCGCTCAACGCCAAGCTGATGACGCTCGAGGCGTCGCGCTGCGAGCTCCACGCAGTGCGCGAGCAGCTGCTCGACACCAGCGCGGCGATCGACCTCGCCGTCCACCACTTGCTCGAGCTGCCGCACCACGGCGTTTTGCGCGCGCGGCCATCGCGCCGTCGCCGCTGACCGGCTAAGGTCCGCCGATGCGAACCGCTTCGTGGATGTTGGTCGCGCTGGCCGTCGTCGTCGGCTGCCAGCAGGGACCGGGCAAGCTCGATCAGATGACGACCGGCCACCCGGGCTCCGGCACGGCGCCGGCGCCCAAGACCGTGACGGTGTCGACCGGCTCGGGCTCGGCCGATGCGTCGAAGTGGGAAGACCTCGACAGCAAGGACATCCTCGCCCGCACCGAGACCACGCCCGAGGTCCAGGTCAAGCACGTGCTGATCGGCTGGAAGGATCTGGCGGACGCGTATCGCGGTCACATGGATCCGGGCGCGGCCAAGCGCGACAACGCGGAGGCCGCGGCGCTGGCCAAGCAGATCGCTGACAAGCTGCGCGCCAACCCGGACTCGATCGACGACCTGGTCAAGCAGTACTCCGAGGATCCCGGATCCAAGCGCGGCGATCCGTACACCGTGAAGGCCGACAGCCAGTTCGTGCCGGAGTTCAAGAACCTCGCGCTCCGCCTCAAGCCCAAGGAGGTCGGCATCGTGCGCAGCGCGTTCGGCTACCACGTGATGGAGCGCGTGCCGCCGCCGCCGCCCGACCCGCTGGAGTCGGCCGAGGTGCTCGCGCGCCCGGTCACGCCGGGCACCGCCTACGTCCAGCACATGGTGGTCGGCTGGAAGGACTCGCTGATCGGCCAGCAGGTGCCGGGCTCGCCGGCCGCGGCGCGCAGCAAGGACGACGCCGACAAGATCGCGAAGGACGTCGTGACCAAGGCCAACGCGGGCGATGACTTCGCCAAGCTCATGGCCGAGCATTCCGACGAGCCCGGCGCCAAGACCAAGGCGCCCGAGCCGACCGAGATCTCCGACGACATGAAGGTCCCCGACGAGTTCGAGAAGTTCAAGAACCTCGCGGTGCGGCTCAAGGTCGGCGAGGCCGGCATGGTGAAGACGCCGTTCGGCTGGATGGTGATGAAGCGGGTCGCGCCGCCGCCGCCCGATCCGCTCGAGTCGGCCGACATCCTCAAGCGCGATCCCCAGACCGCCAAGGCCAAGGTCAAGCACATCCTGCTCGGCTGGAAGGAGGTGCACGCGGGCGATCCGCGCGGCGCCAAGCGCACCCGCGCCGAGCTCGAGTCGCTGGTCAAGGACACCGTCGCCAAGCTGCAGAAGGGCGACAAGATCGAGCCGCTCATGGCATCGCTGTCAGAGGATCCGGGCTCGGCCAAGTCGGGCGAGAGCTACGACGTCACGCCGGACTCGCAGTTCGTGCCGCCGTTCAAGAACCTGTCGCTGCGGCTCAAGGTGGGCGAGGTCGGCGTCGTGAAGAGCAACTTCGGCCTGCACATCATCAAGCGGATCGAGTAGCCGCGGCGAGCTTCTCCTCGACGAGGATGTCGGCGACCTTGTAGGTCGGCGCCGCGAGCTTCTTGCTGCGCTCGCAGATGTCGAGGATGGTGTCGTAGATCTTGAGCGTCTTGTCGCGCGCGACCTTGGGGTCGTAGCCCTTGGCCTCCTGCGCCACGTTGATCAGGCCGCCGGCGTTGATCGCGTAGTCGGGCGCGTACAGGATGCCGCGCGCGTGGAGGTCGTCGCCGTGGCGCGGCTCGGCGAGCTGGTTGTTCGCGGCGCCGGCGACGATCCGCGCGCGCAGGTGCGGCACGGTGTCGTCGTTGATCCCGGCGCCCAGCGCGCACGGCGCGAACACGTCGCACTCGACCGACGGGATGTGCTGGATGTCGACGATCGCCGCGCCGAACTCGCGCTGCGCGCGCTCGCTCTTGAGCTTGTCGACGTCGGCGACCGTGAGCTTGGCCCCCGCAGCGTGCAGCTCCTTGCACAGGTGATAGCCGACATGGCCGACGCCCTGGACGGCGATGTGGACGCCCTGGAGGTCGGCGCGGCCGAGCTTGAACTTCACGCAGGCCTCGATGCCGCGCCGCACGCCGAGCGCGGTGAACGGCGACGGATCGCCCGAGCCGCCGTGCGACGGGTCGACGCCGGTGACGTACTTGGTCTGGGTGCGCACGATCTCCATGTCCTCGAGGCCGGTGCCGCTGTCCTCGGCGGTGATGTAGTGGCCGCGCAGGTCCTCGATGAACCTGCCGAACGCGCGGAACAGCGCGACGCGGTCGAAGCGCAGCCGCGGCCGGATGATCACGCTCTTGCCGCCTCCGTGGGGCAGGCCGGCGAGCGCGGCCTTGTAGGTCATGCCGCGCGCCAGGCGCAGCGCGTCGATCAGCGCGGCCTCGTCGCTGTCGTACTCGATGAACCGGCATCCGCCGAGCGCCGGGCCCAGTCGCGTGTCGTGGATCGCGACGATGGCCCGCAGGTGGGTCGCCTTGTCGAGCTTGAAGTGAACCTCGCCGAAGTCATAGGTCGAGAGCTTGCCGAAGACATCCATCCCGCCGTTCCTACCATCAGTTTTTTGAGGGCGTCAGGTGGGTCGCCTAGAACATTGTGTGAGGACACCAGCACAACATATTGTTAGCGGAGGCATTCCAGGTGGAATGGCCGTTGCAAAACGAGGCCGCCATGCGATCCGACCGCGTCCGTCGCGTTGTTCAGGTGATCGTGCTCTCCGCCGTGCCGCTGGTCGGCGCCTGCGGGGATCAGACCGGGGTGCCGCAGCTCCCGACCTCGGAGAGCTGCAACGACAGCGCCAGCCACGCCACGATCACGGCGAACGAGCCGTACGAGCCGGCGCTCGAGCTCAAGATCGAGGACTGCCGGGTCGACATCGACGCGTGCGCCGACCTTTGCTCCTACGAGCTGAGCAAGGCCGGGATCGCGCAGGTGCAGGTCAACTCGTGCTCGGTGACGTTCGACGGTGGCACGACCACGTCGAAGGTCTCGTATGCGGGGTTCAACGCCTTCAACGGCCCGCTCGGCGGCGACGGGCAGCTCGGCTTCGAGCCCAACTGTCCCGAGCCGGGAGCGCCGATCGGAACGTCGGGCGATGGTTCATCCAACGGAGGTCTGTGATGCGCAAGCTACTGGCACTGGTCGTCGTTGCAGGCTGTGGTTCGTCGAGCACGCCGTCGCAGACCCCACCACCGCCGTGGGGCGTGCCGATCACCGGCGGCACGATGCTGATCACGCGCGACGGCAATCACGCCGTGATCGCCGATCCCGATCGCGATCAGGTCGCGAGCATCGACCTCACCAGCTACAAGGTGGTCGCGCACATCGATCTCAACGCGGGTGACGAGCCCGGCCGCCTGATCGAGGATGGCGCCGGCCGGATCCACGTCGCGCTGCGCCGCGGCGGCGCGCTGCTCACGCTGTCGGATCCCGAGACGCTGCAGGTGGTGGCGCGGCGCGACGCGTGCGCCGAGCCGCGCGGCCTGGCGTGGGATTCGACGAGCGACGTCGTGATCGTCGCGTGCACCGGCGGCGAGGTCGTGAAGTTCCCGTCGGCGGGTGGCCCCGACGTCGGCCAGCTCCGGCTCGACCGCGACCTGCGCGACGTGATCGTGCAGAACGGCCAGATGTTCATCTCGCGGTTCCGCGCGGCGGAGCTGCTCACGGTCGACGGCACCGGCACCGTGACCGATCGGGTCACGCCGCCGGACGTGCAGCGGTTCAACAACGGCGGCGGCGGGGTCGGCGGGATCGGCGGGATCGGCAGCGGCAGCGGCGGTCAGGGCGACGGCGAGGTGCCGGCGGTCGCGGCGGTCGCGTGGCGCACCATCGCGATGGGCAACGGCCAGCTGCTGATGGTCCACCAGCGCCAGCTCCAGACCATCCTCCAGGTCACGCACGGCGGCTACGGCCAGGGCTGCGGCCAGGGCCCGGTCGAGACCGCGATCACCGTGATCAACCCGGGCAGCGACCCGTTCGCGGTCCAGCCGATCGTGGTCGGCGCGCTGCCGGTCGACGTCGCGTCCAACGGCAACAGCATCGCGTTCGCGATGGCGGGCGCCAAGAACGTGACCGTCATCCCGGTGTCGTCGCTCGCCAACGGTGACGACAACATGTGCGGCGGCGGCGGCGGTGGCGGCGGCGGCGGTGGCGGCGGCGGCATGGGCAGCGGCGGTGACGACGACGGCCAGGGGGGCAACGGCCAGGGCGGCGTCGTCGACGACGAGCTCGGCGCGCCGACCTCGGTCGCGTACACGCCGGCCGGCGACCTCGTCGTGTTCTACCCGGAGTACCCGGGCATCGTGATCCACTTCGCGAGCGGCGCGAAGGACAAGACGATCCAGATCCCGGGCGGCTTCGGCTACGACGCGGGGCGCGCGATGTTCCACACCCAGACCCCGGTGGGCCTGGCGTGCGCGTCGTGCCACCCCGAGGGCCGCGACGACGGCCTGGTCTGGCAGTTCGAGAACGAGGGCGCGCGGCGCACCCAGAGCCTCGCGGGCGGCATCCTCGATCGCGCGCCGTATCACTGGCAGGGCGACGAGCCCGACCTGCCGACGCTGATGGACGACGTGTTCGCCAACCGCATGGCGGGCGGCACGGTCACGCGCAGCCAGCACCTGTCGCTCGGCCCGTGGCTCAACCGGTTCCGCGCGCCCGCGCAGCCCGCGACGCTGGTGCCGGAGTCGGTGGCGCGCGGCCAGGCGCTGTTCAACTCGGCCGAGACCGGGTGCGCGACCTGCCACTCGGGCCCGATGTTCACGAACCACTCGCTGGTCGATGTCGGCACCGGTGGCGTGTTCAAGGTGCCGAGCCTGCTCGGCGTCGCGACGCGCCCGCCGTACTTGCACGACGGCTGCGCGGCCAGCCTCACCGATCGGTTCGGGCCGTGCGGCGGCGGTGACAAGCACGGTCACACCTCGCAGCTGTCGCCCCAGCAGATCGCGGATCTGGTCGCGTACCTCAACACGCTGTAGCAACAGGCCCGGTACCGGCCGCGTCGGCGACTCCTCTTCATCGCTAGTGTGGAACGTCGTCGGTACCGGCCTGTTGCTTGTCACGCCAGCATCGGCGGGCGCGGCGGGCCGGCTCGCCAGCCCTCGACGCGGCCGCGCACGGCGAGCACCTCCTCGGTGACGCTCGACCACACCAGGTCGAGCACCCGGTCGGCGCCGCCCGGCTCGCGCTCGATCACGCGATGCGCGGTCGCGAGGTCGCCGATCACGACAAAGCCGATGCGATCGCCGGCGCGATCGGTCGCGGCGAGCCAGTCGCGCGCCGCGCGCGCCGGATCGACGCCGCGGTCGCGCAGCCGGGCGCCGATCGCGAGCGCCTGCTCGAGCTCGAGGCCGTGCAACGAGGTCGCGAGCCAGCGCGCCGCGGACCGCGAGGGATCGTCGGCACCGGCCATCGCGAGCTCGATCACCTGCGCCAGATCGCCGGGCCGCGAGCAGTACAGGCGCGCGATCCGGTCGCTGCGCAGGTCGGCGAGCTGGCGCGCCACGTGGAACGCGAGCTCGCCGTCGTCGAGCAGGTCGTCGACCACGGGGCGGCCGAGCACCAGCGCGGGTACGAGCGCGCCGCCGTCGCGCAGGCGCAGCGCGAGCGTGCACGCGATCGGCTGATCGCGATCGATCACGCAGCCCGGCGCGGCGATGCCGAACACGGTCGCGACCTCGCCGATCACGCGGCTGACCGGCGACGGCAGCTCGGGGCTCGGCGCCTGCGGCGGCGGCGGGCGCAGCCGCGCGCGCTCGGCGGCGAACGCGGGCGAGGCCAGCGCGAACAGCGCCGACAGCTGGAGGTCGACGTCGAGCCGCGACAGCGCGAGCCAGTCCTCGTTGGCGAGCGCGCGCGCGACCGGCGCGTCGACCACGACCCACCGCCCGCTGGTGCGCTCGGCCTCGGCGGGCCGGCCGAACAGCGCGTCGATCTTCTGCTCGTAGACCCGCATGCCGATGATCGCGAGCGCCTCGTCGACCGCGCGCGCCTTGTGGTGCTGGCCGGTGCGGCGATACAGCGTGCGCAGCGCCTCGTACGAGGCGAGCCGGCGGCGGTCCATGCGCAGGATCGCCTGGTGGTGGCCGATCGCGTCCTGATCGTGCTTGGGATCGGCATCGAGGTAGAGGTCGGCGAGGCGCTGGCGGCGCTCGAGGTCGTCGGGATCGAGCGACAGCCCGACCTCGAACGCGGTGACCGCGTCCTCGGGGCGGCCGAGCTGCTGGCACAGCTCGCCGAGCCGGTCCCACAGGCGCAGCCGCTCGCCCTTGCGGCCCTCGTCGTCGCGCACGTGGCCGAGCCGGCGGTAGTAGAACGTGGCGAGCGCCTCGCGATCGGTCGCGAGCGACAGCATCGCCTCGAGCTCGTCGGCCGCGCTGAACAGCAGCTTGTCGTCCTCGATCGCTTGATCGAGCAGCGCGATCGCGTCGTCGTGGAGCTCGAGCTCGTCGCGCGCGATCATCGCGGCGAGGTGGCGGTAGCGCGCGCGCACCTTGGGATCCTGCTCGGTGTCGATCAGGCGGCGCACCAGGTCGAGGCTGTAGCTCCAGTCGCCGTCGTCGGCGACCAGCCCGAGGAACTTGGTCAGCAGCAGGTGGTCGCTGCGGCGGTACTGCAGCGCCTCGCGGTACATCTCGCGCGCGGTCGCGCGATCGCCGAGCTCGGCATAGCGATCGCCGAGCGCCGCGAACCGCACGCCCTTCTCCTCGGGCGCCGCGATGTTGGCGAGCGCGAGCTGGTCGGCGAGCTGCTGCTGCGGATCGACGACGTCGAGCTCGGCGCGCAGCAGCAGCGCCTCGCGGTGATCGGGGCGCAGCGCGAGCGTGACCGCCGCGTGCTTGGCCGCGCCGTCCTTGTCGCCGAGCTGGAACGCGCAGCGCGCGACCCGGTAGTGCAGCTCGATCGCGGTCTCGGCCTGGAGCAGATCCTCGTTGTCGTCGAGCAGGCCCTCGATCAGCTGGCGCGCGCGCAGCCAGTCGCCGGCCTCGAACATCATGTCGGCGAGCTCGCGCCGGGTCTGCGGATCGTGCGGATCGAGCTCGACCGCGCGGGCGAGCGCGTCGCGCGAGGCGGCGGCATCGCCGAGCTCGGTCGCGACCTTGCTGCGCTCGACCAGGTAGCGGCGCAGCCGCCCCGGCTCCTGGGTGACGCGGCACAGCTCGTCGAGGATCGGCGCGATCTCGACCAGCGAGCCGGTGTCCCAGCACAGCTCGACCAGCGCGACGGCCGCCTTGTGGTTGGCCGGATCGGCCTCGCGCGCCTCCTTGTACAGCTGCTTGGCGCGATCGGTGTCGCCGAGCGCGACGCAGAAGTCGGCGGCGTCGGCCAACCAGCGCGAGCGCTCGCTCGCGAGCGACGGGCGCGCCGCGGCCTCGATCAGCAGCGCGACCACCGCGGCGAGGTTGCCGCGATCGCGCAGCAGCACGGCGAGCCCGTCGATCGCCGGCACCAGGTCGGGATCGTCGGCGCGCGCCCGCTCGTACAGCGCCTGCGCGCGATCGTAGCTGTGCGTCTTCGCGATGTCGGCGGCGCGGAACAGCACGCTCGCGCGCTTGCGCGGCTCGTCGACCAGCTTGGCCAGGCGCTCGAGCGCGACCAGCGCCTCCTCGTCGGGCTCGCCCAGCCGCACGATCAGCCGGCCGAGCGCGTCGAGCACGTCGGGGTGGCCGGGCGCGAGGCCTTCCGCCTCGCGATACGCGTCGAGCGCGCCGGCGTCGTCGCCGAGCTCGCGCTCGTAGGTCTGGCCGATCTCGCGCAGCAGCTCGGCCTGCTCGCGCGCCTCGACGTGGAGCACGCGCCGGCGCAACAGCTCGATCAGGCTCGGCCACTCGCGGGTGCTGCGATAGAACAGCTCGAGCGCGTCGTGTGCGCGCACGTCGCCCGGCGCGATCGCGAGCACGCGCTCGAGGCAGTCCGCCGCGCGGTACGGATCGTTCATCTGCTGCCACGCCGCGGCGATGTCGTTGAGCAGGCGCGGCGCCGCGTCGTCCATCGGATCGACCGCGCGCACCATCGCGTCGAGCGGCAGCTCGGTGAAGCGCTGCGTGATCTTCGCGAGCCGGAGCAGCGGATCGACGTCGGCCGCGTTCGGCGCCTCGGCGAACGCGGCCAGCCGCACCACCATCGCGCGCTCGCTGTCGCCGCGCTCGTCCTCGAGGTCCTCGGACAGGTCGCGCAGGATGCGCGCGCGCTCGGTCGCCTCCTGCGCCGACTCGACGCGCTGGAGGTGGAGATCGATGAAGCGGTGGCCCTCGGTGTTGAGCGCGGCGGCCGCCGCCTTGGCCGCGGCGCGCTCGACCGCGACCCGCAGCCGCTCGGGGTCGAGCTCGGGAAACTCGTCGCGCATCGCCTTGGCGAGCAGGTCGACGGTCGGCGCCGGCGCAGTACCCCGCATCCCGGCTACAGTACAACGGAACGCTCACGGATTCGGGCAGGCCGACGGCCAGTCGGGGCCGGCCTCCTCGAACGCGCAGGACGTGTAGTCGCCGTGGCACGCGCTCTCGCCGCGCCCCGCGCCGAGGCAGCCCTGGTAGCGCGCCTCGCACTTCGCGCAGCCCTGGCCGAGCTGCTGCTGCTTCTTCGCGGCTTCCTCGTCGTGAAACTTGCGCGCCTCCTCTTCCTGGCGGCGCTGGTCGGCCTCGTAGTCGGCCTGCTCCTGTCGGGTCAGCACGTGGCTCCACAGCTCCATCGTGATCGGCCCCTGCCCGATCGATCCGGAGCCCGCGATCATCGGCGCCATGCGCAGCGTGATCGGTCCGGACGCCTGCGCGCAGCCGAGCGAGGCCACCGCGCCCGGCCCGCGCACGCCGGGGCCGCCGACGCCCGCGCCGCCCGGGCCCTGAAAGTCGAAGCGCACGCCGGCCTCGGCGCCCGGGCCCCAGCTCGCGCCGTCGCCGAGCCGGATCACGACCTTGTAGCAGGTGCCGCGCACGGCATCGACCGTGTAGCTCGCGGCCTCGAGCGTGGCCGCGCTCGCCGCGCGCGCGACCGCGAACGATCTGGTCTCGGCGCGGATCATCGCGTCGAGCTCGGCGGGCGACTTGCGCGTGGGATAGCCGAGGGTGCGCGCGGTCGACTCGACCTGCTGCGCGCGGATCGCGGCGCGATCGGCGGGGGTGTAGGTGGGGCCGGCCGCCGGCACGAAGCACGCGGCGAGCCCGACGAGCAAGACGGACGATTTCATGCCGGATCGAGCCGCCTCGCCGCGCCCGGTCGCGCCAATTCGTCCAAACCCGCTACACTGCTGCGCGATGGCCGGAGCGATCCTCGACGTGACCAGGCTGGGATTCCCGTGGCAGACCCGCGATCCGTTCCTGTTCTGCGTCCACCACGTCGACGCCTATCCCGCCGGCAACGATCGGCTCGGGCCCGCGGCCTCGCTCGCCGGGCGCGAGCTCGGCATGGACTTCGCCGGCAAGGACGGCTGGCGCATGTACCACGGCGAGACCGTGCCGGGCTTCCCGCAGCATCCGCACCGCGGGTTCGAGACCGTGACGGTCGTGCGCCGCGGCCTGGTCGATCACGCCGACTCGCTCGGCGCCGCCGCGCGCTACGGCCGCGGCGACGTGCAGTGGCTGACCGCGGGCGCGGGGATCTCGCACTCCGAGATGTTCCCGCTCGTCGACGCGTCGGCCCCCAACCCGGTCGAGCTGTTCCAGATCTGGCTCAACCTGCCGCGCCGCGACAAGCTGGTGGCGCCGCACTTCACGATGCTGTGGGCCGACGCGATCCCGCGCCACCGCGAGCCCGGCGTCGAGATCACGGTGGTCGCCGGCGCGCTCGGCGACGCGGTGCCGCCCGCGCCGCCGCCCGATTCGTGGGCAGCGCGCGGCGAGCACGACGTCGCGATCTGGACGATCCGGCTCGATCCGGGCGCGCGCGTCACGCTGCCGCCGGCGCGCGCCGGCAGCGATCGCACGCTCTACGCGTTCTCGGCTGCGGTGACGATCGACGGCCGCGCGATCGACGTCGGCTCCGGCGTGTCGGTACGCGGTGACGTCGCGCTGGCGATCGAGGCCGGCGCCGGCGCGGCCGAGCTGCTGCTGCTCCAGGGCCGGCCGATCGGCGAGCCGGTCGCGGCGCACGGGCCGTTCGTCATGACCACGCGCGGCGAGCTCCAGCAGGCGTTCGCCGACTACCAGCGCACCCGGTTCGGCGGCTGGCCGTGGCCGACCGACGATCCGGTGCACGGCCGCGACGAGCGGTTCGCGCGTCACGCCGACGGCCGGGTCGAGCGCGCGCGCACGGCCAGCAGCGCGACCGCGGCGATCACCGCGCCGATCGCGCCGGCCGGCAGCAGGTAGGCGCCGCCCGACAGCCCGAACGCGGTGACGTCGACCTCGTCGTTGGCCTCCCACACCGCCTGGCGCAGCCCGACGTGCAGCGCGATCGCGATCGCGGCGATCACCACGGCGACCACGAGCGCCGCGGCCAGCCGGCCCTTGCCGAACGACTCGCGCATGAGGCCGGCGAACACGATCGCGATCGCGATCACCTGGAGCGCGAGCAGCCCCCAGAACACCGCGATGAACACGTGGATCCCGGTGTCGACGTCGCCGGCCTGGACCTGGTCGAGGCTCTCCATCGCCGACTGCGCGTCGTCGAGGTGCATCGCGTGGGCGCCGAGCTTGGGGACGAGCGCCGCGGTGATCGCCTCGCCGAGCTTGCGGCTCGAGCTCGCCGCGTAGGCCGCGAAGAACCGCCGCACGATCGCGCGGTCGTGCTCGACCTGGTAGAGCGACAGCGTCGCGCGCCGGCCGAGCAGGCGGCCCGCGCCCTCCGCGCCGACGCACGGCACGAACACGCCGAGCAGGCCGAGCACGGTACACAGCACGAAGGCCCACGCCGCGATGCGCACGGCTCGATGATGATCGCCCGGCGGTCGTGGAACAAGCGAGGCGATGTGGTTAGATCGAGCAGATGGAGCCGCAGCCACCGCTCGATACCGATCGCGCGCTGCACGCGGTGACGCCGGTGACCAAGGCGCCGGCCGAGACGTTCTCGCGCAACTTCATCGGGATCTCGCTGCGCCGCGCCTACCGGCTCGACATTCGCACCGACGAGGTGCTGCCGAGCGAGCGCGCGGTGCTCGAGGCGCAGGCCACCCACATCCGCAACCCCGAGCACCAGGCGTTCCTCGCGTGGCGGCGCTCGGTGCTGCTGCTCGTCGCGATCATGTTCGTGCCGCTCACCGTCTCGCGGTTCTTCGAGACCTGGGACGGCCCCGACGTGCCGCACCTGGGCCGCGCGTTCACCCTGCTGCCGGTGCTCGCCGAGGCGGCGTTCTGCGTGATCGCGTTCGACCAGCTGCGCAACTGGGCGAAGTGGCGCAAGCAGCGCCGCATCCTGTTCGTCGCGTGGGCGATCTACTTCGTCACGCCGTTCGTGGTCTACATCTATCCGTTCCGCGAGGCGTTCGACTCCAACGCGCTGCTCGTCCAGGCGCGTGCGCTGATCGAGCACGAGACCTCGCTGCACGTGCCGCTCGCCCAGGCCCGGATGGGCGTCGGCATGGTGTTCGGCATGATCGCGCTGCTCGTGCTCGGCCCCAAGGTCGTCTCGCTCATGCCCGGCCTGATCCGCGCGTCGATCGTCACCAAGCTGCAGTTCCCGGGGACGACCGCGCCGGGCTGGCTGATGATGCTCGCCGCGCCGTTCTACGCGCTGTTCGCGTACATCATCGTGCTGCTGCCGTACCAGGTGACCGGCAGCTGGCAGTTCCTGGTCGGCAACGCCGGCGTGCTGCTCGCGCAGGTGTTCATCGGCGTGTCGGGGCGGCGGCTCACCGTGCCGCTCACCAGCGAGGAGTCGTATCACCGCATCCACAAGACCTGGCTCGCGTACATCGGCATCCTCGTGGTGTCGGCCGGGTTCATGGTCTACGGCTTGTCGGACTTCATTCACGCGCTACACCTCGGCAAGGTTCGCGTGATCACCGGCGTGCTCAGCTTCGTCAGCAACGTACTGCTCGATACCCTGATCGGCACCGACGCGATCGTCGCGGCGATGGCGTACTTCCGGCGGCGCAGCGTGCCCGATCCGGCGCACGAATCGCTGCTGCGCGACGCCGAGGTCAAGCTCGACACGTTCACCGCGTGACCGATGGGACGGCTCGACAACATCATCGCGCGCAACCGGTCCAAGCCGCGGGGACCGCGGCTGTTCAAGCTCGGGCTCGCCGTGTTCTGCCTGCTGCTGCTCGTCCTGGCGCTGTGCACCGATCTCGGCGTGCCCAAGGCGCCGCCGCAGGGACCGCCGCGCGCCGACGGCATCTACCTCGGCCGCCCCAGAGCCACGGACGGTGGTGTCTCCACGGAGACACCGCTGCGCAAGTAGCCGTTGCCCAAGGCGTTGACCCGGGGCGCGAGGCTTGCACCATGGAGCCCGCATGCGGACTTCCGAGCTCGCTTCGCCCACCAGGATCGCGGTGATCGGGATCGTCGGCATGGCCGGCCTCGGCGTGGGGCTCGGGCTCCACGCCAGCCAGCCGCCCGCGCAGACCGCGCCGGTCGCCGACCTGCCGGCGCCGCCGCCGCCGCCGGCGCCCGAGCGCGCGGTCGCGCAGCAAGCGGCGACGCCGTCCGATCAGCTGCTGTTCGTGTTCGACGTGCGCGGCCGGGCCTACGTCCAGCTCGCCGCGCTCGATCGCGTGCCGCATGTCCATCCGCGGCTCGTGCACGAGGACACCGACGAGGTCGCGATCGCGGCGCTGCCCGCATGGATCCGCAGCGACGAGCAGCGCGCGTGGCTCGGCACCAAGGTCGAGGTCGACAGCGAGTGCATCGCGACGATCGATCAGCTCGACGTGATCGCGCGCGTCACCGGCGACGCCGGTTACGCCGACGAGCACAGCGACGAGTGGACGGCCGACGCGGTGGTGGCGCACGGCAAGGTCATGCTCGCAGCGCGGCTCGATCACTGCGACGGCCGCTACGCGCGCCCGCTCGCGCTCGGCCACGTGATCGCGTTCGACGACGCGCACGACGACGCGCTCGCCGGGCAGGCGCGCGCCCAGCTGTTCGGCTCCGCGGCGGCGCGCGCGATCGATGCGCGCTGGAACTTCGCGCAGGACGGCAACTGGCGCAAGGACGTGCCGGTCGACACGCTGATCGAGCGCGACCCGGTCACCGGCGACACCTACGCGTCGGTGCACGTCCATACCGGGTTCGGCTGCGGCGGTCCCGACGTCAACCTGTGGGGCCTGTACCGGCGCGACGCCGATGGCCATGTCGCGCAGCTCGAGCTGCGCGAGCTCGACGAGCAGGAGGTGATCTCGATCGATCGCCTGCTCGACGTCGGCAACGACGGCCGGGTCGAGGTGCTCGCGAAGACCGACCTCGGCCTCGACACCGTGCTGATGCGCAGCGGCGGCGAGGTGCTCGGCGAGCTCGAGCTGCCGTACTTCGGCTGCCCCTGCTAGCGATCCTTGTAGTAGCGGCGCTGCAGCGCGAGCATCGCGCGGTGCACGAGGTCGCGCGCCGCATCGCGATCGGAGAGCGCGAGCTCGTGCGCGAGCTTGTCGAGGCTCTCGCCGCGGACGTAGCGCGCGAGCACGTCGCTGTAGCCGTCGTGCGCCGGACAGACCTCGCGGCGGACGACCAGCCAGTCGGCGATCGACGGGCCCTTGGACGTGTCGTAGACCTGCTCCATCGCGTCCTGGCGCGGATCGGAGGGCACGACGTACTCGACCGCCTCGACGTCGGTGGTCGAGGTCGGCCAGGTGACGTAGTGATCGCCGTCGCCGTCGCGCCAGCCGAGGCTCGCCGGCCTGAGCGCGTCGTCGCTGGTGTGCAGCCCACCGACATCGCGACGCAGCGCGGTCTCGCCGCACGAGTATTCGACCGGCACGGTGGGGCGGGGGGCGCGCGCCGCACATGCCGTGGTGAGGGTGACCGAGAGCAGCAGGAAGGTCCGCATGCTCGCCACATGGAGCACGAAGCGC
This sequence comes from Kofleriaceae bacterium, assembly GCA_035516595.1. Lineage (GTDB taxonomy): Bacteria > Myxococcota_A > Polyangia > Haliangiales > Haliangiaceae > JABFXX01. Next base: position 29,036 of record DATJAE010000062.1, on the reverse strand, counting down.
GCCACGCGCAGCTCGCGAGGTTGCGCGGGCGGCGCGGGCAAGCCTTGCCCGGACCGGCAAGGCTTGCCGGCTACAGCTTGTACTGCTTGAGCTTGAGCGTGAACGTCCGGATCGGCATGTCGATCAGCTGCGCGGCGCGCGTCTTGACGCCGCCGGAGGCGACCAGCGCCTCGGCCATGCGGCGGCGCTCGAGCTCGCGCAGCTCCTCGGCGATCGGCCGGAACGAGGTCTTCGGCTCGCCGATCGCCGGCATGCTCGGCGGGGTCCCGGTCGCCGGCGCGGTCGAGGCTCCGCCGAGCCGCTCGGGCAGGTCGCTCGGCTCGACCCGATCGTCGGGCGCGGCCGCCATCACGTACTCCATCGTGTTGCGCAGCTCGCGGATGTTGCCCGGCCAGCCGTGGGTGAGCAGCACCTGCATTGCCTCGGGCGTGATCGTCATCGCGGCGCGGCCGGAGCGCGCGCACGCCTCGGCGAGGAACGCGCGCGCGAGCACCGGAATCTCGCAGCGCCGGTCGCGCAGCGGCGGCAGGATGACGGTCGCGCCGAGCAGCCGGAAGTACAGGTCCTGACGGAACCGGCCCTCGGCGACCTCGCGCTCGAGCGCGCGGTTGGTCGCGGCGACCAGCCGCACGTCGATCGTACGCTCGCGCGACTCGCCGAGCCGGGTGATCGTCTTCTGCTCGAGCGCGCGCAGCAGCTTGGCCTGGGTGGCCGCGGGCAGCTCGCCGACCTCGTCGAGGAACACCGTGCCGCCGGCCGCGTTCTCGAACAGGCCGGGCTTGGCGGCGAGCGCGCCGGTGAACGCGCCCTTGTCGTGGCCGAACAGCTCGCTGTCGACCAGCGACTCCGGGCCGAGCGCGGCGCAGTTGACCGCGACGAACGGCCCGCCGCGCCGCGACCAGTGGTGCACCGCGTAGGCCGCGTTCTCCTTGCCGACCCCGGTCTCGCCGGTGACCAGCACCGGCAGCATCGTCCCCGCGATCCGCTCGATCTGCGCGAACACCCGGACCATCGCGGGATCGGCGAGCACCACGCGGCGATCGCCGAGCTCGATCGTCGTCACCGTGTCGGCGGCGTCGGCCAGCGTGCCGGGTGCGGCGCGGCGCGCGGCGCTGCGAGCGGCCAGCAGGATCGTGTCGACGTCGACCGCGTCGGTCGGACACATCGCGAAGCCGCCGCGCGCCGGCGCGATCGCGTGGGCGGCCGCGAGCGCGCGCTCGGCGATCGCCCGCGCGGTGGGCCGGTCCGCCTCGGGCAGGAGCAGCAGCAGCTGGCCGTCGTCCCCCGCGCCGATCGCGTCGATCAGGCGCAGCTCGGCGGCGAGCGCCGCGGTGGCCTCGGGCGTGGCGCCGGACAGCGCGATCACCGCGAGCGCGCGCTTGAACGTGACCGCGCGATCGAGCTCCTCGGCGAGCCGGCGGCGCCACGCGTCCGCGCCGTAGGTCGCGCGCGCCACGACCTGCGGCGTCGAGAAGTGCACGACCAGCACGACGTCGCCGACCGTCGCGACGTCGCCGCTCGCGAGCACGCGCGCCTCGGCGATCGGCTCGCCGTTGACCCGCGTGCCGTTGTGGCTGCCGAGGTCCGCGATCCGGACGACGCCGCCGTCGACCCGGATCGTGGCGTGGCGGCGCGACACCGACGCGTGCTGCACGCGCAGCTCGGCCTCGCCGCCGCGGCCGATCACGATCGCGCCCGAGCGCGGCAGGTGGAAGATCGACGACGAGTCGTTGTCGACCACCAGCACGTACGCCGAGCCGGCGGCCTCGTCGTCGCCGAACCTGCCGAGCCTACTCGCGGTCTGATCCACGCTGCCCATCGGAGCCTCCCTGGTTGCGGACGAGCCGGTCATCGCGATCGAGCCGCCACGGCCCGCGTTCGCGCACGAAGCGGTCGAGCTCGGCGGCGGATCGCGTGTCGGCGTGAATGTCGAACGCGCTGATCGTGCCGTCGCTCGAGGCCAGCCACAGCGTGTCGTCGTCGTGGATCGCGAGCGCTTCGAGCGCCTTGCCGTGGGCGCCGCGCCGGCCGAGCTCCTTGCCGGTCGCGGCGTCCCAGATCCGCGCGATGCCGTCGCCACCGGCGGTGATCACGCGTGTGCCGTCGGCGGTGAACTGCGCCGCGCGGACCTCGCCGGCGCCGTCGAGCGCGATCGGCTCCGCGAGGTAGACGCGCACTCCGGCGCGATAGATCTTCGCGTCGGTCATGCCCGCGACGATCAGGCGGCCGCCGTCGGGCGAGAACGCGACCGCCGAGATCGCGCCGCACCGTGGCTGGTAGGTCGCTTCGACCATGCCGTACCACGTGGTCAGGGTGCCATCGTCCTCTCCGGCGACGATCAGCGCGCCCTCCGGCTGGAACGCGATCGCCGACGTGGCACGGCCATCGAGCTGGTGCGATGCGCCGCTCGGCCACCATAACCGGACCCCGTCCCTCGACGCGGTCGCGGCCACATCGTCGTCGGCGATTGCGATCGCGCGCACCGGCTCCGGGTGGAAGCCGAGCTGGCCGACCCGAGCGCCGGTCGCGACGTCCCAGATCTGCGGGTAGGCGTCGTCGCCCGCCGAGATCAGCCTCCGGCCATCGCGAGTGAACGCGACCGCGCGAAGCGGGCTGTGCTGACGCGGATCGTGGAGCGGCGCGTCGGGCCGCGAGGTCAGATGGATCTGGCTGTCCTCGGTGACGGCCGCCGCGATCGCTCCATCCCGCGTGACGGCGATCGCGTGCACTGGCGATCCGAAGTCGGTGCGCTGCTTGACGATGCGCGCGTCCCATAACCGCGCGTAGTGCGCGCTGCCGGTGACCAGCCGCGTGTTGTCCGCGGCAAACGCGATCGACGTGATGGCGTCGAGCTCCTCGAACGAGGCCAGCACCTGGCCCGTCGCGGGATCCCAGATCCGCGCCAGCCGATCGAGTCCCGCGGTCGCGACCTCGGATCCGTCGCTCGAGAACGTGGCATCGACGATCGTGCCGACGTGGCCTGCGAGCGTGGCGACCAGCTTCGCCGTGCCTTGCTGCTCGCCGCACGCATCGGGCGCGCCCGCCGGCAGCCGCCAGATCCGCGCGACCTGGTCGCTACCCGCCGTCAGGATCGTGCGCTGATCCGGCGCGATCGCGATCGTGCGGACCGAGCTGCCGGGGTCGTGGACGAGCGGCTGCACGATGTACTTGCCACACTCGGCGCTCCACACCCGGGCGGTGCCGTCGTCGCTCGCGGTGACCACCCACTCGTCGTCGTGGGTCCATTCGGCGGCGTTGAGCGGCTGGCCGTCGGGGTGCAGCTTCGTCATCGTGACGCCGGACAGGGCGCCCCACACGCAGGCCGTGCCGTTCATGTTCGCGGTGACGATCCGGTCGCCGCTCGTCGAGAACCGCGCGGACACGGTCGGTCGCGGGCCCTCCGGGAGCGCGCCCTCGAAGCAGGCCGAGTGCAACCGCATTCCGGATGCGAGCTCCCACACGGTCGCGGTGCCATCGCTGCGCGCGAGCACGACGCGCGTGCCGTCGGGCGAGAACCGCGCGTCGAAGATCGCGGCGTGGTCGGACTCCTCCAGCGCGTCCAGCTGCGTCCCGTCGATCGACCAGATCCACGCGACGCCGGTTTCGCCGCCGCCGAGCAGCCGCGTGCCTGCCCGATCGAACGCCAGGCTGTGCAGCTGGCCGTGGTCGCCGAGCACGTGCTCGCGGCGGCCGTCGCTCGACCACAGCACGACCGCGTCGAGCCCGGCGGTCGCGACGTGCTTGCCATCGGGGGACACCGCGACCAGCGGCCCGCTGTCGAGCCTCGCGAGCCGCGCCTCGAACGGCCGGATCGCGTCGGCGATCAGGTAGCCGCGCGCGCCGCCGCGCGCGCCATCCTTGGCGGCCTCCGCGAGGTACGCGAGCGCCGACCCCGGATGCCCCGCACGGAGCTCGGCGACGCCGCGCTCGTAGAGCAACGCGTAGCGCCGCGCCTCGGCGCGCGCGCGCTCGTCGACGATGCCGCGCACACTGACCGTGGCGATGATCGCGATCGCGGTGATCGCGACCGCGGCGATCGCGATCGCGAGCCGGCGGCGGCGCACGAACCGCACGAACAGCTGACCGGCGGTGTAGCGATGCGCGGCGACCAGCTGGCCGGTCTGGAAGCGCTTGAGGTCCTGCGCGAGCGCGCCGCAGTCGGGGTAGCGCGCGTCGGGATCGCGCGCCATCGCCTTGCGGACGATCGCGATCAGGTCGGGTGGTGCGCCGGGCTCGCGATCCTGGACCGGCACCGGCGGGCCGGCGCGCACCTGCTCGATCACCTCGGCCGACGTGTCGCCGTGGTACGGCGCCTCGCCGGTGAGCACCTTGTAGAGCAGCGCGCCGAGCGCGTAGACATCCGCGCGCTGATCGACCGGCTCGCCGCGCGCCTGCTCCGGCGGCATGTACGCCGGCGTGCCGACCACGCTGCCCGACGCGGTCTCGTCGCTGGCCTGCGCGCGCAGCGACATCGATTCCTTGGCGTCGCTCGGCGCGCCGAGCTCCTTGGCCAGCCCCCAGTCGATCACGACCGTCTCGCCGAACTCGCCGATCAGCACGTTCGACGGCTTGAGGTCGCGGTGGATCACGCCCTCGCTGTGCGCGTAGGCGAGCGCGTCGGCCACCGCGATCACGTTGGGGATCAGCCCGAGCCGCTCGACCAGCGTCGCGCGCCGCGCCACCACCTTGTCGAACGAGTCGCCGGTGACGTGGTTCATCGCGTAGAACGGCTCGCCGCCCGGCCACACGCCCGCCTCGTAGACATGGACGATCGCCGGATGCTGCAGCCGCGCGGTGATCCGCGCTTCGCGTTCGAATCTGCGCGCCGCGTGTCGATTCTTCGGCAGCAGCTCCTTGATCGCGACGCGGCGGCCGAGCCGCAGGTCGCGCGCCTCGAGCACGCGTCCCATACCGCCCTTCGCGATCTCGCCGGCGACCGCGTAGTGCTGGCGCTCGACCGCGATCAGCTCGGGATAATCGAGCGCTTCCCTCTTGGGCAGATCTGGCTCGGGGCGATCGACCGCCGGGCCCGCCGGCTCGGCGTCGATCGTGTCCTCGAGATCACCCGGATGCACCTCGCCGTCACACTCTGCATCCCCCATGCCGCACGGAGCACGATGGCACGGCCGCTGCAAGACCGGCAAGCGTGATAGCGTGGCGAGCGGTGAGGCAGCTCGGGTGGCTGCCGTGGGTCGGGCTGGCGGCGAGCTGTTGGACGTCATCAGAGCCGATCGACGGGGCGTTCACGCAGGCGCAGTTCGAGGCGATCAAGCAGCAGCTGACGCGGCCGCTGCCGGGCGACTCGTGCGCGTTCGCCCAGCTCGCCGCGGGCGCGCCGTGCAGCGCCGCGATCGATCTCGCGCGCGACCTGTTCTTCGACAAGGCGCTGTCCGCCGGCTCGACCTACGGCATGTGCACCGATCCGAATCAGGCGGCCACGCCGGTCGCGTGCGCGACCTGCCACGATCCGCGGCGCGGCCTGATCGACACCCGCTCGCCGGACAACGTGTCGGCGGGCGCGCTCGGTCCGACCGGTCGCAACGCGCCGACCCTGTTCGATCTCGCGTTCAAGGTCGAGCTCGCGCCGGCCGACAACGCCGACACCTTCACCTGGAGCGGCGGGAGCTCGCCGAGCACGACCTACACCCGCCCGGGCCAGGTGTTCGAGCTGGCGCTGACCAGGCCGATGGCGAGCAACGACGCGCGGGTGGCGTGCGTCGTGCGCAACACCCCGAGCTACCTCGCCAGCTACGAGACGGCGTTCGGGACAGGTCCCGGGACAGACCCGGACAGCATGGTGGTCGCGCGGGTCGAGCAAGCGTTCGACACGTATTTCGCGACGTTGAACAGCGTGCCCTCGGCATTCGACCGCTATCTCGCGGGCGACGACGGTGCGATCTCGACTGCGGCCCAGCTCGGGTTCGGCGTGTTCGCCGGGCGCGGCCAGTGCATCGAATGCCACGGCGGTCCCTTGCTCAGCGATCTCGCGTTTCACGACACCGGCGTGCCGCAGACCGGCGCGCCCGACATCGGCCACGAGGCAGTCGAGCCGGATGGCTACGCCGCGAGCTTCCTGACGCCACCGCTTCGCGGCGTCGCGGCGACCGGGCCCTACATGCACGATGGCTCGCTGGCCACGCTCGACGATGTCGTCGCCTTCTACAACGCGGGCGGTGCGGCCGGCGCCGGCGGGCCGCACGACCCGCGGGTCGTGCCGCTCGGGCTCGAGGACGACGATGCCGCGAACCTCGTCGCGTTCCTGCGGTCGCTCGGGGCGAGCTGCATCGGCTCCGACGGCCTGCCGGCCGACGCGACGCTCGTGCCGTCGCCGTGCGATCCGTGCGAAGGCCGGTGCACGGCGACGCAGATGTGCAACAAGGAGACCGGGACGTGCGAGTAGCGATCGTGCTCGCCGTGCTGTGCACCGCACGTGCAGTGCACGCAGACGATCCGCCGCCCGATGCCGGCGTGCCGATGGGAGACGCCGCGCCGCCTGCCGATGCCTCGCCCGATGCCGCGCCGCCGCCGGTCGACGCCGGCCCGACGATGGAGGATCTCGCGGCGCGAGTCGACGAGCTGGAGTACCAGCAGAAGCGGCTCGCCGCCCAGCTCGCGCGCAAGGCCTCCGAGGCGCACAAGGCGATCGACGCGCTCGCGGCGCTGGGCCGGTTCCTGACCGCGTTCGTCGACGTCGGTGGCTACGCGGTCGGCGGCGATGGCTCGGGGATCCGCAGCGACATCGGCCATCTCTACTATCCGAAGTACGCGGGCAGGCTCGCGGGACAATGGGTGTTCATGGGCGATCCGCTGTCGACGACGATCAACTCGCTCGGCGAGCCGGCCGACACCTCCGACTCGCGCTCGGTGCCGGTCGATAACCTCAAGAGCGGCAACAACCCGTCGCTGATCGTGAACTCGCTCGGCCTCGCGATCGGCAAGAATGTCGGCCACCACATCTCGATCTCGGCGCTCGCCGAGCTCTTGCCGCGGCCGACCGGTACGATCGTCGATCTCGAGTACGCCCACATCGATCTGCGCCCGACCGAGGACGAGAACCTGGTGATCGAGGCGGGCAAGATCGATTCGGTGCTCGGCGTCGAGTACCGCTCGCAGGACGCGCCCAACCGGCTCGGCGTCACGCCGTCGCTCATCTGCCGCTACACCTGCGGCCGGCCGTTCGGCGTCGAGGCGCGCTGGGTACACGGCGGGCTGACCGCGACCGGATCGATCACCGACGGCGACAACTTCGACGAGCGGTTCGAGCCGTCGGTGACGGTGCACGCGAGCTCGCTGCCGACTGGCGCCGGCCACCTGCAATGGACCTTCCCGGTCGGCCAGGGCCTCGAGCTCGGCGTGTCGGGCGCGATCGGGCCCCAGGCCGATCAGCCGGATCTGGCGGTCGTGCAGTGGCACGTGGGGTTCGACGCGCGGCTCAGCGATCTCGACGGCTGGAACGCGGTCGCCGAGTACGTGCAGGGCCTGCAGCCGGGCAAGACCACGACGATCACGCCGTGCAACGCGGCGCCGTGCCTCGACTACAAGGGCGCCTACCTGCTGGTCGATCGCCGGGTCACGTCGTGGTTCACGCCCTACGTCCGCCTGGACTGGCGAGATGCGGTGCATCAGAACGGCGTCGTGTTCGTCTACGAGTCGCATGTCGCCCGCGCGACCCTGGGCGTACACTTCGAGCTCACCAGCCGGATCCTCGCGAAGGCGGAGTACACGTTCAATCGCGAGCTGGGTAACATCCCGCAGTTCCCCGACGACATCGTGACCACGTCGATCGTGGTCGCCACGGATTGAGATGAGCCCCCGAATCGCGCTGTGTGCCGTTCTCGCGCTGCTGCCGCCGGCCGCGGCGGCCGGGCTCGCGGGCGGCACGATCACGGGCCACGTCAACCGGGTCAAGAATCGCACGCTGATGAACCAGGACGCCTGGGTCTACCTGGTGCAGGTCGCGCCGCACCGCCGCCATGCGCCGACGGCGCACCTGCCGCCGCGCGAGATCCGGCAACAGATGCGCGCGTTCGTGCCGCACGCGATGGTGGTCGCGCTGGGCACGGAGGTCGCCTTCCCCAACTACGACACGATCGAGCACAACGTGTTCTCGCCGAGCGAACCGCCGGGCGAGTGGGATCTCGGGCGCTACAACCACGATCTCAAGGGCAGGACGCGGGTGTTCGACGACGAGGGCGAGATCGAGATCTACTGCGACATCCACAAGGAGATGTGGGCGCGGATCCTGGTCGTCGATACCGACCCGAGCTTGATCGCGAAGGTCGACGACGCCGGCAACTACACGTTCACCGGGCTTCCGCCGGGCACCTACGAGGTCCATGCGTGGACCTACGCGAGCGCGGAGCCGGGCCGGCAACGAGTGACGCTGACGGCGGGCCAGACCCAGCACGTCGACGATCTGAACATCCAGCTCGGCGAGCTCGCGGCTTCTCACCTGCGCAAGGACGGCTCGGCGTACACCGTGGGCTACCCGTAGCAGGCCGGCTCGGCGCGATCAGCCGGCCGAAGCCGCCGCGCCTGCCGGTCGGGTCTTCGCCAGCAGATACAGCCACGCCGCCTTCGGCGGACCCGCGAGGCCGAACGGCTGCGCCGTGATCTCGTAGCTGCCGTCGGGCAGCTTCTTGCACGCGCGCACGTTCGCGAGGATGTCGATCGGCTCGAAGTCGGTCTGAAGGATCATCGGCGCGACCCAGTTCGCCATCAGCGGCTCGGGCCCGGTCATGACCAGCGTGGTCGCCGACAGCGAGGTCGTGCGATAGCAGTGGCTCCTGGTCATGACGTCGAGCGCGGCGGGCCAGCTCGGCTCGACGAACTTCTCGGGCTCGACGTGCGACGCGACCTCGGCGCTCGGCCGGACTTCCTGCTCGAGCTCGGCCATGAAGCGCACGGTCTCGGGCAGCGCGGCGGGGATGTGCGCGCGCTCGGCGGCATCGAGCTCGGTGAACTCGTGCAGCGGATCGGCGCCCTCGACCGGCGCGCGGTCGAGCGCGGTCACGATGCGGTCGACCAGCGCCATCAGCACGCCGAGCGGCGCTTGCGGTGCCGCGCCCGTGATCAGCTCCTTGATCCGCGGCGGCAGGTCCCAGCGCGCTGCGACCACCTGACCGAACTCGTGGCGGCGCTTGTGGATCAGCGTGCGCCACACCGGCTCGCCGAGCACCGGCAGCTCGTGATCGGCCGCGAGCTCCTCGAGCCCGGCGACCAGCGCGATCGCGCCGAAGTCGTGGAGCAAGCCGCCGACGAACGCGTCGTCCGCACCGATCCCGCGCGGCCGCGCCAGCTCGAGCGCGATCCGGGCCGAGATCAGCGAGCGCCGCCACATGTCGCGGCGCAGCGCGGCGAGCGGGCCCGCGGCGGACGCCGACGGCCCGAGCTTGCTGGCCAGCGCGATCCGGATCAGCTCGTCGATGCCGATCCGGAAGATCGCGGCGTCGAGGCTCTCGATCGGCGCCGCGCCGCGCATCGCGGCCGAGCGCGCGCGGTTGAACACGACCGCGCACAGCGCGGCATCGGCCGCGACGATCCGCCCGACCTCGGCGGCGTTGGCGCGCTTCTCCTGGGCGAGGTGCTGCAGCTTCGCGACCACCGCGGGGTAGGGCGGCAGATGGATGCGGTTGCCGCGCAGGCGCGCCTCGAGCGCGATCTCGACGTTCTTGGCCGCGGTCGGGTAGGTGTGGAACGTGATCATGCGGTCCTCACGGATGAGCTGCGTGATAGGCGATCGTGCCGCCGGTGATGGTCTGGATCACCGCGCCGGTCAGGCCCGGCATCGTGACCGAGGTGGTCTCGGCGAGGTACGGCGAGATCACCTGCTGCGCGATCGCGTCGGTGCCGACCACGACATAGGCGAGCTGGTCGGTGACGTCCTGCGGCGCGCCCGCGTCGTACAGCCCCGCGCCGTGCGCGACGCGGTAGCTCACGCCGCCCGAGCCCTCGAGCACGACGACCACGCCGCCGCGCGACAGGAACGCCGACAGCGTGCTCGCCCACGGCGCGGCTGCGGCCTCGGCGGCGTCGCCGTCGCCGATCTGCGCATCGACCAGCACGACGTCGATCAGATCGAGCGCGGTCGCCGACGGCATCGCCGGCATCGCCACGGCGTGCCACGGCCGGCCGATGTCGGTCATCGCCTCGGCGAGCGCGGCGGTGGTGCCGGCGACCGCGTCCTCGCTGGCCGTGCCGTTCCAGCGCGCGACCGCGACATCGGGGTGCACGCCGAGCGCGACCGCGTCGCCGAGCACGCGCGCCATGGTCGCGTGGTGATGCTGGTAGTCGTGGCCGATCGCGATCACGTGACCGGGCACGGCGACGTTGCACGCGCCGCTGATGCACACGCCGCTCGCGCACACGGTGCCGCACGCGCCGCAGTTGTCGGGATCCGACATGATGTCGGCGGTGCACACGAACGCGTCGATCGGCGCACCGCCGTCGCGCGCGGGGCCGGCGTCGGCGAGCGGGCCGGCGTCGCGCGGCATGCCGCCCGGGCCGGCGTCGACCTCGTCGCGCGCGATGCAGTGGCCGCCGGCGAGCGCGTAGCCGCTCTCGCACGGGTCGCTGACCAGCGACGAGCAGCCGGCGAGGACGAGCAGGAACGCGCTGCGCATCATGGCGAGGCTCCGGGGCCGCGATCGATCACGAACTCGACGCGGCGGTTGCGCTGGTGTGCCTCGGGGCTCGTGCCGGGATCGCGCGGCCGCGTCCGGCCGTAGCCGATCGGCGTGATCCGCCCGGCGTCCATGCCGTCGCGCACCAGGACGTCGCGCACGCGCTCGGCGCGCAGCTGGCTGAGCTGCAGGTTGTAGTCGTCGGTGCCGCGCAGATCGGCGTGGCCCTCGATCGTGAGGTGCAGCCAGTCGGGGTGGTCGGCCCACAGCTTGACGATCTGCGCGATCAGCTCGCGGCCGGCCGACTTGACGTGCGCGCGATCGGTGTCGAACAGCACGCGCTCGTCGAGCACGATCCGGTCGTCGTGCACCACGATCTGGCCGACCGGGCAGCCGTCGAGGTCCTGCTCGCAGCCCGTGTCGCGATCGACGATCGCGTCGTGATCGCGATCCGCGGGCGCCACCGCGGAAGGCGGCGGGGCAGGCGGCGGTGGCTCGTCGATCTCGTCCACGTGCGCGGCCTGTACGATGTGGCGCTGGCCGAACCGGACGTCGAGCCCGATCAGCACCAGATCGGCGCTGCCGAGCGTGTCCATCGCGCCATTGCCGACGACGTGGACGATGCGCGCGCTCGGTCCGAGCTGGAAGCGGTCGAGCGCGACGTCCCAGCCCAGGCCGGCCTCGAACGCGGGCACGGCATCTCGGCCGGTGATGCCTCCGCCGGCGACGCCCTCGAGCCAGAGCCCGCCGCGCAGCGTGAGCCGGACCGCGACGCCGGCGGTGGCGAGCCCTCCGGCGCCGGGATCGATCGCGTGATCGTCGGGCGAGGGGCCGTTCTGCAAGATCCCGGCGCGCAGCCGCGCACCGATCGCGAGCGGGCCGCGATCGGCGTAGATCCCGAACGCGGGCATCGCACCCGGGCGAAACAGCCCGGCCTGCACGTCGGACACCGGGATGGCCGCGGGCGCCTCGGCGTCGAGCCAGACATCGGCGCGCGCGGGCACCGCCACGCACGCAAGGACGAACGCGAAGCGCTTCACGCGACACCTCCTGCGAGATCGAGCACCGGCACGCCGCGCGCGGCCGCACCGTGGCGCGCGCTGAGCAGCACCGCGCCGCGCGCGACCGCGACCTCGGCCATGGGCGCGACGATCACCTGCTGCTCGGGAAACACCGCGCCGACGTAGCGCTGGAACATCGGGACGAGCGAGCCGCCGCCGATCAGCGCGACCCGATCGACGTCGTCGGCGCGCCAGCCCGCGCGCTGGAGCAGGCCGAGGATGGTCGCCTGCACGCGCTCGAGCAGCGGCTGCCAGCGCGCCTCGGCCCATGCGCGATCGATCACGATCTCGAGATCGCGCGAGCGCCCGGTCTCGACGTACGCCTCGCGCATCGCGAACGGCACGTCGCGCTTGGTCGACAGCTGGCGCTTGATGCCCTCGCAGCGGATCAGCAGCTCGTTCCACCGCACGGTGTCGCGATGCATGTCGTAGCCGCACTTCTTGAACACCGCGCCGGCCAGGCCCTCGGCGAGCGCGAGATCGAGATCGTCGCCGCCCAGCCACGGATCGCCCTGCGTGGCGACCGGCGCGAACTTGAGGCCGCTCTGCACCACGGCCGAGACGTCGAACGTGCCACCGCCGAAGTCGCAGATCACGAGCCGGCGCTCGGCGAGCTCGCCGTGCATGCCGACCGCGAGCGCGCCGGCGATCGGCTCGGCGATCATCTCGAGCACGTCGAGGTGCGCGATCCGCGCGGCGCGAAGCAGCGCCTCGCGATAGCGCTCGGGCGGCGAGGCCGACATCGTGATCACCGCCTTGCGAACCTGGCCGCCGAACCGCACCTCGGCGAGCTCGCGCACGCGGGCGAGCACCGCCGCGGCGATCTGCTCGGGCGCGTACTCGCCGCTCGCCAGCTTGAACGCGATGCGATCGTGCGAGGTGTCGATGCGGAACGGCGCGCCGGCCGCGAACTGGCGGACCAGCGGCGAGCTCGCGGGGACGCCGAGCACGCGCTTGACCGAGCGGATCACGCCGCTCGGCTCGCTCAGCATGCGCATCACGGCGCGGCGGCCGATCTCGAGCGGACCGCGCGCCGGGACGTGGACGACGGTCGGGATGACCACGTCGCCCGCGTCCTGGATCAGGTCGATGCGGTCGCCGAACAGCGCGCCTGCCGACGTGCAGCTCGTGCCGAAATCGATCCCGAGGATGACTTCCATCGCACACCCTGACTCGGCCGTTATCCGACCGCGTCTAGGTGCTCGATCGTGGCGACCCGGCACAGCCGCGACAGGTCGTCGGCGAGCTCCGCCATGCTCGGTCGCATCGCCGGATCCTTGGCGAGCGCGCGCACGATCAGGCGCTCGAGCTCGGGCGGGATGTCGGGGCAGTGCAGCGACGGCCGCTCCGGCAGCTGCTCGCAGTGCTGCACCATCAGGCGCGGCAGCGTGCCGCTGAACAGCGGGCGATCGGTGACCAGCTCGTACAGGATGCACCCGAGGGCGTACACGTCGGACCTGGAGCACGGATCGCCGTGCCACTGCTCGGGCGCCATGAACGCCGGCGTACCGGCGATCGCGTTGTCGGGCAGCGGGCCCTCGCACGCGAGCCGCGCGACGCCGAAGTCGACCACCTTGATGCGCGGATAGCCGCCCAGGCCGGGCTCGTACAGCACGTAGATGTTGGCCGGCTTGAGATCGCAGTGGATGACGCCCGCGTCGTGCAGCTCGGCGATCGCCTCGGCGACCTGCGCGGCGATCATGATGACGGTGTCGAGCTCGAGCTCGACGCGATCGAGCAGGGCGTGCAGGCTCTCGCCGTCGAGGTACTCCATCACGACGAACGGCGCGCCGGTGTCGCTGTACGCGGCGTGGTGCGTGCGCAGCAGGCCCGGGTGGCTGGCGCGCGACGCGAGGTCGTGCTCGGCGAGCAGCCGCTGCGCGACGTCGCCGAACTGCTGGTAGCTCGGCTCGAGCACCTTGATCGCGACGCGCTCGCCGGTCGTCATGTGCTGGCCGAGGAACACCTGCGCGGTGGCACCGCGGCCGAGCGGCGCGACCAGCTCGTACGGGCCGAGCGAGGTCGGGCGGCGGCGGCGCGGCTGGAACGCGAGCTCTTCGGTCACGTTCGGCTCTCGTCTGGTCACGGCGCCGCATCGTGCAGCCGCGATGCCATCCCCCGCGCCTAGCGGTGTCCTCACGTTGCGCGGATCGTTGCGCGGCCGCGGCGTCAACCATGGCGATGTCGGCGATCGCGCACCTCAAGTGGTAGGGCACCTGGCCGATTCGCGGGTTGCTATGTCACTTCCAGGAATCCTGCTGGTGCTGGCCGCGGTCGGCGGCGGCTTCGCGATGGCGGGCGGGCGCTTCCCCGTGCTGATCCAGCCGTCCGAGTTCGTCGTCATTCTCGGCGCGGCGCTGGGCACGCTGCTCACCTCGGCGCCCGGCCTGATGAAGAAGCGCGTCATCCACGCGCTCAAGACCGCGGTCAAGGAGAACATCCCGCTCAAGCGCGACTACCTCGAGCTGCTCAAGTGCCAGTACGAGCTGTTCATGCTGGCGCGCCGCCAAGGCGTGCTCGCGCTCGAGGCGCACGTCAACGAGCCGGCCAAGTCCGATATCTTCAAGAAGTACCCGGGCGTCGCCAGGCACGGCCACGCGCGGGTGTTCCTCGCCGAGGCGCTGCAGCAGATCGTCAACGGCATCTCGCCCGACGATCTCGACGCGCTGCTCGACGCCGAGATGGACACGCTCAAGTTCGAGGGCCACCTCGCGACCGGCCTCATCAAGACGGTCGGAGACGCGATGCCGGGCATCGGCATCGTCGCGGCCGTGCTCGGCATCATCGTGACGATGAGCCACATGGACGCGCCGCCCGCGGAGATCGGCCACCACGTCGCCGCCGCGCTGGTCGGCACGTTCCTCGGCATCCTCGTGTGCTACGGCGTGCTCCAGCCGCTCGCCAACAACGCGGAGACCCAGGAGACCCACCAGCTGCGCTTCCTCGCGGTGATCAAGGCCGCGGTGATCGCGTCGGCGCGCGGCGTCGCACCGCCCACCGCCGTCGAGTTCGGCCGCAAGATGATCTTCAGCGACGAGCGCCCGAGCTTCGCCGAGCTCGACAAGGCGCTCCAGACCATCGGGAGCTGATCGTGGCGCGCCGGATCAAGAAGGTCGAAGGCGGTCACGGCCATCACGGCGGCGCGTGGAAGGTCGCGTACGCCGACTTCGTCACCGCGATGATGGCGCTGTTCATGGTGATGTGGCTGCTCGCGTCGACCGACCAGCAGACCCGCAAGGAGATCTCGAACTACTTCCGCAGCGGCATCCTGGTCGACGGCGACATGTCGATGAACCACGCGGCGCAGATCACGCCGTCGGTGATCGAGGCCGCCCCCGCGCCACCGCCGCCCGGCGAGGCCTCGCTCGACGAGCGCGTCGAGACCGCCAAGCAGCTCCAGGAGCGGCTCAACCGGCTCGCCGCGGTCGACACCGACCTCGCGCAGGTCGTGCGCAACGTCCACGTCGAGATCACGCCCGACGGCGTGCTGATCGAGGCGGTCGATCAGGAAGGCGGCCTGCTGTTCGATCTGTCGTCGGCCAAGCTCAACGAGCCGCTCGAGCGCTTCCTGCGCGCGATCGGGCCGCCGATCGCGCTGATCGGCCGGCCGATCGAGATCAACGGCCACACCGACGCGCGGCCGTTCGCGCACGGCGCGAAGCTGTCCAACTGGGACCTGTCGTACCAGCGCGCCGCGGCCTCGCGCGAGATCCTGGTCTCGGCCGGCGTACCCGAAGCCAACATCGCCGGCGTGTTCGCGCGCGGCGCGTCGCGGCTGTACGTCCCCGATCAGCCGCTCGCCGCACAAAACCGGCGCCTGTCGATCCTGATCAAGATCGCCAAACCTGGCGACAAGAAGCCGGCCGACCCCGACGCAAGCCCCGGCGATCACTGATCGCGGCGCGGCACGCCGCTTGCGACGTCGCGCTGCGTGCGCTCCCTCCTCGTCGGCTCGGTTCTGGTGCTATGTGCGCAAGCCTCCGCGGACCCGCTGTGGGACGCCGAGGTCCGCCTCGGCTATGGCGTCGCGATGGGCGGCGGCGGCGGCATGACCAGCACGCGCGCCTCGCCGCTCAGCATCGCCGCGCTCGGCTCGGTCGCGTTCGACGACGATCCGCACCTGTCGGGCTACGGCGGCGCGACGTTCGAGACCCTCGATCGCAACTCGATCGGTACGCTGTTCGGGGTCAAGCTCCAGCCGCACGACAGCATGCTGCGCTTCACCGGCGGCGGCACGTGGATCTTCGCGCCGTACACGCTGTGGGGCGCCACCGCGAGCGCCGGCGCCTGTCATCACAAGGCCGGCGGCGGGCTCGGGCTGTGCGGCGACGTGCTCCTGACCTCGTACTTCGCCGGCACCGACCTCGCGCCGCATCACACCGTGACCCAGCTCCAGCTCACGCTCGGGGTGGTGTTCGATGCGCTGTAGCCTCGCGTTCGTCGCGCTCGCGGCGCTCGCCGGCTGCGGCAAGACCACGTGCGCGCGCAACAGCGACTGCGCGCCGAGCCAGGCGTGCAGCGCGCTCGGCGTGTGCGAGATCGCGCCCGACGCGTCGCCGTCGTCGAGCCCGGCCGATGCCGGCCCGAGCGACGCGCCCGCCGACGCCGCCGACGCCGCCGACGCCGCGATCGATGGAGGTCCGTGATGACGCAAGAGATCGCCACCGAGACCACGCAGCTGACCGCCGCACTCGACGCGCTGCCGACCCTGCCGGTCGTCGCGCTGCAGATCGGCGAGATCGTCCACTCCAAGAGCGCGTCGGTGCACCAGGTCGCCGAGATCCTGCGCACCGATCCCGCGACCTCCGCGAAGCTGCTGCGCCTGGTCAACTCGCCGTACTTCGGCATCCCGGGCGGCGTCTCCGACGTCGCGCGCGCGATCCCGTTCGTCGGCTTCAACACGCTCTACCAGCTCGTGCTCAGCATCTCGGTGCTCGAGACCCTCGGTACCGGCAACGCGGCGCGCGACGCGCGCTCGCTGTGGGTGCATTCGCTCACGGTCGCGACCGCGGCGCGCGAGCTCGCGACCGAGGTCCGGTTCGCGGACGCCGGCGCGTGCTTCACGGCGGGCCTGCTCCACGACATGGGCAAGATCGCGCTCGCCAAGCTCGAGCCCGCGAAGTTCACCGCCGCGTCCGAGGCCGTCCGCAAGGAGGGCATCACGATCGACGAGGCCGAGCGCCGCTACGGGCTGGCGCCGCACGACAAGATCGGCAGCCGGCTCGCGCGCCAGTGGCGATTTCCGGCGACGCTCGCCGCGCCGATCGAGGCGCACCACGCGGTCGCGAAGGCCGAGCGCGCCAGCCGGCTCGTCCCCCAGCTACGCACGCTCACCGAGATCGTCGCCGCCGCCGATCACCTGTCGCTCGCGTGCGCCGCGACGTTCGGCGAGTCCGCGCTCGGCGAGGACGGCGACAACGACATCCCCGAGATGTTCGCGCGCAACGGGTTCACCGAGCTCCAGCGCACCCAGCTGTGCGACCGCACGCGCCGCCAGCTCGAGCGCTCCAAGGTGTTCCTGTCGCTGGTCGGCTGAGCCGGGACGCGCGACCGTTCGACGAGGTAGCTCACGCCGGCTTGGGCAGGCTCACCGAGAACGCGGCGCCGCGCGTCGGGTCCTTGCGGTACTGGATGCGGCCCTCGAGCATCTGCATGATGTACGCCGCGATCGCCAGGCCGAGCCCGGTGCCGTCGGGCGTGCTGCTCGCGAACGGTTCGAACATCGAGTCCGCGATCTCGGGTGCGACGCCCGGGCCGTCGTCGACCACGACGAACACGACCTCGTCGTCGGTGATGCGCACGGTGAGGTCGATCGCGCCGCCCTGCGGCGACGCGTTGGCCGCGTTGCGCAACAGGTTCACCAGCACCTGCAGGAACAGCGACTCCGAGACGCCGACCTCGATGTCGGGGAGCTCGGCGATGCGCAGGGCGGCGCGCTCGCGCACGTAGCCGCCGGCGAGCCGGACGGCGCGCTCGACCAGCAGGCGCACCGGCACCTTCCTGGTGTGGACCTCGCCCTGGCGGATGAACTTGCGCATCTGCACGAACAGCTGCACGGCCTCCTGGCTGGCGGCCTGCGCCTCGTCGACCGAGCTCGCGACCTCGGGCAGCTGGTCGGCGTGGCCGGCGATCTCGGCGAGCGCGGCGTCGAGCGTCTGCAGGGTCGAGGCGAGGTCGTGGAGCAGCGCGGAGGTCAGCGCGCCGAGCGTGGCCTGGCGCATCAGCTGGTTCATCCGCGGGCCGCGGCCGGCCATGCCCTCGAGCGAGACCCGGGCCTCGAGCACGCCGCAGCGGCGCTGGGCGCGATGCGCCATGTAGCTGACGAGCTGGCGGGCGGCGTCGGTCGCGCCGCGCGCGCGCAGCCGCAGGTCGCCCTCGAAGTCGAGCGGCAGATCGAGGTACCAGCCGGGGCCGACCTTCGGCACGGCGCCGCCGGTCAGCGGGTGGTCGTCGCCGCCCGCTCCGCGCGCGACCACCGCGCACGACGTCACGCCCTCGCTGACCAGCGCGCGGCGGACGATCACCTCCGCGAGCTCGAGCGCGGTGCGGGTCGCGGACAGCTCCTGATCGAACGTCGACAGCCGCAGCGCGTCCTCGACCGAGGCGCACAGCGTGCGCGCGAGCTCGCGCTGCTCGAGGCCGCGCCGCACCACGACCTCGATCTCGTCGTGCCACGGCTTGCCGACCTTGTACGGCGCGTCGGGCGAGAGCAGGGCGAGGTGGGCGCGCTCGTCGAGGTAGCCGGTGAGCAACACCCGCACCGCGTCGCGCTGGTGCTGGCGCGCGAACTCGAGCACCTCGATGCCGTCGTGATCCGGCATCTTCAGATCGGAGATGATGACGTCGTACTGCTGGAGCGAGAGCGCGTCGAACGCCTCGCAGCCGGAGCTGACGGCCTCGACGGTGTAGGTCGGCGACAGCTCGTCGACCAGCGCCTCGCGAACGTGGTCGTCATCGTCGACGACGAGGATGCGTGCAGGCTTCATGACGGTTCCTTGGCAGGGATCTCGTCGAGCTGTTCGGAGAACGACGACAGCACGTTGGCCAGCTCCGGCGGCAGCTCGCGCGGGCTTCCGCCGCCCTCGGCGTTCGACTTGCTCGCGTGCACGATCGCCGCGACGTTGTTCTCGATCCGTCGCGCGATCGATGCGATGCGCGCGAGCAGGCGTTCGAGCTCGCCGCGCTGCTCGATCGGGACGCCGGCGGCGACGACGGTGAGCCGGCGCAGCGTGCTGGCGAGCGCGCCGACCGGGTTGTTGAGGTGGTGGGCGATGCCGGCGACCAGCTCGCCCATCGCGGCGCGCCACGCGAGCATCGCGATCTCGTGGTTGCGGATCTCGAGCTCGCGCTTGGTCTCGCTCAGCTGGGCGTGCGCGCGCTCGAGGTCGGCGTACGCGGTGAACAGCGCGCTGTGCTTGGCGACCAGCTCGCGCTCGAGCAGGTGACGCTCCGAGGTGTCGCGCGCGACGTACGCCACGAGCTCGCCGCGCTCCGGCATGCTGACGTGGACGACGTTGAGCTCGACGTAGATCGGGTAGCCGTCGCCGCGCTTGAGCTCGACGTCCTCGTAGTGCCCGGGCGCGATCAGCTCGCGCTCCGGATCCATCGCGATGTCGGTGAGCGCGGCACCGACCAGCGCATCGATCTCGAGCGCGAACAGCTCCGTTGCGCGCACATTGGCCGACACGATCCGCCGGGTCTCGCGGTCGACGATGAACACCGGCTCGGTGCTGCTCTCGAACAGCAGCCCGAACACCTCGCGTGCGATCTTGTCGGCCACGTAACGGTCTTCGGCCGGTTCGGATCGGCGTCAAGCTCGCCGACAACCCCGGCGCGGCGGCGCGCAAGCTCGCGCCGGCGCTGGGTCCGCGATCGGCCCGGCGCTTGCTCTTGCCGGCGGCGTGGCCGTAGATCCCGTCGATACGCTGCAGGCAGCGATGACCTACCACCGCGAACGACATGCGGTGCTGGCCGGCAACGTCGCGAACCTGGACACGCCGGGCTACCGCCCGATCGATCTCACGCGCCGCACCGCGGACGACCCCGCAAACCTCGCGGTCACCGACAGCCATCACATCTCCAGCCAGGCGGGCTCCGACTACGTCACGTCGTTCGACGACGGCGGCGGGTTGCAGGGCCCCGACGGCAACTCGGTCTCGCTCGAGCGCGAGCTCTCGAAGATCGACGCCAACCGCGCCCGTTACGCGACCGCCGCCGAGCTCGTCGGCCGCCGGCTCGCGATGCTGCGTTATGCCGCAGGAGATGGCACCTGATGTCGAACACCGACTTCTTTGCATCGATGGAAGTGTCGGCCTCCGGGCTGGCCGCCGAGCGCACGCGGATGAACGTCGCCGCGTCGAACCTGGCGAACGCGCAGACCACGCAGGCCGAGGGCGGCGGCCCGTACAAGCGCCGCGACGTCGTGCTCGCGTCGGCCGCGCTGCCCGGCACGACCGGCCCCGACGCGCAGGCGATCCGCGGCGTGCAGGTCTCGCAGATCACCCAGGACGGCTCGCCGCCCCGGCTCGAGTACGACCCCGGCAACCCGCAGGCGAACGCCCAGGGCTACGTCGCCTACCCCAACATCAACCCGGTCGAGGAGATGGTCGACATGATCACCGCGTCGCGCGCGTACGAGGCGGGGATCACGACGATGTCGACCGCGTCGAGCATGGCCGAGCGCGCGCTGAGCATCGGCAAGTGAGGCGCGACGACGACATTCCGGTCCGCGTCCGCGAGGACCGGAGCCACCGCACGCCGAACGCGTGGCGCGGAGCGGCCAAGTGAGCATCGCGCCGATCACGCCACCGGTCGCCACCCCCGAGCTATCGGGCGCGGCCGAGCTGCGCGACCACAAGCCCGCCGACGGGCTCGCCGAGAGCTTCGTCAAGGCGCTCGGCGACGCCAAGCACCTCGAGCAGGCGTCGAACGACGCCGCCGAGAAGTTCGCGAACGACGACCCGAGCATGGGCATCCACGAGGTCATCATCGCGAGCGAGAAGGCCAACATCGCGATCCGCTACGCCACGACGCTCAAGAACAAGGCGATCGAGGCCTACCAGAGCCTGATGAACACGCAGGTGTAAGCCATGGCCGACGCACCGACGCCTTCCAATCCCGCCGCCCAGGTCCTGTCGCAGGCGCGCGCGCTGTGGGCCAAGCAGCCGCGCGGCCGCAAGACGCTCGCGATCGCCGTCGTGCTCGGGGTGTTCGCGATCGTCGCGTGGACCCAGCTCGTGCCCCACGGCCCCGCCTGGCAGGTGGTCGCCGACGGCGCGTCGCCCGACGACAGCCAGGAGCTGATGGCCACGCTCGAGTCGCGCGGCATCACCGCGCACCTCGACGGCGGCAAGGTCGTGGTGCAGGCCGAACGGCTCGACGAGGCGCGCGCGGTCGCCGCGAGCGCCGGTCTGCCGCGCACCGGCAAGGGCCTCGAGCTGTTCGACGCCACCAACCTCGGCCAGTCGAGCTTCGCCGAGCAGGTCAACTACGTGCGCGCGCTCCAGGGCGAGCTCGCGCGCTCGATCTCGGCGCTCGCGCAGGTCGAGAACGCGCGGGTCCACCTCGCGCTCGGCAAGCAGTCGGTGTTCAAGGATCAGGAGCAGGGGCCGTCGGCCTCGGTCGCGCTCCACCTCCACATGGGCCAGCAGCTCACCGCCGAGCAGGTGCGCGGCGTGCGCCAGCTGGTCGCTGCGAGCGTGCAGGGCCTCAAGCCCGAGGCCGTCGTGATCGTCGACAGCCACGGGAACCTGCTCGACAGCGCCGATCCCGATGCGGTCGATCGCAAGGCCGAGATCGAGCGCAGCGTCACGCTCAACGTGCGCACGATGCTCGAGCGCGTGGTCGGCGCCGGCAAGGTGTCGGTCGTCACCACCGCGGACGTCGACGAGGGCAAGGTCAGCGAGACCCAGGAGCTGTACGACGCCGATCACCCGGCGGTGCGCAGCGAGACCCACACGATCGAGGGCGCGGATGCGACCTCGGGGATCGGCGGCGTCGCGGGCGCGCGGGGCAACCTGCCGGGCGCGCCGGCGCCGAGCCCGGCTCCGGGCGCGCCGCAGAATTCGCACGTCCAGGAGACCAAGAACTACGAGCTCAGCCGCACCGTGCGGCAGACCGTGAAGCCCGACGTCCAGCTCAAGCGCCTGCACGTCGCGGTCGTGGTCGACGCCAAGACCGGCAGCGACGGCAAGCCGGCGCCGCGCAGCGACAAGGAGCTCGCCGAGCTCACCGCGATCGCGCGCCAGGCCGCCGGCATCGACGACACGCGCGGCGACAAGATCGAGGTGCACTCGCTCGCGTTCGCCGAGGATCCCGAGGCCGCGGTGGCGGCCGCGCTGCCGCCGTCGGCGGCCGCGCTGCCCGTGCCGCTGTGGATGATCGGCGCCGGCGGTGGCCTGGTCGCGATCATCGCGCTCGCGCTGATCCTGCGCCGGCGCGGCAAGGGCGCGGCGGCGGCCGCCGCCGGCACGCTCGCGCTGCCGGCGCCGGTCGGCGAGATCGAGCGCGCGCTCGAGGCGCGGCCGTCGCTCGCGATGGCCGCCGCGCCCGCCGACATGCCGAACCTGTTACCGGGCCGCACCGTGCGCGATCGCGTGGTCGACGCCGTGCGCGGCGATGTCGACCGCACCGCCGAGGTGCTCACCGCGTGGCTGGCCGAGCCGCCGCGCCGAGGTGCGAAATGACCGAACCCGCGCTCGACGGACCGCAGAAGGCAGCGATCGCGCTGCTGTCGCTCGACGAGGAGGTCGCCGCGATGGTGCTCGGCAAGATGCCCGAGCCCGACGTGCGCAAGCTGGTCGATGCGGTGCAGCAGCTCGACGAGGTCGGCGGCGACGTGATCGTGCGCGTGCTCGAGGAGCTCGAGCGCGGGATCTCGAGCCCGCTCGCGATCGTGCGCACCGGCGGCACCAAGTACGTGCGGCGGCTCGCCAACCGCGCGTTCGGCACCGATCGCGCGCAGAAGCTGTTCGGCGTGCCCGCCGCGACGCCCGAGCCGCTGCAGCAGCTGCGCAGCGCGCGGGGCCCGGCGCTCGCCCAGCTGCTCGCCGACGAGCACCCGCAGGTCGCCGCGGTCGTCCTGACCCAGCTCGCACCCGAGATCGCGGCGAAGGTGCTGAACCTGATGCCGCGCGAGATCGCGGCGGACCTCGCGGCGCGCGTGTCCGAGCTCGAGGAGATCCCCGAGCACGCGGTCACCGAGGCGTCCGAGAGCCTGGTGCGCGCGCTCGAGCTCGCGGGCGGGCTCGCGACGTCCGACGCGCGCGCGGAGTTCGACGGCCTGGCGTTCTCGGCCGCGGTCGTCAACCAGATGTCGAGCACCAGCGGCGACGAGCTGCTCGGCAAGATCGCCGAGCGCGACGAGCAGGCCGCGAGCCGGATCCGCGAGGCGATGTTCACGTTCGAGGACCTCGCGCGGATCTCGACCCGCGAGATGGGCAACCTGCTGCGCTCGGTGCAGTCCGAGACGCTGGTCACCGCGCTCCAGACCGCGACGTCGGACCTGCGCGCGCACTTCCTCGCGTCGCTGTCGCAGCGCGCCGGCGCCACGCTGCGCGACGACCTCGCGGCGGCGTCGCCGAAGCGGCTGTCCGAGGTCGAGGCCGCGCAGCGCGAGATCGTCGAGGCCGCGATGAAGCTGGCGAGCGAGGGCAAGCTGACCATGCCGAGCCGGGGCGAGGGATGAGCGACGTCCGGCCGTTCCTCGCCGGCGTGGCGAGCCCGACCCGCGGGCTGGCCCAGTCGCTGCCCGCGGTCGCGACGCCCGCGGCGAACTCGCCGTGGTCGCCGCAGCGACCGGCCGCGCCGGCCGCGCCGGCGATCGATCACGAGAAACTGCACGCCGAGGCGCGCGAGCGCGGCCGGGCCGAGGGGCTGCGCGAGACCGAGGGGCTGCGCCAGCGGCTCGCGTCGCTCGTCGCCGCGCTCGAGGCCGCCGGGACCAGCGCGGTCGCGCCCACCGCCGACGCGATCGCCGAGGCCGCGTGCTGCGTGATCGAGAGCTGGCTGGGCCAGACCGAGCGCGCCCAGCTGATCGCGCCGGCCGTGCGCGGCTGGATCGAGCGCCACCCCGAGCCCGGCGCGGTCGCGAGCGCGCACCCCGACGACGTCGCGGCGCTGACCCAGGCGATCGGCGACGCGCCGCTCGCGGTGGTCGCCGATCCGGCGCTCGCGCGCGGCGAGCTGCGCATCCGCGGCGGTGCGCTCGAGCTCCGGCACTCGATGTCGGCGCGGCTCGGCGAGCTGCGCACCGCGATCGCCGCGGCGCTCGGAGCACGGCCATGATGATGACCGAGCACGGCCGCGCGAGCCTGCGCGCCGCGATCGCGAGCTGGTGGCTGCCGCAGCCGCTCGGCGAGGTCGTCGAGATCGCCGGCACGCTGGTCCAGATCGCGATGACCGGCGCCGCGCTCGGCGAGGTCGTCGAGATCGAGGGCGAGGCCGGCAACGTGAAGTGCGAGGTCGTCGGGTTTCGCGGCCGCACCCTGCTCGCGATCCCGCTGCAGCCGGCGCGCCGGATCGCGCCGGGCGCGACCGTGCGGCTGCGCGGCGCGATGGCCGGCATCCCGGCCGGCGACGCGCTCAAGGGCCGGCTGATCGATCCGTTCGGCGAGCCGCTCGACGGCTTGCCGCCGCCGGCGTGCGCGCATCGCGCCGCGCTCGACGCACCCGCGCTCGCGATCGAGCTGCGCGGCCAGGTCGACCGCCGGTTCGACACCGGCGTGCGCGCGATCGACGGCATGCTGAGCTGCGGCCGCGGTCAGCGCGTCGGCATCTTCGCGGGCGCGGGCTGCGGCAAGAGCGTGCTGGTCGAGCAGATCGCGTCGCAGGCCGACGCCGACGTCATCGTGGTCGGCCTGGTCGGCGAGCGCGGCCGCGAGGTCCGCGAGCTGATGACCAGCGCGCGCCGCGACAAGATGGTGATCGTCGCGGCGACCGCCGATCGCTCGCCGCTCGAGCGCGTGCGCGGCGCACTCGCCGCGACCGCGATCGCCGAGCACTTCCGCGATCGCGGCGGCAACGTGCTGCTCGTGCTCGATTCGCTGACCCGGTTCGCGATGGCGCTGCGCGAGCTCGGGCTCGCGCTCGGCGAGCCGCCCGCGACCAAGGGCTATCCGCCGAGCGTGTTCGCGACGATGCCGCGCCTGCTCGAGCGCGTCGCGCCGCGCGCCGGCGGCGGCTCGATCACCGGCTTCTACACCGTGCTGGTCGAGGGCGACGACCTCGCCGATCCGGTCGCCGACTCGGCGCGCTCGCTGCTCGACGCGCACATCGTGCTGTCGCGCGATCTCGCCGCGCGCGGCCACTTCCCGGCGATCGACGTGCTCGCCAGCGCGTCGCGCGTCGCGCGCAGGGTCGCGCCGCCGCCGCTGCTCGACCTCGCGATCCGCGCGCGCGAGCAGCTCGCTCGCCGCCGCCAGGCGCAGGAGTTGCAGGCGCTCGGCGCCTACGTTCCCGGCGCGAACGCGCCGCTCGATCACGCGCTCGCGGTCGGCGAGCGCATCGACGCGTGGGCGCGCCAGCCGCCCCACGAGCCCTCCACCCACGACGCGACCGTGCGCGGCCTCGCCGCGGCGGTCGGATAAGGAGCCCGCGTGACGATCAAGCCTCGAGTGGTGCGTGCGCTCAAGGATGCGCGAACCCGGCTGCGCGACGTCGCGGCCGCCGCGCATTCGACCGCGGTGGCCAGCGCCGAGCGCACCGGCGAGTTCCTCGCGCAGGAAGAGGACACGCTCGAGGTCGCGCTCGACGCCGCGCCGGCCAGCCTCGCCGCGGCGCGCACGGTGTACGATCTCGAGGACGTCGGCGAGGACACCGGCGTGTATCGCATCGCGGTCGCCGACGCCGCGGCCAAGCACGCCAGCGCGGTCAAGCACACCGAGACCACGGCGAGCCAGCTCCAGGTGCGCGCGCGCCAGCTGCGCGTGGCCGAACGGCTGGTCGAGCGGGTCGAGACCCATCACGCGCGGCGCGAGGCGAGCGCCGAGCAGCGCGGCTCCGACGATCTCGCGGCGAGGCGGCGGTGAACGCGATCCCCGCGCTCGAGCTCGCGGCCGCGCCGGCGCCCAAGCCGGCCGGCAAGCTCGACAAGCTCGCCAGGCTGGGCGCCACCTTCGCGTCGCACCTCGAGCACGCCGCGCCCGTGATCGACCCTGCGCCGAGCGCGCCACCGCAACCGGCGCCGCCGCCGCAGCCGGGCGCGATCGGCTCGCTGCTCGACGCGGTGACCGCGCTCGTGCGCGACGTGATCGCGCAGGTCGGGCAGGGCGCCGCGCCGGCCACGCCCACGGTCGCGCCGCCCGCCGGCGGCCCGCCGGCGAGCCCGAGCGCGCCGGCGCCCGACCCCGCGCTCGCGGCGCTCGGCAGCCAGCTGCGCGCGCTCGCGCCGGCCGCAGCCGCCGCGCAGGCCGAGCCGGTCACGCCGCTCGCGCAGGCCGCGCACGACTACATCGCCGAGCTCGAGCGCGCGCAGAGGCCGGCGGCCGCGCAGGATGCGCCGCGCGCGCCGAGCGCCGCCGAGGCCGTTATCGCGATCGCGCCCGCGCCTGGCGACCGGCTGCCGGATCCCGGCCCGGTGCGCGCGCAGCCCGCCGCCGCGCCCGCCCCGCCGCAAGCGCCCGACGCGCCGACCAACCCCAGCCACGTCCACCTGATCGTCGAGGACGGCCCCGCGCGGGTCGTGGTCACGGTCGCGGTGCGCGGCGACGAGGTCCGGGTCGCGATGCGCAGCAACGACGACGCGGTCACCGCGGGGCTGGCACGCAACGCCGGCGCGCTCGACCACGCGCTGCGCGCGCGGGGCATGGACCTCCAGGACTTCACCGCCGAGCGCGATCCCGATGCGCGCCCGCGCGATCGGCAGGGCCGCGAGCGGCCGCAACACCCCGACACCGAGCGCTTCCAGCTCGAGGAGCACGCATGACGATCTCCGCCACCAGCTCCGTGACCTCGAGCGCCACGAGCTCGACGCCGCAGAACCAGCTCCAGGGCACGCAGGACGAGTTCCTGAAGCTGTTCATGGCCCAGCTCGAGAACCAGGACCCGCTCGATCCGTCGAGCGGCGCCGACATGGTCGCGCAGCTGGCGCAGTTCAGCTCGGTCGAGCAGCAGACCGAGACCAACCAGCAGCTCGCGAGCCTGGCCGCCGCGCAGTCGTCGACCTCGAACGCGCAGCTGTCCAGCCTGGTCGGCCGCACCTGCGACGTCGCGACCGGTGACTTCACGGTCGCCTCGACCGGCGGCGCTCCGCCGCCGATCGACGTCAGCTCGACCAGCGCGATGAAGGGTGCGTCCGTCGTGATCACCGACGCCAACGGCAACACCGTGCGGCGCATCCCGATCAGCGACGGCTCGCTGTCGAGCACCGTGCAGTGGGACGGCCGCGGCCAGAACGGCGCGCCGGTCGCTCCCGGCAGCTATCACGTCGCGATCGATCCCGGCACGTCGCCGTCGTCGATCACCTCCACCTGGCACGGCCGCGTCGATGCGGTCGACCTCGATCCCTCCGCCGGAACGCAGTTGCAAATGGGCGACCTGCTGTTCGCACCGAGCGGTGTCACCTCGATAGGAGCACAGTCATGAGCATCAGCAACAGCATGTACATCGGCATCAGCGGGCTCGAGGCCAACGGCGACGCGATCAGCGTGGTCGGCGACAACATCTCGAACGCCTCCACGATCGGCTTCAAGAGCGAGCGCGCGAGCTTCTCCGATCTGCTCGGCGGCCAGCTCGGCGCCCAGCGGCTCGGCGGCGGCGTGATGATGTCCGGAACCCAGACGATGTGGACGCAGGGCGCGATCACCACGACCGGCAACCCGCTCGATCTCGCGATCAACGGCGGCGGGCTGTTCGAGGTCGCCGGCAGCGCCAACGGCCAGACCGGCACGTTCTTCACGCGCGACGGCCAGTTCCAGCTCGATCAGAACGGCTACATCGTGAACCAGGCCGGCATGCGCCTGCAGGGCTACACGATCGACTCGAGCGGCGCGACCTCGACCACGATCGGCGACCTGCCGGTCGGCGCGCGCCAGAGCCCGCCGGCGGCGACCACGACCGCGACCATGACCGCGAACCTCGACTCCAACGCGCCGGTCCCGCCGGCGTGGGATCCGGCCAACCCGAGCGGCACGTCGAGCTACAACACGTCGGAGACGGTGTACGACTCGCTCGGCAACGCGCACACCGTGCAGATGTACTTCCGCAATGCGGGCGGAGGTCAGTGGGAGTGGCACGCGATGGTCGACGGTGGCGATCTGACCGGCGGCACCAAGGGCACGCCGACCGAGATCGCGTCGGGCACGCTGACGTTCAACTCGAGCGGCGCGCTGCAGGCGCAGACCACGACCGCGTCGAGCGCGAGCTTCGTCAACGCCACGCCGAACCAGGCGATCGCGTTCGAGTTCGGCGACGACATCGCGAGCGGCGGCACCGGGCTGGCCGGCACGACGCAGTTCAGCGGCAACGCGGCCGGCACCGACTCGGCGGTCACCGGCGTCGACATCGACGGTCACGCGTCCGGCAACCTCACCAGCGTGCAGGTCGGCGCGGACGGCACGGTGACCGGCATCTTCGACAACGGCGACAAGCGCGCGATCGCGCAGGTCGCGATCGCGAGCTTCGCGAACGAGGACGGCCTGGTGCGCGCGGGCAACGGCCTGATGACCGAGAGCCAGGACTCCGGCCAGGCGATCGTGGGCGCTCCCGGCTCGGGGGCGCGCGGCTCGATCACCGCGGGCGCGCTCGAGGCGTCGAACGTCGACATCGGCACCGAGCTGGTCACGCTGATCAACTACCAGCGCGCGTTCGAGGCCAACTCGAAGACGATCACGACCGCCGATCAGATGCTCCAGGACGTCAACAACCTCAAGCAGGGGTAAACGCCAAGGCCGCCGACACCGCGTCGGCGGCGGCAATGACTGCGCGGGATTAGCGCGGCCCGCTGGTTGCAAATCCCCCGGACGTGAGCGACGCGCTGCTCGATCCGCAGGAGATGGAGGCCATCCAGGCCGCGATCCGCGAGACCGCACCGCGGCGCTCGCCGAGCCAGCCCGACGTCGAGCCGACCCGGCTCGCGCTGATCTCCGACGACCGGCTGGCCGAGAGCGGCCGGCCGGTGATGATCAGCCTCGCGACCCGCTGGATCCGTTCGGTGTCGCGCGTGCTGCGCAGCTACCTGCCCGGCACGTGGCAGCTCGACGTGATCGGCGCCGAGGTGATCGACGGGATCTCCGCGAAGGAGGAGCTGCGCGGCGGCTGGGTCGCGGGGCTGCACGCCGACGACGACGCCGAGCTGGTGATCGCCGCGCACGGCGGCCTGATCGATATCGCCGCCGCGCATCGCTGCGGGGCCGCG
>DATJAE010000061.1:0-2985 GCA_035516595.1 Kofleriaceae bacterium | reverse complement strand
GCCCGCGCTGCGCGAGCGCCGCGAGGACATCGTGGACATCGCGAGCCAGTGCATGACCCGCGCTGCGGAGAAGCTCGGCCGCAACGTCACCGGCATGGATGCCTCGGCGCTCACCGCGCTGTGCGCGTATCACTGGCCGGGCAACGTCCGCGAGCTCGCGCACGTGATCGAGCGCGCTGTCCTGCTCGCGCGCCGCAGCACGCTCGGCGAGGCCGACATCCCGCTGCCGAGCGCGCGCCAGACGTTCGCGCGCAGCGAGGTGCGCGTCCCCGAGACCGTCCGCGCCGAGGGCTCGGGCGTGTTCGAGCGCGTCGAGCTGGCCGACAGCTCGCTCGATCTGCGCAGCGCGCTCGAGAACCTCGAGCGCAAGATGATCGAGCGGGCGCTCGAGAAGGCCGGCGGCAACCGCACCGAGGCCGCCGCGCTGCTCGGCCTCAACCGCACCACGCTGGTCGAGAAGCTCCGCAAGTACGCCGCGTGAGCTAACCCTGTCCGGGTAGCCGCAGCACGAACGCCGAGCCCGCGTCGCTCGGCTGGTACTCGATCGCACCGCCGTGCGCCTCGCAGGCGAGCCGGCAGAAGTACAGACCGAAGCCGCGCTTGCCGCCCTGGCCCTTGGCGTACTTCGCGAACAGCTTGCCCCGCATGTGCTCGGGGATGCACGGCCCGGTGTTGAACACCCGGACCTCGCAGCTGGTCGGGTCGAGCTCGTTCCACACCCGCGCGCTGATCCGGATCGTGCCGTCGCGCGAGCAGTAGCGCGACGCGTTGCCGACCAGGTTGTGCAGCACGCGCTCGATCAGCGCGACGTCGAAGTAGCCGACCATCGCGGGGTCGCAGTCGACCTCGTAGTGCACCGCGCGATCCGGGATCGCGGAGTGCACGTCGATCACCTCGTGGACCAGCGCGCGCACGTTGGTCGCGACCGCCTGGGGCTTGACCGCGGCGTCCTCGAACCGCGCGATATCGACGAAGTTCGCGACCAGCCCCGACATCCGGCGCAGCGCGTTGACCGTCGAGGTCAGCGCCTGGGTCTCGTCCTCGCCGAGCTGCACGACGCCGTGCAGGTAGGTCATGTTGCTGAGCGCGACCGCCAGGCCGTTGTTGAGGTCGTGCGCGAGCATCGCGGCGGCCTCGGCGCCGTACGCGAGCAGGCGATCGGCGCGCTCCTGCGCGAGCCGCGACTCGACGTAGGCCTGCTGGTTGCGCGCGGCGGCGAGCACGCGGCGCTTGAGCTCGGCGATCATCACCGGCTTGGCGAGCACGTCATCCGCGCCCGCCGCGAAGCAGGTCGAGCGCATGTCCTCGTCGTCCTGGCCGCTGAGCACCGCCACCCACACCGAGGCGCCGTACATCTGCTTGAGCTTGCGGATCACCTCGATGCCCGGTGTAGGCATGTGAAAGTCGACCAGCGCGAGATCCGGCGGGGTCTGCTCCGCGAGCTTCACCGCCGGGACGCCGTCGTCCGCGGTGAACACGTGGAAGCCGATCCGCGAGATCGCGTTGCTGATGATGCGGCGAATCCGCGGATCGTCGTCGACGA
Organism: Kofleriaceae bacterium; assembly: GCA_035516595.1. Lineage (GTDB taxonomy): Bacteria > Myxococcota_A > Polyangia > Haliangiales > Haliangiaceae > JABFXX01. Next base: position 1,442 of record DATJAE010000061.1, on the reverse strand, counting down.
CCAGGATCCGGACGCCGGCGGGCGCGGGATGCTGGTTCGTCGGAAGCTCGTGGGTCGCCATCGCCCGGGCGAAGTGCGACGTTCGTGCCATCGCGCCCCGCGCGGTTTGGGCCAGTTGGGTCGATCTCGCGCGTCAACCTCGCCGACGACCTCCATGGATCGACCATCGCGGTCGAACCGAAGGGCGATGCGATCGTCGCCAATCCTGACGTCCTACCCGGTGCACCGGCCGCGCAACCCGCCGGCATCGCGCGCGAACCGCGCGGCACGCCGGTTGCTGTGGAGGCGGCCATGAGCGAGGAATCCGCGAAGCCGCCCGCCCCGCCCGCGGCCGACAAGCCGAAAACCAGCAAGGCCCTGCTCGGGATGCTGCTGCTCAACCTCGGCGCGACCGGCTTCATCGCGTTCAAGGTGCTGACGGTCAAGCCGGCCGACGCCGCGCCCGTCAAGGAGCCGGCGCCGCTCACCAGCGAGGTCACCGGCCCGGTGCTCGCGCTCGATCCGTTCGTGGTGAACCTCGACGAGCCCGGCCCGGCCCGCTACCTGAAGGTGACGCTCGTGCTCGAGCTCACGCCCGACAGCGAGCCGACGTTCGACAAGAGCAAGCAGCTGATCCGCGACATGATCCTCAGCCACCTGTCGGGCCTGCACCTCAAGGACACGCTGGGCAGCGAGGCCAAGGAGAAGCTGCGCACCGACCTGGTGACCAAGCTCGAGAAGCTGGTCGGCCCGAACAAGGTGCGCCGGATGTTCTTCCAGGAGTTCGTCGTCCAATGAAGATCGGGCGCGAGATCGGCGCGGACCAGCCACCGTTCGTGATCGCCGAGATGTCGGCGAACCACCTCGGCAGCATCGCGCGCGCACACGCGATCGTCGACGCCGCCGCCGACGCCGGCTGCGACGCGATCAAGCTGCAGACGTTCACCCCCGCGTCGATGACGCTCGACGCCGCGGCCGGCGACTTCCACATCGCCGACGGCCCGTGGCAGGGCCGCTCGCTGTGGGACCTCTACGACGAGGCCCACACGCCGTGGCAGTGGCACGCCGAGCTGTTCGCGCACGGCCAGGCGCGCGGCATGGTCGTGTTCTCGACCCCGTTCGACGAGGAATCGATCGATCGGCTGGACGCGCTGGATGCTCCCGCGTTCAAGATCGCGTCGTTCGAGCTGATCGACCTCGAGCTGATCGCGCACGCCGCCCGGACCGGCAAGCCGCTGATCATGTCCACCGGCATGGCATCGGACGCCGAGGTCGCCGAGGCGATCGAGACCGCGCGCAGCAGCGGCAACGGCGGCGTCGCGCTCATGCACTGCATCTCGGGCTATCCGGCGCCGATCGAGCAGACCAACCTGCGCCGGCTCGACGCGCTGGCCCGGCTGGTCGAGGTCGTCGGGATCTCGGATCACTCGCCGGGCGCGATCGTGCCGATCGCGGCGGTCGCG
>DATJAE010000060.1:0-6006 GCA_035516595.1 Kofleriaceae bacterium | reverse complement strand
GCAGCAAGGGGGGGCCGCCGAAGCATGGTGCTTCGGCGGCTTTGTTTTTTCGGCGTGCTACTGTCGTCGCGTGCTTCGCGCGCTGGCAGTCGTGACCGCGCTCGCCGCGTGCGGCGCCCCGGTGGGGCCGTCATCTCCCGCCGCCGACGGCGTCCGCGCGTACGTCAGCGCGCTGCGCTCCAACGATCCGCGCGCGGCCTACGACCTGATGTCGGACGACGCGCGCAAGAAGCTGAGCTACGACGAGTTCGCGCTCGAGTGGAAGCAGAGCGAGCCGGAGCGGCGCTGGCAGGCGCGCGTGCTCGAGGACAGCCTCAAGGGCAACCCCGACGTCGGCGAGCGCGCGCTGATCAGCTTCTCGGACGGCAAGCTGGTGTCGCTCGAGCGCGAGGGCGCGGCGTGGCGGCTCGACTCCGAGCTGGTGACGCGGTCGCGCGCGAAGCGGCCGCGCGACGCGCTGCGCATGTTCGCCGACGCGATCGCGGCGCGCGACGTCACCGCCACGCTCAACACGCTCACCGCGCGGCGCCGCGACGGCCTGATGCGCCAGGTCGAGGGCTTCCTGTCGGGCCTCGGCAAGCACGTCAACGGCCCGGTCGAGGAAGGCACCGACCGCGCCGAGCTGCGCTGGGACGAGAACGGCATGCGCTACCGGATCGTGCTGCGCAAGGAAGACGACGAGTGGCGGATCGACGACATCTACATCCGCCCGGCGCCGAAGGACGAGGAAGGCGACAAGGGCAGCGCCGAGGGCTCGTTCCCCGAGGAGTGATCAGCGGACGAGCACGCCGGCGTCGATCCAGCGCAGCGCGAGGTCGAGCGCGCGTGCGCTCGGGTTGTCGCCGCGCAGGCGTGCGGTGAGCTCGGCGACGCTGGTGCCTTGCGCCGCGAGGCGCAGCGCGGCGGCCTCGTCGGTGTCGACCGTGCGATCGCCCACCGCGAGCCCGTGGGTCCGCCACACCAGCACGGTGCGCGGCCAGTCGAGCGCGCGCGGCCGATCGCACGGCGCGCCTCGGTCGAGCGCGTTCCACAGCTCGTCGCTGGTCGTGGTCAGATCGACCAGCGCGTGCGCGGGCACGAGCGCGAGCCGGCGGTCGAGCGTCAGCTCGTCGCGCGTGAGGGTGGACACCGCCGGCGCGTGCAGCACCTCGACGTGCGCGCGATCGAGTCGCGCGAGCTCGGCGTACCACACCGGATAGTCGGGCTGCGCGGCCAGGAACTCGGCGAGCATGCGCGCGCTGTCGCGCAGCGAGCGCTGCGCCGCGGGCTCGCGATCGAGGTATGCGCCGAGCATGGTCTCGAACAGCGCGTCGCCGAGCGCGGCCACCAGCTTGGGGAAGCGCGCGCGCACCGCGCCGGCCATCCACTCGCGGCTCGCGTCGCGCGAGACCGGCGCCTGACTCCCGCGCGCGAACCGGCCAGGTCCCCACGTCCGCCGTCGCGATCTCGTCGCCATGCCCGCATGCATCCTACGACGAACGAGCGCGATCGGCTCGCGCCCGGTGGCTCAGTCGATCGAGATCTGATGCGATCCGGTGAGGGCAACTCGGATCTGGAGATGCTTGTTCGGGAGGTCGAACCACCAGCAGCCGCTCACGCATGTTTGCAGGGTCGCGGCATCACCCACCGAGGGCAGCGGCACGCCGTCGACCAGCACCGCGGACGGCGCCGACACCGGCGGCGGGAGCGCGCGCGCGTCGAGGTCGAACGTGATCGCGCCGTAGTCGCTGCCGACCGAGAACCCGAGGGTCGTGGCGTCGGCCGACGCGCTCGCGGTGGTGCCGTCGTTCATCGCCAGCGTGGCGGCCGCGCCCGGCGTGACGATCAGCCGCAGCTCGCCGCCGAGCGCCGGATCTGTGTACGACGTCACTCCCGGCGTGCTGGCGCCGAGCAGCGTGTCGGCCGGGAGGGCGAACATCGGCACGATCGAGCCGGCGCGGTACCACAGCGGGATCGCGTCGAGCGGCGCCGGGACGGTGATCGAGGTCTGGCCGTCGCCGCTGACCGGAATGCCGGTCGCGCGATCGACCCACGTTCCGGGCGGCAGCACGACGTCGCGCGTGGTCGCGCCCGGCTCGATCACCGGCGCGACCAGCAGCGCGTCGCCGAGCAGGAACATCGCGTCGTCGCACGCGCAGTCGTAGACGAAGCCGGCCGGCCGGGTCACCGGCGTGCCGTCCGTGCCGGCCTGCAGCGCGAGCATCCAGAGATACGGCACGAGCTGCATGTGGAGCTCGGCATAGGTCGCGTAGGTCGCGTCGGCGCCGGCGTCGTACAGCGTGGTGTCCCACGGATCGTGATCCGGGCCGCCGCCGCCGAGCTGCATGATCGTGCCGAGCGCGGCGTACTCGGCCCAGCGCAGCAGGGTCTCCGTCGTGGGTGCGCCGCTGTTCGGCCCGCTGCGAAATCCGCCGATGTCCGAGCCATAGAATGGATAGCCCGACACCGACAACGACAGCCCGCGGCTGATCGCCGACGGCAGGCCGCCGACCGCGAGCTCGCCCGAGCCGTTGTCGATGCCGTGCGGCGACAGGTCGCTGTCGAGATCGCCCGGCCAGATCGCGGTGTTGCTCGCCTGCTCGCCCCACGCGCCGGCGCGCGTGATCGCGAACGCGTCGGCAACCGGCTGCGCGGCGAGGTAGGTCTGATGATAGCCGGCGCTGTAGCGCGCGTGCAGCACCGAGTTGTCGCCGCCCGCGAGCTCCATGTCGATGAGCGTGCCGCCGAGCTCGGGCACGACGTCCTCGCCGAAGTCGAGCTTGAAGCCCTTGGCGCCGGTCTGCTGGACGAACGCTTGCACGCGCGCGCCCCACCACTGCGCCGCGGCCGGGTTCGTGAAGTCGACCAGACCGCCCGGGCCGTTCGACCACGGAAAGTCGAGCGGCTGGCCCGAGCCATCGTCGACGAAGTAGCCGTTCGCCGCGGCGGTCGCGTAGTCGGCGGCGGTCACGCCGGTGACGTCGACGTACGGCGACGACCAGAACACGACGTTGAACCCGCGCTGGGCGAGGCCGGCGAGCAGCTGATCGGGGCTGGCGAATCGGGTCTGGTCGATCGCGAACGTGTTGAACCCGGTCTGCCACGGATCGTCGATCCACATGGTCGAGGTCGGGATGTGGCGCGAGCGCAAGGCGTCGGCGTCGCCGAGCATCTCGTCCGACGAGTCCCACACGTTGCGCCACAACATCGGCGCGAACGCCCACTTCGGCGGCACGCGCGGCTTCGCGGTGAGCGCGACGTAGTCGCGCACGAGCGCGAGCGGATCATCGGTCGGCGCGGTGTACAGGAACACCTGGTACATGCCGCGCGACGGCAGGGTGAACGTCGCGCTGACCACGCCCGGATCGGTCTTGGCGAGATCGAGCGCGCCCGGCCGATCGTCGGCAACGAACAGCGCCGCGCCGCGCCGCGGGAACATCACGAGCGGCACCGGCACGTGGGTCTCGTTGGTCGACGACTCCGACGTCTGATCGACGCGCAGCTGGAGCTCGCGCACGGACCCGGCGACGTTCGCGGTCGCGGCGGCGTCGCCGGTGCCGTAGATCGGCTCGCCCGCGGCGCGCGGCAGCGCGAGCTGGAGCCACGCGGCGTCCTTCACCTTGCTGGCGTCGACGTCGAGCTCGGCGCAGCCGTCGAACGGGCCGTCGATCAGGCGGAGCTTCACGCCGTCGTCGAGCACGAGCCAGTCGCCGTCGCGGCCGGTCGCGCGCGCCGCCGGCACCAGCGTGGCCTCGGTCGGATCGGTCGGGTCGTAGTAGTGCGTGGGATCGAGATCGTCGGCCTTGCCGATCGCGACGAAGTGATCGAGCGACAGGCCGCCGAAGTCGAGCGTCACGGTCGCGCTGTCGATCGTGGCCGGCCCGGCGGCGATCTGCGCCGGCGGGGCCGCACCGCCGCCGCACGCCGCGATCGCGACCAGCGCCGCCGCCCTCATCCGCGCTTGCGTCCGAAGAACGGCAGGCGGTGGCGCAGGCCGAGCACCTTGCCCATCGTGCCCTGCAGCGGGCCGAGCGGCGCGACCTTGGGCGCGAGCTCGATCCGCGGCGTGTCGTCCTGCACGAGCTGCGCGATCGGCGTGGCCGACGACGGATCGCCGGTGCGCGGCCCCAGCCCCATGCCCTCGCGCGCCTCGGCGACGGTGCGCGCCAGCACGGTGTGGAGGTCCTTGCGCAGCTGCACCTTCTTGAGCGTGGTGCCGATCTGCCGCGCCATCTCGCGCGCCGACGGAAACCGCGCCTCGACGTCGGCCGACAGCGCGCGCTGGATGATCGCGAGGAACGGCTGTGGAACGTCGGGGCGCAGCGGGCGCAGCGGTTGCACCATGCAGTCGCGCAGCCGGCAGTAGGTCTCGTAGTCGGTCGTGCCGTCGAACAGCTTGCGGCCGACCAGCGCCTCCCACAGCACCGAGCCGCACGCGAACTGATCGCTCGCCGGGATCGGCCGCCCGCCGCCGACGATCTCGGGCGCGAGATACGACATCTTGCCCTTCACGATGCCGGCCTCGGTGGTCTCGGCCGGGCGATCGGGTGCGAGCGCGAGCCCGAAGTCGATGAGCTTCACCATGCCGCGCGAGGTCAGCAGCACGTTGTGCGGTGACACGTCGCGATGCACGACCGGCAGCGGCGTGCCATCGGGGGCGGTGCGCTCGTGGGCGGATGCCAGGCCGCGCAGCACGCCGACCGCGACCGCGGCGACCAGCTCCCACCGGGTCGGCTCGTTGCGACCGGCGTGCCAGCGGATCCACGTGCCGAGGTCGAGCCCGTCGATCCACTCGAGCACCATGTAGTAATTACCCCGGTCGTGGACGAAGTCGTGGACCTCGGCAACATTCGGAGACTGCAGCATCGAGCCGATCCGCGCCTCCTCGACGAACATCGCGACGTACGGCGGCTGCAGTGCGAGATTCTGGTGCATCTGCTTGACCGCGACGTCACGGACAAATCCCCAGTCGCCGCGCACCCGGCCGCGCCAGACGTCGGCCATGCCTCCGCGACCTGCCATCTCGACGAGCTCGTAGCGGCCGCCGACGATCAGCCCGGGGCGTGGCTCCTCGGCCATGGATTCCGAGTGTCGCACATCGAGCGCGGGTCGTCTGATGTCGACCACGTGAAACCCGCGGCTGGAGTTTGATATTCTCGGTATCCGATGGAACCAAGCCCGGGTCTGGCGCGGTTCAGCGAGGTCGTCGCGCGCGACGACTTCCAACTCGACCAAGCCGCGTTGCTGATCGGTGCGTGGGACTACCCCGAGCGCGATCTCGAGGACTATCGCGAGGTGCTCGATTCGATCGCGGCGCGTACGCTGCCCGACGTGCGGCGCGCCGCCAGCGGCATCGCCCGCGCGCGCGCGATCAGCGATCACCTGTTCGACCGGCTCGGCTACGCCGGCAACACCGACGACTACTACGACCCGCGCAACTCGTTCCTGTGCGAGGTGCTCGACCGCCGCGTCGGGATCCCGATCTCGCTCTCGGTGGTCTACCTCGAGATCGCGCGGCGGGTCGGCGTGCTCGCACAGGGCGTGAACTTCCCCGGCCACTTCCTGGTGCGCGCCGCGATCGAGGATGCCTGGCTGTTCATCGATCCGTTCAGCCGCGGCCGGATCCTCACCCCTGCCGATCTCGAAGCGCTGCTTCGCCAGACCACGACGCCGACCGCCGTGCTCGAGCCCAGCGTGATCGCGGCGGCGAGCAAGCGGCTGATCGTGGCGCGCATGCTGGTCAACCTCGCCGGGATCTACGGCAAGAACGGCGACATGCCGCGCTCGCTCGACGTGCTCGAGCGGCTCGCGATCCTCGAGCCGAGCAATCCGCGGATCGCGCGCGATCTCGCGTCGCTGCGCGAGCGCGTCGACCGCCTCAACTAGGTACCTCGCCACACAGGATCTGATCGGTTGGGGCCGCCGATCCATCGCCGATCGCTTCGTTGCCGCTCCTTGCGTTACGCCCGGTAGCGCTGCGTCGCGGCGCCTCGCGCTCGGCGCGCCTCGGCAGCCGCAACCAATCAT
>DATJAE010000059.1:0-35345 GCA_035516595.1 Kofleriaceae bacterium | reverse complement strand
TCGGAATGGATCGCCACGCCTCGGGCATGGTACCAGGACGCTTTGCATGCACCAGCGCAGCGCTCACCGCTCCCTGCTCGTCGTCGGCTCGGTCGCGCTCGACGATATCGACGGCCCGTTCGGGCTGCATCGCGACCTGCTGGGCGGCTCGGCGTCGTTCATCGCCCGCGCCGCTGCGTACTTCACCCGCCACGTCTCCGTGGTCGCGGTGGTCGGCGACGACTTCCCGCAGCGCCACATCGACGAGCTCGCCGCCGTCGGGGTCGACATCGGCGGGATCGAGCGGCGCACCGGCGAGACCTTCCACTGGGCAGGGCGCTACGCGCCTGATCTCGCCACGCGCGAGACCCTCGCGACCAAGCTCGGCGTGTTTGCCGAGTTCCAGCCCAAGCTGAACGCGGCGCACCGCGACGCCCAGCTCGTCCTGCTCGGCAACATCGATCCCGTGCTCCAGCACGACGTGCTCCGTCAGGTCCGCGCGCCCGCGCTCGTCGCCGCGGACACGATGAACCTGTGGATCGACATCAAGCGCGAGGAGCTCGAGGCGACGCTCGCCCGGGTTCAGACGTTGATGGTCAACGACGAGGAAGCGCGCCAGCTCGCCGGCGAGCACAACCTGTACCGCGCCGCGGCCCGGATCCTGAAGATGGGCCCGACCTCGGTCATCATCAAGCGCGGCGACGCCGGCGCCCTGCTGTTCCACGGCGGCGGCGTGTTTGCTGCCCCGGCGATGCCGCTGTCCGACGTGAAGGATCCGACCGGCGCGGGCGACAGCTTCGCGGGTGGCCTGATGGGCTATCTCGCATACGCAGCCGATCTCTCTCCAGCCACCATCCGCACCGCCATGATCATGGGCAGCGTGATGGGCAGCTTCGCGGTCGAGCAGTTCTCGGTCGATGGTCTGCGCGACCTGACGCCGGCGCGCATCCAGCAGCGCTTCGATCAGATCGCGGAGCTCGTCCAGTTCGAGCGCGTCCACCTCTGACGCTCCCGTCCGGGCCGTCGGGGCCGTCCGGGCCGTCCGGGCCCGTCCGGTTGTCCGTGCCTCCGGGGCCGTCCGGGTTGTCCGTCCGGGCCGTCCGGCGTCCGGCCGTCCGGGCGTTCCGGCCGTCCGGCCGTCCGGGTTGTCCGTGCCGTCGGGGCCGTCCGGGTGTTCCGGCCGTCCGGGCGTCCGGCCGTCCGGGCGTCCTGGCCGCGCGCCAGGCTTCCGGGCCGTACGGCCCGTCCGGGCGGCCCTAGGGTTCTTCGCTAATTATGTAGACCAGTCCAGTGATTCGTGGAATCACTGGACCGGTCTGCATAGTTTCTCTTGCGCAATGTAGACCGGTCGTCATATTTATTCCCGACCATGTCATTCATCGCCTCTCCGCTCGCGCTGCGCTCCGGCGCGGTTCTCGCCAATCGCATTGCCAAGGCCGCCATGTCCGAGGTGCTGGCGGATCCGGAGACCGGAGCGCCGACCGATGCGCTCGTGCGGGTATACGAGCGCTGGGCTCGATCAGGGGCCGGGCTGCTCGTCACGGGCCACGTGATCGTGGATCCGAGCGGGATGGGCGAGCCCGGGAACGTGACGATCGTCGACGATCGTCACCTGAAGGCGCTGCGGCGGTGGGCGGAGGCGGCGCAGGGGCACGGCGCAGCGCTGTGGATGCAGCTCAATCATGCGGGTCGCCAGAGTCCGCGGCGACTGACCGGTCGGCCGGTCGCACCCTCGGCGGTGGCGCTGAAGGGATTCGCGGGCCTGTTCGCGCGGCCGCGCGCGCTGAGCGAGCGCGAGATCGAGGCGTTGATCGCACGCTTCGCGACCGCGGCGTGCGTCGCGAAGGCTGCCGGGTTCGCCGGTGTCGAGCTGCACGGTGCGCATGGCTACCTGGTCTCGCAGTTCCTGTCACCGCGCAGCAACCGCCGGCACGACGCCTGGGGTGGGGATCTCGCGGGCCGGAGTCGCTTCTTGCTCGCGGTCGTCGAGGCGATGCGCGGCGCGGTGGGGCCGGCGTTTCCGATCGGGGTCAAGCTCAATTCGGCCGATTTCCAGCGCGGCGGGTTCACGGCCGATGAGGCGATCGAGGTCGCACGCATGCTCGACGCTGCCGGGATCGACCTGCTGGAGCTCAGCGGCGGCAACTACGAGAGCCCGGCCATGGCGGGGGCGGGCGAGCTGCCGGCCGAGCAGCGCGCGAGCTCGCGCGAGCGCGAGGCGTACTTTCTCGACTACGCGAGACGGATCCGCGGAGCCACCTCGCTACCGATCATGCTGACCGGCGGGATGCGCAGCCGCGCGGTGATGGATGCAGCGCTGGGGTCAGGCGCGATCGACATGATCGGTCTGGCGCGGCCGATGACGCACACGCCGGACCTGCCGGCGCGCCTGCTCGACGGACGCCTCGCCGCAGCGCCGGCCGTCGCGATCCGCAGCCGGTTGCGGCCGGTCGACGACGCGCTGCAGGCGCTGTGGTTCCAGGCGCAGATCCACGCGATGGCGGCGGGTGGCGAGCCAGACCCGAAGCTCAACAAGTGGAGCGCGCTGTGGCGCGGGTTCCGGCACTCGTTCCTGCCGGTGACGATGCGGCGGCCCGCGACGGGGGTGCCGGCATGAGCGAGCTCGCGGCGAGCAAGGGCGAGAGGACGCGGCACAAGCTGGTCGCGACCGCGGCGCGCCTGTTCGAGCGACAGGGCTATCACGCGACCGGGCTGGCCGAGATCCTCGAGGAGAGCGGCGCACCGCGCGGCTCGCTGTACTTTCATTTTCCGGGCGGCAAGGACGAGCTCGCGTGTGCTGCGCTCGGGCAGGCGGGCGCGGCGTGGCGGGCCCGGATCGAGTCCGTACTCGCGCGGGCGCCGAACCTCGGCGTCGCGGTCGACGAGGTGTGCAAGCTGCTGGCGGACGACCTCGCGGCGTCCGGGTACGAGCACGGCTGCCCGGTGGCGGCGGTCGCGCTCGAAGCGCCGGCGACCTCCGACACCATCCGGCAGGCGGTCGAGGCGCACTACACCGAGTGGCGCGAGCTGATCGTGGACCGGCTCGCCACGACCGCGGTGGCGCGCGAGCCAGCACGCCAGCTCGCGGTGTTCGCGCTCGCCGCGATCGAGGGCGCGCTCCTGCTCGCGAAGGCGCAGCGCAGCCGCGATCCGCTGATCACGGTGGGCGCCATGCTGCGTGCGATGGCAAACCTGCAGCTCGGGCTCGCCGAGGTCAAGCCCTCGGCGAGCCGCGGCGTGCGAGCCGGGCGATCCCGAGCTCGCAGTGCGCGGCGGTGAAGACCCGTGGACTGGTCGCTCGATCGCGTGTCGGGGAGCTTCGAGAAATCAGAATGCACCCGGTGGTGGCTCCGGTCGGGAGGTCGCGTGGGCTGATCGGGTGAGCGGGCGTCGGGACCGGTCGGATCCGTACCTCGCCACACAGGAGATGATTGGCTGCGGCTGCCGAGGCGCGCCGAGCGCGATGCGCCGCGACGCAGCGCTACCGGGCGTAACGCAAGGAGCGGCAGCGAAGCGATCGGCGATGGATCGGCGGCCCCACCGATCAGATCCTCTGTGGCGAGGTACTCGATCGCGAGATCGCGCGCGGCTCGTTCGTGCGGTCCGACGGGTACACCGGACACGTCGTGGTCGCGGGCCGCAACCAGGGCCAGGGATCGAGCCGAGAGCACGCCGCGCTGGTGCCGCGCTCGCTCGGCATGCGCCCGGTCGGGCTCGAGCCCGGCGCTGGCGCCGCAGGGCGACGGGCCGCCACCCGTCGGACCGAACGCGGCGCGAAGCAGACGACGACCGCGGTCGGAACGCGAACGGTCGGAACGCGAACGGTCGGAACGCGAACGATCGGAACGCGAACGATCGGGACGCCAACGACGTCGCGAGCACCAGCGAGCGCGAACAGGTCCGCTACTGGACCGGTGCCTGGTTGGTGGCTTCGGGCTGAGCGGCGTAGAACTCGCCGATCAGCTGGTCGTCGAACTGGTCGGCGAACCGACCCACGCCGGCGACCATGGTCGCGAACTCGTTGGCGTCCATGCCGCGCAGCGCGCGACCGGCGTGGAGGATCACCCAGCCGTCGGGCTGGATCGCGAACGCGGCCATGCCGCCCATGTAGGCGTTGTGATCGAGCAGCTTGCGATAGAACTCGGTCACCCGATCCCGCGGCAGCTCGCGGAACAGCGGCGCGATCGCGACGACCGCGCTGCCCGAGACGCCGACCAGCACGAACGCCGAGCCCCATTGCATGCGGACCAGGTTGGTATCGACGTGCTGGGCCTTGTCGGCGAGCCCGCTGTCCTGGAGCAGCTTCTCGAGGTTCGGCGTGGTCGACATGCGCGGCACATTACACCATCATCGCGGTCACGATGACGAGGCAGCGCAGCCTGTGGGCGTGGGGCTGGCGCGAGCGTTTCCCCGACGACGCGGCGCGCGCGGGACTGGTCCAGCTCGCGGGCGCGATCGTGCCGGGGGCGCGGCCGACGCTGCGCGCGCTCCCTCCCGAGGAGCCCAGCGTACCCGCGCCAGCGGTTGCGGTGCCCGATGCGCTCGCGGCGTTCGCGTCGAGCGAGCCCGGCGAGCGAGCGGCACACGCGCGCGGGCGATCGTGGCCGGATCTCGCGGCGGGGTTCGCGGGTGACTACGCCGGCGCGCCGGACGTGGTGGCGCGGCCGCGCGACGCCAGCGAGGTGGCGCGCGTGCTCGAGGCGTGCGACGCGCGCGGCTGGGCGGTGCTGCCGTTCGGCGGCGGCACGTCGGTGGTGGGCGGCGTCGATGCGGCGGCGGCCCGTACCGGGCGCGAGGCGGTGGTGGCGCTCGATCTCGGCGCGATGACTGGCGTGCGCGAGGTCGATGCGACGAGCCGGCTCGCGCGGATCGCGGCGGGCACGCTCGGGCCGGCGCTCGAGGACGAGCTCGCCGCGCACGGGCTCACGCTGCGGCACTTTCCGCAGTCGTTCGAGATGTCCACGCTCGGCGGCTGGCTCGCGACCCGCGCGGGAGGGCACTACGCGACAGGGCCCACCCACATCGAGGACCACTGTCACGCCCTGACCGTGGTCACGCCGCGCGGCACGATCGCGACGCACGGCCATCCGGCGTCGGGCGCGGGACCCGAGCCGGTGCGCTGGCTGTGCGGCAGCGAGGGTACGCTCGGCGTGATCACCGAGGCGTGGATGCGGGTCGTGCCGCGCCCGCGCTGGCGGGCGAGCGCCAGCGTCGCATTCCGCGCGTTCGACGACGGCGTGGCCGCGGCGCGCGCGCTCGCCCAATCGGGGCTGCAGCCGTCGAACGCCCGCCTGCTCGACCCCACCGAGGCGCGCCTGCATCGCGTGCGGTTCGACGGCACGAGCGTGCTGCTGGTCGGGTTCGAGTCGGCGGATCACCCGCTCGCGGCGTGGCTCGGGCGCGCGCTCGAGCTGGTGCGCGATCACGGCGGCGAGGTGGCGAGCCAGAGCGACGACGCGCGCGCGGGTGAGGCGGGCGCGTGGCGACGCGCGTTCTTCGACGCGCCGTATCTACAATCCGCGCTGCTGTCGATCGGCGTGCTCAGCGACACGTTCGAGACGGCGTGCACGTGGTCGGCGTTTCCGGCGCTGCACGCGCGCGTCACCGCCGCGGTGCAGGCCGCGCTCGATGGCGACGGCGGCGGTCTGGTCGCGTGCCGGTTCACCCATGTCTATCCCGACGGGCCGGCGCCGTACTACACGTTCGTCGCGCCGCTTCGCGCGGGCGGCGAGCTCGCGCAGTGGCGCGCGATCAAGGCGGCGGCGTGCGAGGCGCTGGTCGCGGCGGGCGGCACGATCACGCACCATCACGCGGTCGGCCGCACCCACATGCCGTGGTACGTGCGCGAGCGGCCCGCGCTGCTCGGCGACGCGTTCGCGGCGGCCAAGCGCGCGCTCGATCCGCGCGGCGTGCTCAACCCCGGCGTGCTGGTGTAGCGGACGCGGTGCTCGACCCCGGCGCGCTGGTGGAGCGGCCGCGGTGCGTTCGACCCGGCGCACCGGCGCGGCGCGCTCGGGTGGCGGCTCGGGTCGCGCGCTCGGGTCGCGCGCTCGGCGATCTGCGCTCGCGTGGCGAGCTGGCAGCCGTGCGCCGCCGCGCGGCTCGGCTCGGGGGCGGCAGGCGCGCGCGCCGATCCGCGCCGCGGCAGCGCTCGCCGCGCGCTCAGCTCTGGCGCGCCGGCGTGGCGCGCTCGTCGAGCCGGCGCGGCGGCAGCGCGCGCGCGCGGCCGAGCTCGACCTGGCCGGCGAGGACGCCGAACCGGATCGCGGTGCGCGCGAGCGCCACGCCCTGACGGATCACGAACAGCGTGACCGCGCCCTCCGCGCCGTACATCGGGTGGCCCTGCGCGATGGACGCGTAGATGATCGTGACCAGCGCGAACGCGAGCCAGCCGAGCGCGCCGTGGACCAGCGTGATCGGCCGGCGCAGCACGAACGCGGTCGTGCGCAGGTAGGTGGCGATCACGCCGGGATCGTGGCTGTCGTGGCGCAAGCTGAGCTCGACCCGCGCGTAGTCCTCGATCGTCCACACGGCGTGGAGCACGAGCAGCGCGGGGACGAGCGCGACCGCGACCGGGACGATCAGATCGCTCGCGACGAGCGCGTGCTCGATCCGCGGCGTCATCGCGCTCGTGCCGGTCATCAGCAGGAACAGCGCGACCAGCCAGCCCGGGATCGAGCACAGCGCGAGCCGCGCGTACTTGAGGTAGGTGGTCGCGCCGGCCGAGCCGAAGCAGCGCGCGGTGCCGCCGCGGCCCTCGGGGCGCTGCACGAGCACGCCGAGCAGGCCGCCGACCAGGAACCACGAGGCGAGCAGCCACAGCAGGACCGCGCCGAACGCGATGCCGGCGCACGCGAGGAAGCTGTCGTGCGCGAAGCGCAGGCACCACGCCAGCGCGACCAGGTCGCCGTCGATCGCGTCGTCGAGGATCGGCAGGTGCGAGAACGCGAGCGACAGCACGAACGCCATCGCGAGCATCGCCGCGACCGCGACCAGCGATTGCACGACGAACACCGCGAGCAGCGTGCCGGTGTAGCGGCCGACCGCGCGCGGCCCGGCGCGCACCATGTCGCGAATCCCGAGGCGCGCCGCCATCACGGCCCCACCAGCTGCATGACCAGCTGGGTCCACGACGCCATGCGGGCCGAGGCGCGCAGCGACGCCGCGCCGTCGCCGTCGAGTCGCCGCTCGTGCAGGACCGGCGAGTCGAGCGCGATCTTGTGGTCGGGATCGAGCCGCACGTCGACCAGCCGCGAGCTGCGCTCGATCGGAAAGCGCTCCCAGTGGCTGTCGCCGCGGACCTCCCAGCGCACGCGCTCGGCCGAGCCATCGGCGAAGCGCAGCTCGACGTCGACCGGCACGTGGACCACGCCCGGGTTCTGCACGACCACCTCGCACTGCCACGACCCGGTGTCGCCCGCCTCGCTCTCGGTGACCAGCTTCTTGGTCGCGCCGTCACCGAACACGCCGCGCGGCGGATGCGACGGCCGGCAGCTCGCGCTGCGCACCGACAGCTTGACGCCGCCGACGTCGTGAAACGCCGGGCCGAGGAACCAGCCGAGGTCCTCGCCGAGCTCCTGCTCGAGCACGGCGAACAGGTCGCGCCCGGTCGGGTGCTTGAAGGCCCATGCCTTGGCGTACGCCTTCATCGCCGCGAGGAAGCGCGCGCTGCCGACCGTGCGCTCGAGCGTGTCGAACGCGCGCCGGGTGAGCTCGTAGGACGCCATCGCGTAGGCGCGGCTGTCGACGAACGCGTAGGCCGCGGTCGCGATCGGCGACGGCACCGCGTGGGGATCGTCGTCGAGCGCGTTGCGCAGCTCGCCGAGGTCGGCCTGCCAGCCCTTCCAGTCGACCCCCGAGGTGCGCGCGCCGTACAGGTCGGCCATGACGTGCTCGTCGGCCCACTCGTTGACGCCCTCGTCGAGCCAGGCCTCCTCGGGCTCGTTCGACGCCAGCATGCCCTGGAACCAGTTGTGCCCGACCTCGTGCACCGTGACGTACTCGGGCAGATGGATGCCCGGCCGGGCGAACACCGAGTCGCCGGCGGTGGTGACCAGCGTCGGGTACTCCATGCCGCCCGCGCCGCTCGCGGCGTCGACCGGCGGATCGATCACCGTCATGATCGGCCACGGATACGGCACGAAGTACGTGCTGAACCGCTCGATCGCGCCCCTGGCGGCTTCGAGGTGGCGGTGCGCGAACTCGGCCTGCTCGGCGCGCGCGTAGACCCGGACCTCGACCGTGCCGTCCTCGAGCTTGGCCTGGCCCGAGTAGATCTTCATGTACGGGTCGGCCATCCACGCGAAGTCGTGGACGTCCTCGGCGTGGTAGCTGAGCGTGCGCGTTCCGCCCGGCGACTCGGCCGCGTTGACCAGCACGCCGGTCGCGGCCACGACGTGCGTGCTCGGCACGGTGAGGTTGACGTCGTAGGTGCCGAAGTCGGCGAAGAACTCGTTGTTGGCGTGGAACGGCTGGCACTCCCAGTGCTCGGCGCCCGGCGGGCCGACCCGCACGCCGACCTTGGGGAACCACTGCGCGACCATGTTGAACTCGCCCTTGTAGCCGGTGCGCGCGAACACCTCGGGCAGCTGCGCGGTGAACTTGAACGCGAGCTCGATGGTCGCGCCGGGCTCGACCGGGCGGGGCAGCTTGAGGTCGGCGACGGTCTGGTCGGGAGCGTAGGGGTAGGTGAGCGTCGGCGCGAGCTCGGCCCCGGCGATCTGCAGCGACTCGATCTGGATCCAGCCCCAGCCGTTGTCGCTGGCGTGGGCGAGGCGGAGCTCGCCGCGCGACGTCTGCATGAACAGCGACGACTCGTTCTTGAAGCCGTTCAGGTAGAGGTGGAACGGCATCGCGTCGACCGCGCTCTGGCCGGTGTTGGTCCAGGTGAGCGTCTCGGTCGCCATGATCTGGTGCCGGGCGGCGTCGAGCCGCGCGTCGATCTTGTAGCTGGCGTTGCGCGGCGACCGCGGCGGGCCGCCGCCGCGCAGCGCGGGGCTGCCGTCGCGCTTGGGCAGCTTCTGGACGCGCGGTGGTCCCGGATCGTGACCGCACGCGGCCAGCGCGAGCGCGACGACGACCGCTCGGTGCACGCCTCTCTATACATCTTTGGTAGTCTCGAGACCAATGGATGAAGTGGCCGATCCTAGGGCTCGCGTCGCGGAGTTCCTCGCGCGGTTCGGCCGCGAGCGCAACCTGACGCTGCCAGCGATGACCGACGACGGCGTCGGCTACATCCAGCGCGGCACGGCGGTGGTCACCATCCACGTGCTGGCCGACAAGGGCGTGCTGCTGCTGCTGTCGCGCGTCGTCAAGCAGCCGCAGCTCGACGAGGCGCGCGCGCGGCGCCTGCTGGTCGCGTCGTTCACCGAGACCGGCGACGCCGCGTTCGCGCTGCACCCCCAGACCGGCGACCTCTACCTGCGCATCCTGCGCGGGCTCGACGGGCTCGACTACGAGGAGTTCGAGGACCTCGTGCACTCGATCGCGCAGACCGCGGATCACTGGGACGACAAGCTCGCCGCCGAGCTCGCGTGATCGCGCTGCCCGACGCGGCGGCCACCGCGCGGCTCGGGGCGGCGCTCGCGGCGGTGGTGCAGGGCGGCGACGCGATCGCGCTGTGCGGCGAGCTCGGCGCGGGCAAGACCACGCTGGTCGCCGGGCTCGTGGACGCGCTCGGCGGCGGCGCCGCGCACAGCCCGACGTTCGCGCTGGTCCACGAGTACGCGGGCGGCCGGCTCGTGGTGTGGCACGTCGACCTGTATCGCATCGCGCGGCCGGCCGAGCTGGTCGAGCTCGGGCTCGACGAGCTGTTCGGCGACCCGCGCGGCATCGTGGTGGTCGAGTGGGCCGATCGGTTCGACGTCGGGGGCTTGTCGCCCGACGGCAGCGGCGCCGAAGGGCGGCGCGGTTCGATCGACGTCGGGGGCTTGTCCCCCGACGGCAGCGGCGCCGAAGGGCGGCGCGGTTCGATCACCGTGATGCCGCGCGATCACCTGCGGCTCGACCTGCACCACGCCGGCGACGCGCGCCGAGCGGTGGCGACCGGCCTGGGGCCGCGCGGCGTCGCGCTCGCCCGCGCCGTGCTAGCTTTCCGGTGATGCGGCTCGCCGTCGTCCTCGCCGTGATCGCCGCCGCCGTGCCCGCGCTCGCCGATCCGCCGATGACGCGGGCGCCGACCAGCACCGACGATCGGCTCGCGTTCGATCCGCAGACCGTGTACCGGGTGCCGCGCGGCGACGCGCCGAGCGTGGGCCCGGCCGACGCGCCGATCACGATCGTCGCGTGGAGCGACTACGCGTGCGGCTACTGCAACCGCGTGCAGGACACGCTCGATCGGCTCGAGCGGCTCTACCCGGGCCAGATCCGCTGGGTGTACCGCACGCTGCTGCTCGACGAGGACAGCACGGTCGCCGCCGAGGGCGCGCTCGCCGCCGCGGCGCAGGGCAAGTTCGCCGCGATGCACGCGCGGCTCTACGCGCTGCACGGCCAGGTCGATCGCGCCGACGTCGAGCTGCTCGCGCGCGAGCTCGGCCTCGACATGATCCGGTTCCGCGCCGATCTCGACGCGGGCAGCTATCGCAAGCAGCTCGCCGCCGATCTCGCCGACGCGCGCGCGCTCGGCATCAGCGGCACGCCGACGTTCTTCATCAACGGGCGCGTGGTCAACGGCAACCAGCCGCTGTCGGTGTTCGCGCAGGTCGTCGTCGAGGAGCTCGCGCGCGCGGCCCAGGCCGGCGCCGGCCATCCGCCCGACCTGTACCAGGCGCTGGTCGCGTCCGGCAAGGCGAGCGCCGACGCGGCGCCCGACGTTTCGAACGACGCGCCGGCGCTCGAGGAGACCGCGGCGTATCGCGTCGGGCTCGGGCTGCCCGGCCACCAGCTCGGCCCCGACGACGCGCCGGTCACGATCGTCGAGTGGAGCGACTTCGAGTGCCCGTTCTGCGCGAAGCAGGCGCCGATCCTCGCCCAGCTGCGCGCCAAGTACGGCGACCAGCTGCGCGTCGTGTATCGCCACTATCCGGTGCTGTTCCACCGCGACTCGGTGATCGCGGCGGAGGCCGGCGTCGCCGCGGCGGAGCAGGGCAAGTTCTGGGCGTTTCACGATCAGGTGTTCGGCCACTTCGGCCAGCTCGCGCGCGCCGATCTCGAGACCTACGCGACCGCCGCCGGGCTCGATCTCGCGGCGTTTCGCGCCGCGCTCGACACCCGGCGCTACCACGACGCGGTGATCGCCGAGGGCGCCGCGGCGCAGGCGATGGGCGTCACCGGCACGCCGACCCTGTTCATCAACGGCCAGCCGATCATCGGCCAGCACGACTTCGACTCGCTCGACAAGATCGTCGCGGTGCACCTCGACCACGCGCGCGCCGCGATCGCGCGCGGGCTGCCGCGCGGCGACGTCTACCCGGTCGTGATGGCGATGGCCAAGGGCGAGGACCTCGCGGATCCCTCCGCCGTGCCCGAGGCGACGCACCTCGAGCTGCGCGGCGACGATCGCGGTCGCGCGGTGGTCGCAGCGTGTCGCAGACACGACGCCGCGCGCGCCACCCGGCTCGCGGGCGCGCTCGCCGGCGATCCGAGGCGGCGTGCCGCCGCGGTGTGCGCCGGCGAGGGCATCGATCTGCCCTGACACGGCGACCGCGCCGCAGTGTACGGCGAGCTGCTGACACGTGCTCTCCGAGCGCGTCGCGTGACGATCCGATCGTCGCTGTCGACGAATCTCCACACCGCTGTCGCGAAATTCTGCGGTGACGATCCGTCGCCTCCGCCGCGCGGGGCCGGATTCTCACCGCATAGCGCGCGCGCGCGTGCGCGGCTTTGCCGGCCGGGGGCGTGGCACCCGCGATGCACGGCGAGTGGCCCATGCGCGACCGTCAAGACGCGACGATCCCGCGCGGCACGGCCGACGGCCGGATGTTGCCGCTCGCCCGCCCCGATCGACGGCGGTTCGGCGCGCGGTTCGGTGACTACGAGGTCCTCGCACCGCTGGCAAACGGCGGCATGGGCGGCGTGTACCTCGCGGCACACGTCACGACCGGCGAGCGGGTCGCGCTCAAGGTGCTCGATCCGGTGTTTGCCGGCCAGCCCGAGGTGGTCGCGCGGCTCTATGCCGAGCACGCCGTGGCGTCGCGCGCGCAGCACCGCGGGCTGGTCGCGATCCTCGACGCCGCGCGCAACATCGATCGGATTCCGTACCTCGTGATGGAGTACCTCGATGGCGAGACCCTCGCGACGATCCACCAGCGCGGCCGCATCGAGATCGCCGCGGTGATCGGCTTTGCCGCGCAGATCGCCGACGCGCTCGCCGCGCTGCACGCGGCGGGCGTGATCCATTGCGACGTCAAGCCCGAGAACCTGTTCGTGCTGCACGATCGCAGGTGGCGCGAGTGGCCCCAGCTCAAGGTGATCGACTTCGGCGTGTCGCGCGGGGTCGACGAGCCGGCCAGCGAATCGATCGCGGGCACGCCGGCGTACATGGCGCCGGAGCAGTGGCGCGGCCGCGCCGAGCCAGCCTCCGATGTCTACGCGCTCGGCTGCGTGCTGTACGAGCTGCTGGTCGGCGACCCGCCGTTCGACGGCTCGTTGCCCCAGCTCATGCTCGCCCACCTCGAGCAGCGCGCGCCGCGTCCGTCGTGGCTGCGCGCGCAGGTCCCGCTCGAGCTCGAGCGCCTCGTGCTGCGCGCGCTCGCCAAGGATCCGCGCGTGCGGCCGACCATGCGCGAGCTCGCGGCGGCATTCGGCGCGCTGGCCGGCGCGCCGCTCGCGAGCGGCACGCTGCGCATGGCGGGTTAGGCCGGTCGGGCCTCGACGATCCGCACCGTGCCCGCGCCGTTGGGATCGAGCCCGGGCAGCTCGAGCGCGTGGTCGCGCGGGTCGAGGATCTGACCGTCGAACCCGGCGTCGGCGAGCGCGCGCACCGCCTCGTCGGCGTCGTCGAAGTGCATCGTGACCTTGCCGCGCACGAACGCGCCGAGCAGCCAGCTGAAGGTCGAGTACAGCGCGCCGTGGCGCTCGGCGCGCATGACGAGATCCGACAGGTACACGGCGTGCGGGAAGCGCGCGAGCGCGCGCGCGAACCGGTGCCACATGCCGAGCACGGTCGGCGTGTCGAAGTAGTTGATCAGGCCCTCGGTGATGATCGCCGTGCCGCGCGCCGGATCGAGCGCACCGCACACGCCGTCGATCGAGGTCGGGCCCGCGTCGGCGAGCGCGTCGATCTCGACCGTGCGGTGGTGCGCGGTCTCGCCGCCGAGCTGGGCGAGCACGCGGCGCTTGTTCTCGATCATGTCGGGCAGATCGGCCTCGACGTAGCGGATGCGATCGCCGTAGCGCTGGCGGAACCGCCAGCCGCGCGGCGACAGCCCGGCCGCGACCTCGACGACCTGGCCGATCTCGCCGGCGTCGATCGCTCGTGCCAGGCGCTGATCGATCAGGCGGTGGCGGGCGAGCAGCATCCCGGGCAGGGTCGGCAGCCCGATCGCGAGCATCGCGGCGTTGGGGCCGCGCAGCGCCTGGTACATCAGGCGGCCGCGCCGGGTCGCGAACGCCTCGTGCGACTGGCCGTTGGCGTACCAGACGTAGCCGGTGTAGTGGGCGGTCGGGGAAATCGTCTCGGGATGCGGCCGCGACATGCCGGCACTATACGTGTGCTTCCGGAATCTTAGGCTGGAGATCGGCACCTTGCCCCGAGGCCGTGGCGTACTGAACATCAGACCAGTACAGTAAGAGAAAGAGCATGCGCATCGCCTGCATCCACGTCCCCCAGTTCGCCCTCCAGTGCGCGACGCGGCTCGATCCGTCCCTGCGCGGCGCCGCGATCGCGGTGGTGGCGGCCGAGCCCGGCCGCGAGCGGTCCGGGCCGCTGCACGCACCGCTCGTGGTCGCGTGCTCGCGCGCGGCGTGGGCGCACGGCGTCCGGCTGGGCATGACCGCGGCGGCGGCGCGCGCGCTCGGCGGCGAGCTGATCGTCGTGGCGCTCGAGCCCGCGCTCGAGCGCGAGGCGATGCGCGCGATCGCCGACGCGCTGCTCGGCGTCACCGCGACGGTCGATCTCGGCGGCCGGCTCGGCGCGGGCGGCGCGCACCTCGCGATGTACGCCGAGCTGCCCGCCAAGACCCGCGGGCAGGCGTTCGGGGAGCGCGTGCTCGCGCTGCTCGACCAGCTCGGCGTGACCGGCCGGATCGGCATCGCGGACGACCGCTTCACCGCCTGGGTGGCCGCGGCCCACGCGGGCGACGGCGCGAGCGAGGTCGTGGTCGTGCCGCGCGGCGGCTCGGCGGCGTTCCTGGCGCCGCGCCCGCTGTCCTTGCTCGCGATCTCGCCCGAGGTCCAGCACATGCTCGAGGCGCTCGGCGTGACCACGCTCGGCGAGTTCGCCGCGCTGCCCGCACCGTCGGTCGCGCGCCCGTTCGAGGCCGACTACCAGGCGCTCGCGCGCGGCGACAGCGGCACCCGGCTGCGGCCGTACGCGCCCGAGGCGCCGATCCGCGAGGACGTGGTCGTGACCTCCGGCAACGTGCTCGACGCGGCGGGCACGCTGGGCGGCCCCGGCGCGATCGCGACGATCGCCCGGCGGATCGCGCTGCGCCTGACCGGGCGCGGCCGGCTCGCGATCCGGCTCGAGGTCAGCGCGGGCGAGCGCGCGATCGACGTGCCGGTCGAGCACGCGATCGGCAGCGCCGAGGAGCTCGCGCGCGTGCTCGCGCCGGTGCTCGACGCGGCGCACGCCGGCCCGTGGCGGCTGCGCGTCGCGGTGGTCGGCGAGGCCTTGATCGGCGACGCCGCCGCGGAGGTCACGGCGAGCCGCGCGGCCGAGCCTTCGATGCTCGATCCGCTCGCGCTCGTGCTGTCGACCGCAGGCTCGCTGTTCGCGCTCGCGCCACCCGATCTGCGGGCCGAGCGACGCGACGCGCACCGCCGCACGCGGCGCGGCAAGCACCGCCGCACGCGGCCGGTGGCGCTGGCCCAGCCGCGGCTGTTCGACCGCGGCTCGTCGTAGATGTGGTAAGTCGGGGCCATGT
Organism: Kofleriaceae bacterium; assembly: GCA_035516595.1. GTDB lineage: Bacteria > Myxococcota_A > Polyangia > Haliangiales > Haliangiaceae > JABFXX01. Next base: position 20,343 of record DATJAE010000059.1, on the reverse strand, counting down.
CGACCCACCTCGAAGGCCAGCTGCGCGAGCAGCTGACCGCCGCGATCAAGGCCAAGGACCTCAGGACCGCGAACCTGATCCGGATGATCAACACCAAGATCATGGAGCGCCGGACGGCGAAGGGGTTCTCGGGCACGGTCGACGACGCGCTGATCCTCGACGTGATCGGCGCGTACAAGAAGCAGATGGAGAAGGCCAAGGGCGAGTTCGCCGCGGCCGGCGATCGGGCGAAGGATCAGATCGCGGAGATCGACTTCGAGATCGCGTGGTGCGCCAGGTGGCTGCCGTCGCAGCTCGGCGAGGCCGAGCTGCGCGACGCGGTCGCCAAGGCGGTCGCCGAGCTGCCGCAGAAGGATCCGAAGATGGCCGGGCGCGTGATCGGTGCGATCAAGAAGCAGTTCGGCGATCGCGCCGACGCGCAGCTCGTCAAGAAGCTGGCCGAGGAGCTGCTCAAGGGCTGAGCGACGGGCGGCGATCGCGCTATGCTGGCGCGCACATGCGAACCGCTTCGTGCTCGTGCGGACAGTTGAAGGCGAGCTGCGCGGGCGAGCCGATCCGGATCTCGATGTGTCACTGCCTCGCGTGCCAGAAGCGCACGGGCAGCGCGTTCGGCATCCAGGCGCGCTGGCCCGCCGATCGCGTGACGATCGAAGGACGTGCTCACGCGTACACCCGGGTCGGCGACGAGGGCAGCACGGCCACGTTCCGCTTCTGTCCGACCTGCGGCGCGATCGTCTACTGGGACAACGACGGGATGCCGGGGATGATCGCGGTCCCGGTCGGCGCGTTCGCCGATCCGACGTTCCCGCCGCCGCAGGTCTCGGTGTACGGCGCGCGGCGCCACCCGTGGACCGTCATGCCGGCCCTCACGATCGAGGAGCTCGACTAGACGCGCCCTCAGTCGCTCCAGCCGTCGTCGGTCGGGGTCTGGTTGATCGGCGGGATCGTGGCGACGTGGCCGCCCGCGGCCGGATCGCGCGATTCGTCGATCAGCCGCGCGCCCTCCATCAGCAGGTGCGTGGTGGTCACGTTCACGCGATCGACGCCCTCGACCACGCAGGTCACGAACTCGAACTCGCCCGCGCTCCAGGTCAGCAGGTAGTAGACGCACTCGGCGTCGACCGGCTCCTCGCTGGCATCGAGCCGGGCGTGCACGACCTTGCCGTCGCGCACCAGCACCTGCGCCGAGACCCCGTCCGGCGCGCGCAGCTGGAGCAGGCCGGTCTTGCGCTCCATCTCGATCAGCACGAGCAGCGAGCTCAGCCCGACCTGGGACAGATCGCCGCGCAGGCCCGAGGTCGACAGCTGATCGCGCGCGTCCTGCACGTTCTGGGCGGTGCGGCGCAGCGTCTTGGCGACCCGCAGGTCGAGCTCCTCGAAGCGGAACGGCTTGGTGACGTAGTCGTCCGCGCCGAGCCGGAACCCGCGGATCCGGTCGTCCTCCGACGACAGCGCGGTCAGGAAGATCACCGGGAGCATCGCGAGCTCGTTGCGGGAGCGCAGCTGGCGGACCAGCGACCAGCCGTCCATCTTCGGCATCATCACGTCGGTGATCAGCAGATCGGGCACGCGCGCGAGCGCGCGGTCGAGCGCCTCCTCGCCGTCCACCGCGGTCTCGACCGAGTAGCCGCGCTTCTCGAGCACGGTCGCGACCATGCGCAAGATCCACGCGTCGTCGTCGGCCACCAGGACGTGAGGTGCCATGTATCCTACGACGGTAGCCTTGGCGCCGGGTGGGCGCAATACGATCACTCGGACTGCGCGGGAGGGGAGCCGGGGCGATCCGGCGGGCGCTCGTCGCGCACCACGACGATCGACCACCGGCCGTGGTCGCGCACGGCGAGCCGGCCGTCGCGCAGCGCGAGCACGACCCGGCCGGCGCGATCGGCGGCGAGCCCGACCACCGGCGCCGGCGGGTCGAGCGCGACCGGGGTGCGGTCGAGCTTGCCCGCGCGGAGCTCGAGCAGCTCGATCGCGTGGCTCGCGGTGGTCGCGGCGGCGATCACCCGGTCGCCGATCGCCTGGGCATGGCTGACCGCGAGCCCGCTCGGCCACGCGACGAGCTTGCCGGTCGCGAGCTCGACCACGCCGTGCTCGACCAGCGCGAACCGATCGGACAGCAGCGCGGCGATGCGCGCGGGCGCGGTCTTGATCGGCTTCCACGTGGCGCGGTCGAGCCGCAGCACGCCGAGCTCGGTCGCGATCGCGATGCCGGTCGCGGACGCGGCGATCGCGGTGACCGGCGCCGGGGCGTCGGGCAGCTTCTCCGGCGCCCTGTGATCGAGCGCGAACACCAGCGTGCCGACCGCGCAGGTCGCGCGCGGCCCGGCGCCGAGCACGGCGCGGGCGTGCTGGGCCAGGTAGACCAGGCTCCACTCGTCGGCGCCGAGCGAGAACGGCGGGCCGTCGTGGGTCGCCGCGATCACCGCCACCCCGAGGGCCGCGGCGACGACGTCGCCGGCCAGCTCGCCGCCGCGCCGGCGCAGCCAGTCGCCCTTGCCGTCGGGCTCGTAGGCCTCGCCGTGCGGGCCGAGCGCGACCGAGGCGAGCGCGTCGGGTGCCGGCGCGAGCGCGGCCAGCGTCGGGTCGGCGTGGGCGACCCGCGCCACCAGCGCGAGCGCGACCGCGGCGAGCGCGACTACTTGCCGGATCCCGAGCTCCCCGAGCCGGTGTTGTCCGGCACGTGATAGAACGCGCAGCGCTTGAGCTCGGCCATCGACGTCGCCTTGACCGCGCACGCCACCGCCTCCTTGCTCGACTCGCCCTGGCAGCGCCGGACCTCGCTGTCGAGCTCGCCGTTACCGGCCGCGTTCAGGTCCTCGGTGCCCATCAGGTGCTGCATGTTGAGCAGCGCCTTCTTGCAGTCCTCGGGAGCCGGCTTGTCGCACGCTCCGAGCAGCAACAGCGCCAATAGCGCGACACGGGTCATGGCCATGACTGTAGCAGCTGGCGCGCGCGTTCGAGATCCTGCCCCGTATCGATCTCGCGCCACTGCCCGTCGATCAGGATCGGATCGATGCGCGTGCCGTTGTCGATCAGCTCCTGCCAGAGGTCGGTCAGGTAGGCGTTGCGATAGTGCGCCGCGCGCTGGAACGGCGCGGAGTCGTCGCCGGCGAACCGCGTGGCCAGGCGGTCGAGCGCGGCGCCGGCCTCGATCGCCCCGACCGGGCCGAGCCGGGACAGGCCGATGAACTCGCCGATCGCCTCGGCGGGCGGCAGGGCGCGCTTGCCGACGCGCGCGACCGCGCCGTCGGGCCCCAGGTCGGCGACCTCACCCTCGTCGAGCGGGTGCTCGGTGCGGCCCTCGTAGATCGTGCGGAACTCGCGGTCGATCACCAGGCCGATCTCGGCGGGCGAGCGCGCGGCGGCCTCGGCGACCGCCGGCGTGAACACGATGTCGCTGTACGTGAGGTAGCTCGGCCGATCGAGGTAGTCGCGCGCGCACGCGAGCGACAGCAGCACGTTGTTGGTCTGCCACGCGACGTTGTCGACGAACACCGCGCGCGGCACCAGGCCGCGCACGAACGCCTCGAGCACGTCGCCGCGGTAGCCGCGGATCACCACCAGCTCGTCGACCCCGACCGAGGCGAGCGCGCGCCACACCCAGCCGAGGATCGGGCGACCCGCGACCTCGACCATGCACTTCGGGACGTCGTCGGTGTGGGCGCCGAGTCGCTTGCCGCGGCCGGCCGCGATCAGGATCGCGCGGCGGATCACGGCGCCGCCCTGGCGAACCGCCCGAGCCGCACGACGATCACCGCGAAGCTCTTGGCGAAGTACAGCGCGTTGACCCCGGCGTACGCCCAGAAGTAGATGTCGATCCGGTTGGCGAGCGCGCAGATCCACAGGTACTGCGGGTAGTGCACGACCACGCGCGCCGCCATCTCGACCGAGCCGATCACGATCCCGGCGACGCCGCGCCGGCCGCCGATCTCCGCGGGCTGACCGTCCTGGGTGGGCGGCTTGGCACCGTACTCGGGCCGGCGCATGAACGAGGTCAGCGCGATCCCGGACGCGAGGCAGAACAGCCCGCCGAGCCCGACCAGCAGCAGCGACTGATCGCCGCCGCGCTCGTACCACAGCCGCACCGCGACGCAGCCGAACAGCAGCATCGCCTTGAGCTCGTCCATCAGGAAGTCGAGCAGGTGGCCGAGCGGCGACGCCATCTTGCGCACGCGCGCGAGCTGGCCGTCCGCGCAGTCGAGCACGAACGAGAGCTCGAACACCGCGGCCGCGGCGACCAGCCACGGCCATCCGGGCAGCAGCGCGAACATCGCGCACGCGCCCGCGGCGATCACCGCCGACAGGAACGTCACCTGGTTGGGCGTGATCGGCGTGCCGCGCAGCACGTACACCACGATCGCCGCGGGCGGGCGTGCCACCCACTCGGTGAACCGGTTGATGTCCTTCTGCTTCTTCGAGGCCTTGTAGATGGCCACGATGTCCGACCACATGCTTGCGGCGCGACACTAGCACTGCCACGCTTGCGCCATGAAGCGCTGGGCGGTGGTCGTCGTGGTGGTCGCGGTGCCGGCGTCGGCCCAGGTCCGCCCCGCGCTGACCCAGCTCGAGCAGCAGCTGCCGGCGGGCTGGACCGTGCTCGCGACCGACACCGAGCTGGTGATCCGCCACGATCGGCCGTGCTACCTGCTGCGCGAGCCGCACGAGAACGATCCGGGGATCGCCGCGGTGCCCTCGGGCGGCCCGCTGGTCAACCTCGAGCTGCGCTACAAGCTCGAGCCGCGCTGGACCGCGCAGCAGCTCGCCGACGCCAAGGCACGCAACGCCAAGGTCGCGCGCCAGGTCGCGGCGCTGCGCACGCGCTTCCGGATCGATTCGATCCACACGAGCAAGGGCCGTCCGCTGCCGATGAACGCCGACGAGCGCGGCCGGCTCGCCGCGTTCGAGACCAAGGAGGCCGAGGCCCGGACCGAGGAGGTCCGGCTGCCGCACTGCACGTTCGGCACCGCGAGCCTGTTCGACTCCGACGACACCTACCGCCAGCTCATGCTCGAGCTCGATCCGCCGCAGGCCTCGCGCGAGGCGCACGAGATCGTCGCGCTGGTCGACAAGCTCTGCGCGCCGAACTAGCGCGCATCTTGCTGCGGTGAAAATCTAGTGCGCAGCGAGGAGCTTGAGGTTGTGGGTGAACACGCGCATCCAGCACTCCGACTGCTGAGATTCCCAGTGCCGTGCACGTAGCGCATCGCCGTGCACGCGTTTGTGCCGGCTCCACGAGCTCTCGACTTGCCAGCGCTGACCGTAACCGCGACGGTTTGCTCGACGCTTCATGGCTCGTCGGTACTCGTCGCCGGCCACTGCCGGGTGCCGTTCACGTTGCGGCGCGCTGGAATGATCGTGACTGGAATGCCGAGCTTCTCGCAGCACAGGGCGTTGTGCTCGGCGTCGTAGCCCTTGTCTCCGAGGAGACGCCTAATTGGCTGGTTATCGACGGCCTGTCGAACCGTCGCTGAAAATTGCGGCGAGTCGACGCACGGGCCCATGCAGATATCGACGCCAAGCCACAGATGAGTCTTGAGGTCACAGACCACCGCCAGCTTCGGATAGGTGAGCGTTCGATGCCGACCGCCCTGCCGGAACATGTAGTAGCTGCTGACGTGGCGGCTTCGCAGACCGGTGGCGTCGATCGCAACGCTACTGCGCCTTGGCAGTAGCCCACTTGCTCGTGCGCGCTGAACCACCTCTTTCAGCAGGAGCGCAAATGCCCCCTCTAAAAAGCCGCTGTTCGGCGTAACTCAGCGTCGAGTAGTGCGGCACGCGCTTGAGTCCCAGCACGCGTCGAAGATCAGACGAGTCATTGAGGATCGCGACGATGCCGCGCAGGTCCGTTCGAAAGAACTGACGCAAGACGCTGATCGCGAACAGCTGGTACTGCGTGTAGAGCTTCGGGCTGTGCTTGTCGCTGTATGCTGGAAGGCTGTCTCGGGCCGCGGCGAGCGCATGCCTCGCCACGTCGTTAGGAGACTTGCTCATCGGTCGCGGGATTTCGGCCATGGCCACCTCGATCCAGCCACCCTGATCCTCCCGATCTGCCAGCGCAACGTTTCAACGCAGCAAGATGCGCTCTAACCCGCCACCAGATGGGGCAGCGGCCTGGGCCCGACCAGCAGGAACGTCGACATCATGCCCTTGCCCTTGACGTCGATCGGGCCGCGGGCCTCGAGCTCGAAGTCGGCGGCGAGCAGCACCTGGGTCGCGGCGCTGACGTGGACCCGGCCGGGCAGGCCGTGCGACTCCATCCGGCTCGCGGTGTTCACGGTGTCGCCCCACAGGTCGTAGATGAACTTCTTCTGGCCGATCACGCCCGCGACCACCGGGCCGGTGTGGATGCCGATCCGGATCGTGAGCTCGCGGCCGGTGCGCCGGGCGTAGTCGTCGATCGCGCCGAGCATCGCGAGCCCCATGTGCGCGATCGCGACCGCGTGGTCGGCGATCGGCTGCGGGATGCCGGCGACCACCATGTACGCGTCGCCGATCGTCTTGATCTTCTCGAGCCCGTGCTGCTCGGCGAGCTTGTCGAACATGCTGAACAGCTCGTTCAGCATGGTGACCAGCAGCTCCGGCGTGGTGTGCGACGACAGCGAGGTGAACCCGACGATGTCGGCGAACAGCACGGAGACGTGCTCGAAGCGATCGACGATCAGGTTCTCGCCGGCCTTCAGCCGGTCCGCGATCGGCCCCGGCAGCACGTTCAGCAGCAGGCGCTCCGAGGTCTGCTTCTCGGCGACCAGCTCGCTGGTGCGCTGCTTGACCAGGTCCTCGAGGTGATCGCTGTGGAGCTGGATGGTCTCGGCCATCTTGTTGAAGCTGACGCCGAGCTCGCCGACCTCGTCGCGCGAGCGCACCGCGGTGCGCGCGCCGAAGTCCTTCGCGGCGAACCGCTGCACGGTGTGCGACAGCGCGAGCAGCGAGCGCGTGAGCATCGTGCCCATCACGATCGACACCAGCAGCGCGAGCGCGATCACCGCGAGCGAGATCTCGATCGCGAGGCTGCCGGCGTGGCGCAGCGCCGCGCGCATCTTGCGATCGGTGATGTCGATGCCGAGCACGCCCAGGCAGCGGCCGCGCGCGTCGCGCAGCACCTTGCCGTCGTCGTCGGTGAGCGGCGCGTACGCCGAGATCGAATTCACCCCGAAGTCCGGATCGCGGACGAAGTCGGGCTCGAGCTCGACCGTGCACTCGGCGAGCGCGCGCTTGAGCAGCGGGATGTCCGACACGTCGTAGGGCTGGTTGAAGTGCGAGATTCCCCCGGGCGGCAGGGTCTCGCCCGCGGCCTCCCGGCGCTCGAAGTCGAGCACGTCGGCGTCGACCACGAACTTCGGGTGGTCGGGATCGTCGGTCGGCGCCAGCAGGTAGGCGTAGTGGACCAGCGACGGCTCGGTCGACCGGATCATCCCCAGGTGGGTGGTCAGCTCGCGGTAGTCGTCGCCGTGCTCGATCTGGAGCACGTGGGCGTCGTCGAGGGTGCCGAGCTGGGCGACCAGCCGCTGGTAGGGCTGCATCTCGACCTCGGCGGCGCCGATGTGCGCGATATCCGAGAGCCGATCGCGCACGTCGTCGGCCAGCTGGCGGTCGATGAAGCGGTAGAGGAACACCGCGAGCACGACGCTGACCAGCGAGCTGACGAGGAAGAACGCGATCGTGATCTTGCGCCGGAGCCGCACGCCTCGCGACGAAGGCTAACACGCGTTTTGCCTTGCGGATTCCCGGGAGCAGGCGCTAGGTTCCGCGCCAGCACAGACCCAGGGGGTTCAGGATGCAAGAGCACACGATCCCCGAGTCTCTCATCGAGCAGATCAGGACGGGCAAGGCGGCCCTCGTCGTCGGTGCGGGAATCGGAGTACCGAGCTGGAAACAGATGCTCGAGCGCATGACCAAGGCGCTCGAGACCCGCGGCCGCGAGGGCGACGACGCGGCGACCAAGGATCTCGAGCGGCTGCTCGGCAAGGGCAGCCTGGTGCGCGCGGTGGGGTTCCTCGCGCGCGCGCTCGGCGAGGACGTGTGCGACCGCATCGTGCAGGAGGTGTGGGCCGCGCCCGCCGAGCTGCCGGCGCTGCCACTGGCGCTCGCCAGGCTGCCGTTCCGCCACGTGTGGACCACGTTCCCCGGCGACATCCTCGAGCGCGCGTTCGAGACCGGCTCGGTGGAGGGCTGGCCGCCCGCGCGCGTCGCGACGTACCAGGAGCTCGGCGAGCTGTCGCCGCGCCGGCGCACGCTGGTCAAGATGCTCGGCAACTTCGACACGTATGTCGTCACGCCGCGCAGCGTGCGGCGCGCGCTGTCGCGCGCGGTCGACCTGCGCGAGTACGCGCGCGAGCTCTACGTCGAAGGCTCGCTGGTGTTCGTCGGCTTCCGCTACGGCGATCCCGATCTCAGCGCGCTGCTCGATCGCGTGTTCGGCATGTTCGAGCCGCCGCGCGGCACGCACTACTTCCTCGGCGCGGGCGTCGGGCCGGTGACGGTCGACGAGCTGATGGCCGAGCACCGCATCGAGGTCGTGAACCTCGAGGGCCGCGGCGCCGACGAGGCCGCCGAGCGCAGCGTGCTCGAGTGGCTCGAGGCGCTGCGCCTCGCGTGCGAGGCCAGGAGCATCTCGCTGGTCCAGCGCCGGCCCGACGCCGACGATGTCGAGGGCTGGGTCGCGCTGCTCGGCGCGGGCGGTGACGAGGCGGCCGAGGCGCGCGACGCGCTCGATCTGATCGAGCGGCGCGCCCGCGAGGCCAGGAAGTGGGACACCGTGGTCGAGGTCCTGCTCGGCCGGATCGAGACCGCCGAGGCCGGCGAGCGCGCGAGCGTGCTGCTCCAGCTCGCCGCGATCTACGAGGCCGAGGTCGGCGATCTGCGCCGCGCGTTCGAGGCGGTGACCACCGCGTGCCAGCTCGATCCGGCGAGCGACGACGCGGTCGCGACCGCCGAGAAGCTCGCCGCGGCGACCGGCGGCTGGGCGGATCTGGTCGCCGAGGCGTCCGAGATCGCGACCGAGGCGCAGGATCCGCGGCTCGCGTCGAAGTGGTGGGCGCGGCTCGGCGGCTGGTACGCGAGCAAGCTCGACCGCGCCGACTACGCGGTGCCGTCGCTGCGCCGCGCGCTCGAGCTCGACGCCAGCAACGGCGCCGCGTACGGCGCGCTCGCCGAGGCGTACCGCAAGCAGCAGAAGTGGGCCGACCTCGCCGACACGCTGCGCGCGCACGCCGAGATCGCGAGCGAGCCGAGGCTCAAGCTGGATCTCTTGATCGGCCTGGGCGATCTGCAGGAGAGCCAGCTGGCGTCGACCGCCAAGGCGGTGGAGGCGTACGAGCAGGCCGCCGCGCTCGACGAGGGCAGCGACGACGCGCTCGCCGCGCTCGAGCGGCTGTACCGGCGCGACGAGCGCTGGGCGAGCCTCGCGAAGGTGCTCGATCGCCGCGCCGAGATCTGCGCGGCGACCGATCCGAACCGCGCGGTCGCGATCCGCCGCGAGCTCGCGACGCTGCGCGCCGAGAAGCTCGGCGATCTCGAGGGCGCGATCCAGCGCTACGAGGCCGCCGTCACCGAGAACGCGGGCGACGCGACCGCGCTCAAGGCGCTGATCGAGCTCTACGACAAGACCGGGCGCACCGAGGACTACCTGCGCACGATGGAGCGCCTCGGTCAGGTCGCGCCCGAGGGCGAGCGGCTGGCCACGCTGCGCAAGCTGGCGAGCGAGCTCGAGGAGCGCGACCCCGAGCGCGCGCGCGACGCGTTCGAGAAGCTGCTGGTCGCCGACCCGAGCGCCGACGACGCCTACCGCGGGCTCGAGCGCGTGCTGCGCCGCGAGGCCAACTGGTACGAGCTGGTCGCGGTGATCGCGCGCCACATCGCGGCGGCCAAGCAGCCGGCGCAGCGGGTCGAGCTCTACCTCGAGGCCGCGCAGATCCACGAGCGCGAGCTCGACGATCCGCACAAGGCGATCGACGGCCTGATGAACGTGCTCGCGATCGAGGACGCGAACAGGACCGCGCTCGCGGTGCTGCCGCGGCTGTACGCGCGCACCGAGCAGCACGAGCGCGCGGTCGACACCCTGGTCCGCCACGCCGCGCTCGAGGGCGACAAGGGCGCGGCGCTCTACGCCGAGGCGGGCCGGCTCGCGCTCGACCACCTGATGGATCCCGAGCTCGCGCAGCGCCACCTCGACAAGGCGCTCGCGCTCGATCCCGAGAACCTGATCTCGCTGGTCGCGCTGGGCTCGCTGCACGAGAAGCGCGGCAACTGGGAGAGGGCGGTCGAGCTCAAGCTGCGCGCCGAGGCCGCGAGCGGCAGCCGCACCGAGCGGGTGGCCCTGCTGTGGGATGCCGCGCAGCTGGTCGACCAGAAGCTCGAGGATCCGGCGCGCGCGCTCGATCTGCTCGAGCGCATCCTCAAGCTCGATCCGGATCACGTCGATGCCGGCCAGCGGGTCGCCGACCGGCTGGTCGCGGCCCGGCGCTGGGACGACGCGCTGCCGGTGCTCGAGATGCTGGCGCGCCAGGCCGAGGGGCTCGAGTCGATCGATCGCCACGAGCGGTCGCGCCGCCAGGCCCAGCTCGGCAAGGTCTACGAGGAGCTGCACCGCACCGAGAAGGCCGCGCGTCACTACCGGCTCGCGGTCGAGTCGGATCCGGACAGCCTCGACGCCGCGATCGGGCTGGCCTACGTGCTGATGGCCGAGGCCAAGGCGCACGAGGGCAGCGAGGCCGCCGCCACCATGTGGAAGGAGGTCGACCGCCGCTATCGCGAGATCCTCGCGCGCCACCGCGCCGGGCTGTCCGACAGCCAGGTCGCCGACATCTGGCACCGGCTCGGCGTCACGTCGCGCGCGATGGGCGAGGACAAGAAGGCGGAGGCGAGCTTCCGGCGCGCGCTCGAGCGCGAGCCGCTGCACGAGCCGACGCTCGAGGCGATGGTCGAGCTCGGCGGTGCGCGCGGCGAGTGGCGCATGGTCGCCGACGCCAAGCGCGCGCAGATCGACGCGCTCGCCAAGCGCGAGGGCAGCGACTACAACCGCGCGAAGCTGTTCGAGGAGATCGGCGACATCTGGCGCGAGCGGATCAAGGACGTCAGCTCGGCGACCGGCGCCTACCTCGAGGGCCTCAAGATCGCGCCGCACTCGCGCGTGCTCATGCACAAGCTGCTCGAGGCCTACACCGAGCAGCGCCAGTGGCGGCGCGCGGTCGAGACGCTCGACCAGCTGTCGGCGCGCGAGGAGTCGCCCGAGCACCGCGCGCGCTTCCACTACGCGGCGGCGGTGATCGCGCGCGACGAGCTGCACGATCTCGAGCTCGCGGTCGACAAGTTCCACGCCGCGCTCGACGACGCGCCGACCACGCCGAAGGCGTTCGACGCGATCGACAAGCTGCTCGTCGATCGCAAGGACTGGAAGAACCTCGCGCGCGCGTATCGCCGCCAGCTCAAGCGGCTCGGCGACGAGGCGCCGGCCGAGACGCTGCTCGAGCTGTGGACCAAGCTCGGCGACATCTGCCTCGATCACCTCGGCGATACCGAGGCGGCCACCGAGGCCTACCAGGTCGCGTGCGAGCTCGCGCCCGACGACGTCGCGCGCCACGAGCAGCTGGCCGACCTCTACCTCGAGGCCGGCGAGGCGCGGCGCAGCGAGGCGATCAACGAGCTGCAGTACCTGCTGTTGCGCGCGCCCGATCGGGTCGAGCTCTACAAGGCGCTCGCCAGCCTGTATCGCGCCGAGCACGAGCTCGACAAGGCGTGGTGCGTCGCGCAGGCGCTGGTGTTCCTCGGCGCCGCGAGCGACGAGGAGCGCATGCTGTTCGAGAAGTTCCGGCCGCGCCAGTTCACGCCGGCGCCGCGCCGGCTGACCGAGGAGCTGTGGCAGAAGGCGGTGATCCATCCGCGCGAGGACCGTCACGTCGGCGCGATCTTCAGCTCGACGCTCGGCGCGATCGCGGCGGGGACGGCGCAGCCGATCACCGCGTTCGGCCTGGCCGCCGAGACCCGGGCCGATCTCGATCACGATCCGCGCCCGGTGTCGCGCATCGTCAAGTACGTGTCGAGCGTGCTCGCGATCGAACCGGCGCCGATGGTGTGGCTGCAGGAGCAGGGTGACGGGCTGCGCGTGGCCAACACGGTCGGGCTCGGTGGCGATCGCCAGAAGCTGGTGCCGTCGCTGTTGGTCGGCGCGCCGCACATCGCCAAGCACGACGAGCGCGAGCTCGCGTTCGAGGTCGGCAAGCGGATGGCGTACCTGCGGCCCGAGCGCTTCGTGACGCTCGCGGTCGGCACGCTGCCCAAGCTCGAGTCGACGTTCGCGGCGGTCGTGCTGGCGAGCGGGGCCAAGCTCGCCGGCCACGACGGCCAGCCGTTCCAGCCGACCGGCGAGGACGCGCAGAAGCTGGCGCAGGTGCTGGTCAAGGCGGTGCCGGGCCCGCTGCTCGAGCAGGTCGGCGAGCTGTCGAGCAAGCTGACCGGGCGGCTCGGCAACGGCCTGATCGCGTCGTGGCGCGCCGCGACCGACCTCACCGCGAATCGCGTCGGGTTCATCGTCGCCAACGACTTCGAGACCTCGGCGCGCGCGATCGCGACCGAGGGCGCGAGCCTGTCGAGCCTGTCGGTCAAGGAGCGCCTGCGCGACCTGCTCGCGTACGCGGTCAGCGAGCCGTACTTCCAGGTGCGGCGCCACCTCGGCCTGCACGTGCGCGGCGAGGTCTCGGCGTGATCGCGGCAGGGCGGCGCGGAGTCGTGATCGGAGCGTAGTGCGCGCGGCGCTGGTGGTCGCGCTCGTCGCGTGCGGTCACGCCGCGCCGCCGCCGCCGCTGGCGACGCCGGCGCTGCCGCGCTTGCCGCCGGCCCAGCCGCTCGATCCGAGCGTGCGCGGCGCGACGTACCTCGCGGCGGTCGGGCTCCAGCTCCAGCCCGGCTGGGAGCAGTTCCTCGAGGACTGCCGGCTGCGCCTGCCGGCGAGCCATCCGCTCAACCAGCTCGCGCTCGCCGCGACCGCCGAGCTCGTGGTCGACCGCCGCGGCGCCGTGGTCGGCGTGACGCTGGCCGGCTCGGGCAACGCGGACTTCGATCGCGCGGTCCGCGAGGCGATCGGCGACGCCGCGCCGCTCGCCGCGCCGCCCGCCGAGCTGCTCGGCGACGACGATCGCGTGCACCTGCGCTGGCTGTTCGCGCGCGATCGCCGGCGCGCCGGGCCGGCCACCGCCTCGGTCGTCGCGTTCGAGCTGCCGCTCGCGCAGGTCCTCGAACGCTGGATCGCGGCGGGCGAGCTCGGCCGCGCCGCGCGCCGGCTCGCGACCGCGCCGCGCGACGACGCGGCGATCGCGAAGCTGATGATCGCCGCGCTGCGCGAGGCGCTGGGCAGCGCCGACGCGGCCGTGCGGCGCGCCGCGGTCGACGCGATCGCGCGGGCGCATGCCGTCGAGCTCGCGCCCGACGTGCGCGCGCTGCTCGGGGTGACCAGCGACACCGAGCTGCGGCTGACCGCGACCGCGGCGAGCGCCGCGCTCGGCGATCGCGACGCGGCGCCGGTGCTGCTCGCGTTGCTGCCGGCGGACCTGCCCGAGCACGCGCGGCTCGCGCTCGCCGAGACGCGCGCGCTGGTCGCGCTCGGCCACGCCGGCGAGGCGGCGGCGGCGCTGCGCGCGGCGCTCGATCGCGCCGGGCCACCGAATCCGATCGCGCTGCAGGCGATGGCGCTGATGCCGGTGCCCGAGCTCGCGCCCAGGCTCGCCGGCTGGCTCGCGCGCGGCGACGCGCGCACGCGCGCCGCGGTGTGCGCGGCGCTGGCCGGCGTCGCGCCCGACCTCGCGTCGTGGCGCGCGGTCGCGCGCGGGCTCGGCGACGCCGACGCGACGGTGCGCGCGACCTGCATCGACGCCGCGGTCGGGCAGGGCCGGCACGGGGCGCCCCCCGACGCGATCGCGCGGGTCCACCGGCTCGCGCGCGATCGCGATCGCACGGTGCGCGCGCGCGCGATCGCCGCGATCGCGGAGCTCGATCCCGCGCACCTCGACACGGCCGCCGACGATCCGGCCGGCGAGGTTCGCGCCGCGCTGGCCGCGGCGCTCGCGACCGCGCGCCCGCCGCACGGCGACGCCGACCTTCGCGCGCTCGCCGACGATCGCGATCCCGACGTGCGCGCGGCCGCGTGGACCGGGCTCGGCGACCCCGCGCTCGCCGCCCGCGCCGCCCGCGATCCGGCATCGCAGGTCCGCCGGGCCGCGCTGCACGCGCTCGCCGACGACGCCGTGCTCGCACGGCTGGCCGTCGCCGACGATGACCCCGAGGTCCGCAGCGACGCGCTGGTCGTGCTCGCGGCGCACCGCGGCCGCGGGGCGATCACCGCGGACCTGCTCGAGCACTTCGCGGCCGCCCCGCCGGGCAGCGCCGAGCGGGTGCGCGTCGCGCTCGCGTGGTTGCTCGCGCGGTGAATTCGCGCCAGGCTAAGCGCGATGCGGGCCGCCCCGATCCTCGCTGTCGCCGCGCTCGGCGGCGCCGCGCTCGCGAGCGATCACCCCGGGCGGGTCGTGCGGGTCGAACAGCCGCCGCGCCGCCAGGTCATCGTCCCCGCCGGCACGTTCGTCATGGGGGTCTCGCCCGACGACGCCGATCGCGCCGCCGAGCAGTGCAAGCTGTACTTCGAGCCGCGCGAGCAGGTGATCACGTTCCAGACCCCGGCCGGCCAGACCGTGACGATGTGCGATCGCTACCGCGAGGAGCTCGACGTCATGGCGCCGCGCGAGGTGACGCTATCGGCCTACGCGATCGATCGCGACGAGGTGTCGGTCGCCGACTACCGCACCTGCGTCGCGGCGGGCGCGTGCGCGCTCGACGCGCTGATCGACGGCGACGAGCGCTACATCCGCGACGACTGGGCGATGGTCAACGTCACGTGGTTCGAGGCGCAGGACTACTGCCAGTGGCGCGGCGGCCGGCTGCCGACCGAAGCCGAGTGGGAGCACGCGGCGCGCGGCGACGACGGCCGCGAGTGGCCGTGGGGCGACGTCGAGCGCCCGCTCGACTTCAACCACGGCCAGCCGCGCGCCCAGGCGATGCGCGACATCGATCGCACCCCGGCGCCGATCCTGATCGAGCTGTGGGGCGATCCGGACGACCGCGACGGCGCGACGCTGATCGCGCCGCCGGGCAGCTACGCGTGGGGCGAGGGCCCGTACGGCACGCGCGACCAGGCCGGCAACGTCGCCGAGTGGACCGCCGACGCGCGCGGTACGAGCGCCTCGACGCTCGGCTTCACCGAGCTGCCCACGGTCAACCCGCGGCGCGACGGCAAGGACACCGACGCGCGCGTCGTGCGCGGCGGCTCGTGGCGCCAGCCCGAGTTCCTCGCGCACACCAACCTGCGCGATCCGTTCAGCCTCGATCCCGCCGACCCGATCTACCTGCCGCACCGGCGGTTCTCGCACGTCGGCTTCCGCTGCGCGCGCAGCCTCTAGATCGCTAGTCGGCGTCCAGCTTCGGCGCGTCCATCTTCGGCGCATCCATCTGCTTGGGCGCGTCGATCACCGACGGGGCGTCCGGGACGGTCGCATCGATGCCGGTCGAGGTGTTGTCGGTGCAGGTGCCGGTGGCCGCGCTGCAGATCAGCGGAGCCTGACAGTCATCGGTGATCTGACAGCGGTCGCCCTTGCCTTGCTTGCAGCCGGCGACGATCACCGCGAACAACAACAGACGCTTCACGACGCGACCTCCTCGAGCGGCGGGACCTCGATCCATTCGACCTGCGTGACCTCGAACTCGCGCTTGCCCTTCGGGCTCTGCACCGTGACGGTGTCGCCGATCTCCTTGCCGATCAGCGCGCGCGCGACCGGCGCGCCGATCGAGATCCGGCCCTTCTTGATGTCGGCCTCGTGCTCGCCCACGATCACGTAGCGCTGGGTGTCGCCGGTCTCGGTATCTTCGATGGTCACGGTGGCCCCGAACTTGACTCTCGAACCCGACAATTTGGTTGGATCGATCACCTCGGCCAGCGCGGTTTTTGCTTCGAGCTCGCGGATTTTTGCCTCGATCAGGCCTTGCTCTTCCTTGGCGGCGCTGTAGTCGGCGTTCTCCGACAGGTCGCCGTGGCCGCGAGCGATCTCGATCGCGCGGCTGTTGGCCGGCCGATCGACGTTCTTGAGCTTCGCGAGCTGTGCCTTCATCGTCGCGTAACCCGCGGGGGTCATGGGGTATTTCTCGCTCATGGGCCGGCCATGAGTCGTACCCCCAAGCTCTAGCAACTGCAACCCGGCAAGCTCGAGATGCACGGGTCGCCGCTGTTGCCGGTGGTCGTGCAGTCGCTGCCGTCCTGGGTCTGCG
Source organism: Kofleriaceae bacterium (assembly GCA_035516595.1). Lineage (GTDB taxonomy): Bacteria > Myxococcota_A > Polyangia > Haliangiales > Haliangiaceae > JABFXX01. Next base: position 4,038 of record DATJAE010000059.1, on the reverse strand, counting down.
GGCAGCTGAGGCTGCCGCACGCGCTGCTGACGTCGCACTGCACGTCGCAGCCGCACGCGTTGTCGCACGTGACGTTGCCGCACGCGCTGTTGCCGATGCACATCACCGAGCACGAGCCGGAGCCGTTCTGGCCGCACGTGATGTTGCCGCACGCGCTATCGCCGGTGCAGATCACGCTGCACGACGCGGCATCCTGGCAGTGGATCGATCCGCACGCGCTGTTCCCGGTGCAGTCGACCGTGCACGCCATGCCGGAAGGGCACTCGAACGTGCTGCCGCCGGTCCCACCGATCAGCGTGCAGCTCGGCGGCGACGCCTCGAGGTTGCAGCTCGTGCACTGCGACGGGCAGTCGCTGCCGATCACGCAGTAGCCCATCTGGCAGGTGCGCGGCGACATGCAATCGGAGTTGTTGGCGCACGCGAGTGCGTCGGACCGCTTGTCGACCGAGCACCCGGCCGAGCACGCCGCGATCGCGACGACCATGGCGGCGAGCGCGCGGGTCATGGACACGTGCTGCACTGCGGTGCGTCGCCGGGATCGCACGCGGCGCCGGTGCTGCCTCCCTGCGCGCAGTACTTGTTGCCGCGGGTGGGGCAGGTCATGGTCGCGCAGGCGGTCGACGGGTTGCACGTCGCCGAGCACGCGCACGAGCTGTCGCACGCGAGGTCGCCGCACGCGCCGTCGCCCTGGCAGGTCTCGGTGCACATCCCGCTGCCACAGGTCAGCGTGCCGCACGCGGGCATGCCCAGGCCGCCGCTCGAGCACGACACGGTGCAGTCGCCCGCGCCGCACGTGATGTCGCCGCACGACGTCCCGAACGAGCACGTGATGTTGCACGACGCGGCCTGGTCGCACGCGATCGCGCCGCACGCGCCCGGCGACTCGCACGCGATCGTGCAGTTCCAGCCCGACGGGCAGGTCACGTCGCCACCGGTGAGGCCCTGGATCATGCACGTCATCTGCTCCGGGTCGCAGAACAGGCAGCCCGGCGGGCAACCGCCCAAGCCGTCGAACCCGCCGTCGGTGCTGCTGCCGCTCGCCACGCAGTAGCCCTGCACGCAGATCCGGCCGAGCGGGTTGCACTGCGCCTGGGTCGTGCATGCCAGCTGCTGCGAGCGGCGATCGACCGTGCAGCTCGCCGCGAGCGCGAGCGCGGCGATCGCGATCGCCCTCACCAGCGGCCTCCGACGACCACCGTCATGCCGGTGCCGCGATCGGCCGGCGCCGGCGCGACCGCGGTGACGTGCGCGCGATGAGCCTTCCACAGGAAGTAGCCGCCCGCGCCGCCGGCGACGAGCCCGGTGACCACGAGCACGTTGCCCCACGCGGCGTAGTTCGCCGCGTTGCTCTCGAGCGACTTGAGCTGGTTGATGTCGGCGATCGTGTTGGTCGGCTGGCGGTCGATCTGGCCCTGGATGCTGCTCTCCTCGCCCCACAGCCCGAGCCCGATCGCGAGCACGACACCGCCGCCGATCGCGAGGCTGAGACCGAGGTTGCGGTCGCGATCACGCGGCGCGACGTCGCCGCCCGGCCCGGGAGCCGCGGGCGCGGGCATGGGCGTGGGTCCGGGCGACGCCGGCGGCGGCGCGACCACCGGCCCGCTCGCGGCGCCGCTGCCGGGGCCCGGCTCGGGCGATGCCGGCGGCGGCGCGGCGCCGCCGAACATCGGCGCGAGGCCGGGCTCGGCCTTGTCGGGCGGATCCTGCGCGCCGATCGTCACGCTCTGCGACACCGCCGGCGCGCCCTTGGTCGCGCGCTTGACCACGACCACGGTCTGGCCGTTGCTCGTGATCGCGGTGCCCCACACGACCTCGTCGACCGCGAGCGTGGCGAGCACGGTGTCGGCGCAGCCGGCCGCGCTCGGGTCGCAGCCGACCGCCGCGGCGGTCTCGGCGAACGTCGTGCCGCCGGTCGTGACCGCCACGTCCACCGCGCGCGCGAGCTTGACGACGACCGCGGTGAGCCTGCCGCGCGTGGCGGCATCGGCCGTGCCGTCGATCGGCAAGACCAGGACCTTGCGCGGCGCGGCGGAGGCCACGGCGGCGATGCACAGCACCGCGATCGCGAGCGCCGGGCGCGAGGTCACAGCTGGTCCAGTCGCTGATGGATCTGCGGCGCGTCGCTCGCGCTCGGCGCGAGCTGCAGGTAGCGCGTGAACGCGGTCTTGGCCGCGGCCTTCTCGCCGAGCTTCTCGTAGACCTGGCCGAGCACGCGCCAGGTCGGCGCGTAGCCCGGCTTGGCGGCCCTGGCCTTGAGCAGCACCGCGAGCGCGTCGCGGCTCTGACCCTTGACGAACGCCTGCACGCCCTGGCGGTACAGCGCCTCGGCGTCGACCGGCGGCGGCGCCGGGGCGGCCGGATGCGGGTGCGGATGTTCGATCGGATGCTCGGTCGGTGGATGCGGCGCCGGCAGCGGGGGCGGCGCCGCCGTCGTCGCTGGCGTCGGGTCGGGCACGACCGCGTTCGGCGCCACCGTCGCGCCGCCGGAGTCCGCGCCGGCGATCGCGACCGGCGCCGAGCCGCCGTGCGGCGGGTCGTCTTGCAGGAAATGTGCGGTGTCCGAGCCCGCCGCGGCCTTCGCGCCTCCGCCGCGCATCGCGATCGCGACCAGCATGATCAAGACGAGCGCGCCGCCGGTGATGCTCGCGGCGACCAGGCGCTGCCGCGGATCGCCGAGCAGGGCGCGCCAGCCCATCTCCGGGATGTGGGTGAGCTCGATCTCGGCGTCGTCCTCGGGCTCGTGGATCGGCGGCGGCCCGATCTCGGTCGCGCCGTCGAACGCGGGCCGATCGATCTCGGTCGGCTTGCTGGCGTCGGCGAACGCGTTCGGCACCGGCGGCAGCGTGCCGGGCATCGGCGGCAGCGTGCCGGGTACCGGCGTCACCCGCCGGTACTTGACCGAGAAGTCGGCGCCGTTGACCGGCGTCGCGATCTGCGCGAGCACCGGCTCGCTGAACGCGGCGTCGAGCACCTCCGCGCTCGCGACCCCCTTCTGCACGACCTCCTGTACCAGCTTCTTGCGCGCGTCGATGTGGCCCTTGAACGTGTCCTGCATGTAGCGCGCGACGCGATCGTTCTTCGCGCCGTAGCCGCGCTGGCGCAGCAGCTCCTCGATCTCGACTGCCATCTCCTTCGCGGTGAGCTGGCGCCTCGTCGGATCGCGATCGAGCGCGCGCATCACGATCGCGTCGTACTCGGGCGGGACGTCGCCGTTGACCTTCGACGGCGGCTGCACCGACAGCCCGAGCACCTGCTTCATGGTCTCGCTGTCGGTCGCGCCGCGGAACAGCCGCTTGAGCGTCAGAGCTTCCCACATCACGCAGCCGAGCGAGAAGATGTCGCTGCGGCGGTCGCCGGGCGCGCCCTTCAGCTTCTCGGGCGCCATGTAGCTGAACTTGCCCTGCACCTTCTTGGCATCGGCCGACTGCGACGCCTTCGCGACGCCGAAATCGACGAGCTTCACCTGGCCGTTGTAGAGCACGACGATGTTGCCGAGCGAGATGTCGTGATGGACGAGCTCGATGCGCTCGCCCGACATGCTGCGCAGCTCGTGCGCGGCGTCGAGACCCTCCGCGGTGTCGGCGACCAGCCGGCTCGTCGACAGCGGGTCGAGGCGCTTGCCCTCGCGGCCGGCGCGCAGGACCGCGAGCAACGGCTCGCCCTCGAGGTACTCCATCGCGATGAAGTAGCGGCCGTTGGCCTGGCCGAGATCGTAGATGTCGACGACGTTCGGGTGCTTGACCAGCGCGGCGACGCGCGCTTCGTCGAGCAGCATGTCGACGAACGCCTTCTGCGATGCCAGGCTGTCGTGCACGAGCTTGACGACGACCAGCTTCTCGAACCCGGCCGGCCCGCGCTGCAGCGCGAGCTGGACCTCCGCCATGCCCCCTTGCCCGATACGCGTGATCAGCTCGTACCGGCCCAGCCTCGTCGGGCGCGCCGCGGCCTCCCCCGATACGGACACGCAAAACATTCTAGCCGATTGGGTTTGCGCATGGGAGCGCCGGTCTAAGGTGTAGGTATGGGACTCACCATCGC
>DATJAE010000058.1:0-28158 GCA_035516595.1 Kofleriaceae bacterium | reverse complement strand
CGCGGCCGAGGCTCGCGTTGTCGAGGAAGCTGTCGGACTGCGCGCTGACATCGGTCCACGCGCTGGCGCGGCCGTGCACCGCGTCGGCGCGCGCGTACAGCACGTCCTCGGGCTCGCGCGGCAGCGGCTTGCCGTCGAGCGACGGATCGTCGGACAGCTGCTGGGTCGCGAGCCGGGTGTAGCTCGCGGTGAGCGACACCAGTCGGAGCAGCCGCGCCGACGCGACCAGCTCCGCGCCAGCGCTCTCCGACTCCCCGATGTTGGCCGCGCGCGCGACGTAGCCCGCGGTCGTGATGAACGCGATCGTGTCGGTCGCGTGGGTCGCGAACACGTCGGCCTCGACCATCACGCGATCGATCGCGCCGAGCGCCCGCGCCGGCGCCCACACCCCGCCGAGGTCGGCCGACGGTCCGCGTTCCGGACGCAGGGTCGGCGAGCCGAGCAGGTAGCCGCGATCGCCGAACAGCTCGGTGAGCGTGGGCAGCCGCACGTACCAGCCGCCGCTCGCCTTGAGCGCGACATCGTCGCTCGCAGCGAGCCGCATGGTCAGCCGCGGGCTCGGCACGACGTCCCAGCGCGCGGCGATCGGCGCCAGCGCGTCGGGCCCGACCGTCATCGCCGCCGGCGCGGTGCGCTCGAGGTCGAGCCGCATCGCCGGCGTGACCACGACCGCCGGATCCATCGCGAGGTCGAGCGCGGCGAGCACCGCGCCGCCCAGCCGGTCGCCGCTGACGATCGGTTGCGCGCCGGAGAGATCGTGATCGCGGAAGCTGTCGCCGCGCAGCTCGACGCCGGCGGTCAGCCGCTGGTCGCCGAGCCGCGCCGCCCAGGTCGACGACGCGCCGCCCGACAGCGTGAGGTAGGCGCGGCGCTGGCTGCCCAGGCCGAGCTCGCCCATCGGGTCGCGCAGCTGCTGGTCCTCGACCAGCAGGTAGCCGAGCTCGCGCTCGCTCGCCGGGCCGAGCTGGTGCTCGCCGCGCGCGTCGCCGATCACGTCGACCGTCTCGAGCCGCGCCGCGAACGCCGGCTCGGTGATGCTGCCCGGCAGGCCCTGATCCTTCCACGCGACGCGCAGCCCGCCCTCGGCGCTGCGATCGGCGCGGCCGAGCCGGCTCGCGGCGTCGACCTGATCGAAGTCGTTGTTGCGCCGGGTGTGGAAGCGATCGTCGGTGAGGTTGAGCGGCGTGCCGTTGTCGTCGAAGTACGAGTAGTCGCCCTTGGCGCCGGCGTAGCCGAGCGTGGTCGACGACAGCAGCGTGCCGCCGGCGTGCGCGTCGCCGTAGTGCAGCCGCGCGTGGCGCGCGCCGTACGAGCCGTAGCCGATCGAGCCGTCGAGTCGCTCGCCGTGCTCGCCGCGACCGAGCCGGGTGACCAGGTTGAGCGCGCCGCCGACGCCCGCGCCGCCGAGCTCGACCGGCACCGCGCCGCGATACAGCTCGACCTCGCCGAACGACGCGAGCGCGAACCGGCCGAGGTCGGTCGTGACCTGCGCGATCCGCGCGAGCGGCACGCCGTCGACCAGCACCAGGGTGTGGCCAGGCGCCGCGCCGCGCACGCTCACCGACTCGAACGCGCCGAGCCCGCCGAGCGAGCGGGTGAGCGCACCGACCGTGGTGCCCACCGCGTCGGCCACCGACGCCGTCGCGGGGTGCTCGTCGGGATGGATCACGGTGACGAACGGCGCGTCGCCGAGCGCGCGGTCGCGATCGCGCGCGGCCGGCCGATCGTCGGGGCGATCGACGATCACGATCGTCTCGGGGTCGACCGTCGCGGGCGCAGGCTCGGCGTGCGCGCTCGCGATCGCGAGCACTCCGACGCCGAGACCCAGACCTGCGCTGACAACAGTCATGTCACCCCACGTAACCGCGACGGCGAGGTGTCCTGACTTCCGGTTCGTCCTTCGCGAGCGCCTTCCCAGTTACCCGGTGGCTGGCATGTGCCGTGTCGCGTCGTCCCCGGTCACAGTAGCGGGGGCTGTGCCGGCTTGTACCGGCTTCCCTGCATCCGTCGGAGCTGTTCGTGTTCGATCGCGGCTCTCGCCGAAGCTTGAGCCTTACTCTTTGCCCCGCGCGCGTGTCAATCGCGATATCCTGGTTCCATGCGAACGGGGATCTTCGTCGTCCTCCTGTGCGCCTGTAGCGGCAGCGGATCGAGCACGAGCGATGGACCGCCCGGCGGCGGTGGCGGCGGCGGCGGCGGGAGCGGCACGCACAAGGACGCGGCGATGGCCGATGTCCCCGGCGGCACGGGCGAGCCCACCGACCTCACGGGCATCACGATGGATCACAACGTCGTGCGCGCGATGGTCGATACCACCGGCATCGCGGCCGGCCCGCTGCCGCCGCTCGCCTGGGATCCGAACCTCGCGAGCTACGCCGCGGCGTGGGCCGCGATGTGTCAGTCGACCGGCGGCCAGCTGCTCGATCACGATCCGAATCGCACCAACGTCGCGGGCTACGCGTACATCGGCGAGAACATCTACGCGTCGAGCGGCACCGCGACGGCGCAGGGCGCGGTCGACGCGTGGGCCGCCGAGAAGCAGTACTTCACCTATCCGGACACGTGCGCGACCGGCCAGGTGTGCGGCCACTACACCCAGGTCGTGTGGCGCGACACGACGCACGTCGGCTGCGCGCTGCAGAACTGCCCGGCGCTGCAGTTCCCGAGCAACATCGTGTGCGACTACGGCCCCGGCGGAAACTACGAAGGCCAGGCGCCGTACTAGATCGCCTGCACGTCCTCGCGAGCCGGCGCGCTCGGCCGCGCCCGCGGCGCCTTGGGCTTCACCTTGTAGGTCGCGAGGAACTTGATGCCCTTGATGCCGCGCGCGGCCCAGAAGAAGAACACGAAGCCGACGATCAGGAAGATCGGGCCGGCCAGCATCACCTTGGTCCACGGCACCTGGTCGGCCGAGGTCACGCCGTCGAACGAGCTCGCATCGATCTTGTGGAGCACGACATCGGCGATCAGCGCGTAGATCCACGGCAGCACCTGGACCAGCAGCACCGACGCGATCCCCCACTTGAAGAACCGCTTGTGCGCGGCGATCGGCGTGCCGTCGTTGAACCGCGCCTGGAAGATCTTCTGGCACTTGCCGAGGAAGAACGCGGTCGACAGGATCAGCGCGGCGAGGTTCAGCGCGAGGAAGAAGATCACGCCGAACAGCGCGAGGAACACCAGGCCGCTCGACGCTCCCTCGACAAACATCAGGTAGGTCACGGCGCGGCTGAAGTAATCGAGCAGCGCGTCGAGCGCCGGCCCGACGATCTGGCCGAGCACGAACGCCGACAGCACCGTCATCACGACCAGCACGCCGACCGTGCACAACGTCGCGAGCAGCTCGCCCCACACGCGGCGCATCGCCTTGCGCGTCACGTCCCGGCCCACCCCTGCCTCGCCCGAGGCAGCGCGCATCGGCAGCTTCACGATCTCGGTGAGCGTCGGCTTCACCGCGAGGAAGAACAGCAACATCGTGATCGCGAACAGCACGATCGGCAGGATCTTGAAGATGAAGTCGATCTTCTTGAACATGTGCGCGCAGGTCACGAACACCCTCGCGTCCTTGATGACCTTCTGACCGTTCTCGAGCAGGACCTCCGCCGGCTGCTCGTCCGGGTGGGCGGCGAGCTGCTCGAGCGTGGGCATGAACACCTCCTTGCCCATCGTGACGAACTCGTCCGCGTTGCGATCGAGCGAGTCGAACGTGCCCTTGGCGATCGCGAGGCTCGGGTTGGTCGATGGCCCGAGCGCGCCCTGCACCGTGCGCAGCGCCATCAGCACGCCGCCGAACAGGTTGACCGTGACGAAGAACGTGACCGCGGCGAGCGCCGAGTACTTGAACAGGATGCCGGCCTTGCCCGGGTACTTCTTGCCGACCGCGAGCGGGATCACCAGCAGCACCACGCCGAGCAGCGAGAACAGGAAGATGCCGGTCGAGAACCAGCGCATCTTCTTGGCCGTGCCGTTCGCGATCTTCTTCTCCATCTTGCCGAGCACGACCTTGCGCACGGTCTGGACCGCGCTGCGCAGCTGCTCGTCCGTGATCGACGGCTTGAGGTCGTCGCTCGGGGGGCGCGCCTCGAGCTCCTTGTCGACCTCGTCGGTCTCGATGGTCTTCGGGACGCCGACGAACTCCTGATCGAACTCGTTCTCGAGCGCGACATCGGGCTTGCCGGTGCCCTCGGGATCGAACTCGCTGGTCGGCGGCTCGCCGTCGTCGTCGTCCGCGTCGGCCTGGTCGGCGTCGTGCTCGGCCTCGCCCGCCGCCTCGTCCTGCGCCGCGGCCCGACCCGCGCGGTCCTCGTGCTCGGCCGGCGCGGCCTCGTCGGGATGCTCGGCCGGCGCCGGCGCCTCGTGCTCGGCGGCCGGCGGCGCACTCTCGGGCTCGACCGCGGCCGGAGGCGCTTCACCTTCCCCATCCGCCATCACCCGGCGGGCCCCGAACACGGTCACCAGGAACACCACCACGACGCTGATCACACGCTGACCCATGTGGCCGCGCCGTGTAGCCCGAGGCCGCGGCGCGGTCAACGAGCAAAGCGCTGACCGCGCATCGCCGGTTGCTGAGGTCACGCAGCGCCGGCAATGAATGCAACGCACCACACGCTTGTCATGCCTGCTTGACGCGCCCGTTTCACGAACCACCTTGCGCCCATGACCCAGGACCTCGCGAACAAGACGTTCATCGTGACCGGCGCGAACACCGGGATCGGCAAGATCACCGCGCTCGAGCTCGCCCGGCGCGGCGCCCGCGTGATCTGCGCGTGCCGCTCGCCGGACAAGGCGCAGCCGGTGATCGACGAGATCAAGCGCACCACCGGCAACGATCAGGTCGAGCTCGTGACCCTCGACCTCGGCGATCTCGCGTCGGTGCGGCGCTGCGCCGAGCAGCTGCTCGCGCGCGACATCCCGATCCACGGCCTCATCAACAACGCGGGGCTCGCCGGCCAGCGCGGCACGACCAAGGACGGCTTCGAGATCCAGTTCGGGACGAACCACCTCGGCCCCTACCTGTTCACCCGGCTGCTGCTCGATCGCATCAAGGCGAGCGGCCCGGCGCGCATCGTCAACGTCGCGAGCGCGTCGCACTACTCGGCCAAGGCGATCGACTGGGACGCGCTGCGCAGGCCGACCCGCACCCGCACCGCGATGCACGAGTACTCGGTGTCGAAGCTATCGAACGTGCTGTTCACCAAGGAGCTCGCGCGCCGGCTCGAGGGCAGCAAGGTCACGACCTACGCGCTCCATCCCGGCGTGGTCGCGACCGACGTGTGGCGCCGCGTGCCGCGCCCGGTGCGCTGGGTGATGAAGAAGTTCATGGTCACCCCCGAGCAGGGCGCCCAGACCAGCCTGCGCTGCGCGACCGCGCCGGAGCTCGCCGAGCAGACCGGCCGCTACTACGACCGCGACGGCCGCGAGAAGGCGCCCAACCAGCTCGCCGACGACCCGGCGCTCGCGCGCGAGCTGTGGGCCAAGTCTGCGGAGTGGACCGGGCTTTCCGCCTAGGCATCTCGCCGCACACGACCGTGCGCACTGGTCACAAAGCTCCCAGTTGAGCGCTCCGCGAATTCCGGTCACAAGTGGAGGCCATGAGCCTGGTGTTCACCGCGGCCGTGCTGTCGACCTTGCACTTCGAAGGCACCGCACTGCCGGGCAACGGCGACTACATCGACGTGCCGTTCACGGTGCCCGCCGGAACGGTCGAGTTCCAGATCACCAAGTCGTACAGCACCGGCGCGAACATCCTCGACTTCGGCGTGTGGGCGCCCGAAGGCTTCCGGGGGTGGAGCGGCGGGCTCACCGACGACATCGTGATCGGCGTCGACCAGTCGTCGCGCGGCTACCTGCCCGGCGCGATCACCGCGAGCGATGGCTGGTACATCACGATCGGCAAGGCCCAGCTGATCGACGCCGGCACGAGCTGGACGATCGACATCACGTTCAACGACACCGCGACCCTGCCGGTCTTGCCCAAGGCCGAGTTCACGCCGGTCGTGATGAATCCGGCGCGCGGCTGGTACAAGGGCGACTTCCACGTCCACGACAGCCAGAGCGGCGATTCGCGCGCCACGCTGCAAGACGACATCGATCTCGCGCACAGCCAGGGCCTCGACTTCATCAACCTCAGCGACCACAACACGATCTCGCAGCACGCGCTGGTCGCGGCGCAGCAGGCCAACTGGCCGGTGCTCGTGCTGCGCAGCTCGGAGATCACGACGTACTCGGGCCACGGCAACGGCGTCGGGATCTCGAACTACGTCGACCACCGGCTCGGCCACGACGGCCGCACGATGACCGACGTGATCGACGACGTCGTCGCGCAGGGCGGCGTGTTCATCGTCAACCATCCCGCCGAGAACCTCGGCACCGCGTGCATCGGCTGCGCGTGGATGCACGGCGACGACACGCCGTGGGACAACATCTCCGGCATGGAGGTGATCACCGCGGGCTACGACATCGGCGTGCAGGCGTTCACGCCGCAGATCGTCGCGCTGTGGGACCAAGAGGAGGACGCCGGGCACCGGATCTCGGCGGTCACCGGCAGCGACGATCACAGCGCGGGCATGAACGAGGGCACGACCGGCTCGCCGATCGGCCAGCCGTGCACGCTCGTGCTCGCGAATTCGCTGTCCGAGGCCGACCTCAAGGACGGCGTGAAGCACCAGCACACGATCGCGAACCTGCGCGGGCCGAGCGATCCGCCGATCACCGTGCAGATGAAGACCAAGACCGGCGAGTGGGCCGACATCGGCGACGACGTCGACGGCATCTCCGAGGTCCAGCTCGACGTCCACGTCACGGCGGGCAGCGGCAACTTCGCGCAGGTGTGGCGCGATGGCACGCAGGTGAAGATGGTCCCGATCACCAGCGACGACTGGCGGTGGACGTATCGCGAGAAGCCGGGCGAGGGCGATCACCGCTACCGCGTCGAGCTGGTCGATCCGATCAACCACCCGATCGTGATCACCAGCCACATCTACGCCCACGCGATCGCCGGCTCGAGCGGCGGCTGCGACGCCGGGCTCGGCTCGGGCCCGCTCGCCGGCCTCGGCCTCCTGCTGCTACGTCCGCGCGCGCGCCGCAAGCGCCACGCCGCCTAGCACGACCGCGCCGCACACCGCGGTGCGCGCGGTCGGCCGCTCGTCGAGCACGAGCGTCGCGCCGAGCGTCGCGATCACCGGCTGGAGATAGATGTAGGCCGCGACCAGCGTGGCCTCGGCGCGGCGCAGCGCGAGCTGGACGAGGCCGTACGCGCCGACCGTCGGCACCGCGACGAGGAACCCGAGGATCGCGACGTCGCCGGCGTGAAGCGGCGGCGCGCCGGCCCACGCCGCGACGCCGAGCGGCGCGACCATCGGGATCGACAGCGCGAACATCACCGCGAGCAGCGCGATCGGATCGTAGCGATCGGCGAGCGGCCGCACGACCACGAGGTAGCTGCCGTAGCACAGCGAGTTGGCGAGGATCAGCGCGCTGCCCGCGAGATCGCCGCTCGCCAGGCTCAACCGGTCCACGCCGACCAGCGCCGCCGCGCCGCCGAACGCGATCGCGATCCCGAGCAAGCGCCGCGCGCGCACCGGCTCGCGGCGGAGCGCGATCGCGACCACCGCGGTGAACACCGGGATGGTCGAGCCGAGCAGGCTCGCGTTGGTCGCGCTGGTGCGCGCGAGCCCCTGCACGAACAGCTCCTGGTTCGCGGCGACGCCGAGCACCGCGCAGCCGACCAGCGCCGGCAGATCGCGGCGCGCGAAGCGCAGCGTGCCGGTGCGCCACGCGATCAGCGCGAACGCGATCGCGCCGCCGACCATCCGCACGAGCACGATGCCGGCGGGCGGCAGGTGGCCGAGGATCGCGAGCCGGCCCATCACCGCGAGCGACGCGAAGCACACCTGGCCGGCGAGCAGCAGCAGGTGCACGGCGAGCCGCTGGCTCATTTGAACGACGACGGCTCGATCCCGTGGCGCTGCAAGAGGCGGCGGAAGTTCGTGCGATCGAGCCCGGCGAGCCGCGCCGCCTCCGAGACCGAGCCCTTCGACTTCTCCATCACGCGCGTGAGATAGCGCTTCTCGAACGTCGCGGTCGCGCGGCGCTTGGCCTCGGTCAGCGGCGTGAGCTCGCCCTCGGGATCGCCGGCGAGCTCGGCCGAGCCGCGCGCGCGCCCGACGATCTGCGGCGGCAGCGACTCGGGCGCGATCGCGTCGCCGTGGTGCAGCGCGATCGCGTGGAGCACCGCGTTCTCGAGCTCGCGCACGTTGCCCGGCCAGGCATACGCGGTCATCGCGTCGAGCGCCTCGGGCGCGAGCGAGGGTGGCCGTTCGCCGCCGTGCTTCTTCAAGAAGTGCCCGGCGAGCAGCGGCAGGTCGCCGGTGCGCTCGCGCAGCGGCGGGACGCGCAGCACCACGACGTTGAGCCGGTAGTACAGGTCCTGCCGGAACCGGCCCTGCTCGACCGCGCTCGCGAGCTCGACGTTGGTCGCCGCGACCACGCGGACGTCGACCTCGCGCGTGCCGTTGCCGCCGACCGGCCGGACTTCGCCCTCCTGCAGCACGCGCAGCAGGCGCGCCTGCACGCCGAGCGGCATGTCGCCGATCTCGTCGAGGAACAGCGTGCCGCCGTCGGCCTCGACGAACACGCCCGCGCGATCGGTGGTCGCGCCGGTGAACGCGCCCTTGGCGTGGCCGAACAGCTCGCTGTCGATCAGCGACTCGGGGATCGCACCGCAGTTGAGCGCGACGAACCGCTTGCGCCGCCGCACGCCGTGCTCGTGCAGCGCGCGCGCGACCAGCTCCTTGCCGGTGCCGCTCTCCCCGAGGATCAGGATCGACACGTCCTGCTCGGCGAGCCGCTCGAGCGCCGCACGCAGCTTGCGCATCGCGGCCGACGTGCCGACCAGCATCGACGAGGGCGCCTCGGACCGCTTGGCGCTCGCGAGCTGGCGGCGCAGCGTCGAGTGCCGGCCGGCCGACTGCACCATCGCGGACAGCTGGAACGGCTGGAACGGCTTGGTCAGGTAGTAGAACGCGCCGGCGCGCATGCAGATCGCGGCGGTGTTCGCGGTCTGATCGCCGGTCAGCATGATCACCGACGACGCGGAGCCGGCCTCGCGAAACCGGTGGAGCACGTCGATCCCGCTCATCCCGGGCAGGCCGACGTCGAGGATCACGACCTCCCAGTCGGCGAGCCCGGCATCGAGCCGCGCGATCACGCTGTGCGGCTCGCTCGACAGCTCGACCTCGTGGCCGTCGGCGCCGAGCTTGCGCGCGATCGCCCGCGCAACCTCTTCGTCGTCCTCCACGACCATCACCTTGATCGGAGTGGACTCGTCCGACATCGAGTGTTCGCCGAGGCTCGCACGCGACGGCGAAGCGTTCAAGATGCGACGGGCACCGGCCGGGCCAGCGCGAGCGCGGTGGCCGCCGCACCGAGCCGGCGGCGCAGCTCGGCGAGCGCGATCGGCTTGCCGAGCACGTCGTCGGCGCCGGCCTCGAGGCAGGCGTCGCGGATCCACGGCTCCTCCGAGCCGGTGAGCACCGCGACGTAGACGTTCGCGCCGTGACGGCGCTTGAGCTCGCGCACCACGATCAGCCCGCTGGTCGGCATGTTGTAGTCGACCACGACGAGGTCGGGCGGCGCGATCGCGGCGAGCCGCAGCCCGGGCTCGCCGTCCTCGGCGGTCGCGACCTCGTAGCCGGCGCGCGCGAGCGCGCTCGACAGCGCGCGACGGATCGTCGCGTCGTCGTCGATCAGCAGCACGCGGGTCACGCGGCTCTCCGCGGCTCGCCGGCGGCGAGCTGGGCGCGCAGCCGCTCGACCGCGCGCCACAGCAGCTGGCACACGCGCGACGGCGTCACCCGCAGGGTCTCGGCGATCTCCTGATAGCTGAGATCCTCGACGTAGTGCAGGCCGAGGATCGTGACGTCGCGCGGCTCCATCATCGCGAGCGCGTCGCGCACGCGGCTCATGGTCTCGCGGTGGCCGGCCTGGACGTCGGGCGCGGCGGCGTCGTCGACCAGCGGCGCCTGGGTGTCGAGCGGCGCGAGCTCGCAGTTGACCAGCTGCGCGAGCCCGTCGCGGTAGGCATCGAGCGTCACGCCGAGCGCGTCGGCGATGCGCTCGTCGGTCGGGGTCTCGCCCTGCTTCTCGAGCTCCTGCATCGCCGCCGAGATCTTGCGGGCGACCTGGCGCACGCGGCGCGGCATGATGTCGCCGCGGCGCAGCTCGTCGAGGATCGCGCCGCGGATGCGATGCTCGGCGAACGACAGGAACGGCTCGCGGCGCGACTCGTCGTAGCGATTGGCCGCCTCGATCAGCCCGATCATGCCGGCCGAAACCAGGTCCTCCCGGGCGATCCAGGCCGGGCAGCGCCGGGCCATGCGCAGCGCGATGCGACGCGCGATCCCGGCGTGCTGCTCGACCAGCTGGTTGCGCGCGCGGTTCGAGTTGCTCGCAAAGCCCTGCATGCCGAGGCTCTAGTACAACCTGCGAGCCAACCTGCGAGGCTAGTCAAACTACTAGAAATACTCGCTTTCCGGCCACGATCCCGGGTCGGTAGTGACTCACCCAGGGTAGTCATTTACCCTGTCGCAGTCAGAGCCGATCGACCTCGAGCGCGTCGTCGTCGCGGCGATGCGAGCGCTTGAAGTGCCGGGTGACGCCGAACGTGAGCTGCTTCTGATCGAAGCCGCCGTCGAGGATCGGCAGCGTGGTCGCGGGCATCGCGAGGTCCCCGCGATCGATCACCGCGAAGTCGACGTAGAGATCCCACGCGGGCACGAGCGCGAGCACCGTGCCGATATGAAAGTCGAGCCGCGGCTGCGGATCGATCGCCATGCCGGTCGTCGGATCCTCGCCGCCGTGGCGCACCGGCACCGCGTACGCGATGCCGATCCACGCTCCCCAGTGGCCGCTCGGCTCGCGGAACAGCGCCGAGGTCTGCACGCCGAGCTCGGTGAGCGTCGCGCTCGATGCGTTCGGCGCGGCGAGCCCGAGCTGGTCGACGCCACCCTGGACGTCGAACGCGAGCCAGTCCTCGTCGAGCCGCTTCTTCCACTCGAGCATCGCGGACTCGTGCGTCCACAGCCCGGCGTGATCGATCAGATGTCCGCCGGATCCCCCGAGCGCGAACGCGAACGAGCGCGACAGCCCGACGCGCGCGCTTCCGGTCACGCTCTGCCACACCTTCTCGTCGGTGTACGACGGCTGCTTGGGCAGGAAGTCGACCGCGGCGCCGAGCTCGAGCCGGCGCATGACCGCATAGCGGCCCGACAGCTCGAACAGCGCGAGGTCGGTGAAGCGCAGCGGCTCGTCGCCGAGCGAGCGATCGGCCATCACGAACTTCATCGCGCCGGTCAGCTCGCCGCCGCTCGGCAGCACGAGGTAGTCGCGCGCGACGCCGCGCGCGTCGCCGGCCGCGCGGGCCTCGTCGGTCTGCATCGGCGCGTTCTCGATGTCGCCGTCGGCATGTGCGGTTCGTCCCAAGATCGCGAGCGCGACCAGCGTCGAAGTCCAAGCGAGCCTCATGACCGCGTGCCAACGCACGAGCGGTCGCGGCGATCTACTGCGGCTCGATCGCCCACTTCTCGAGCTGGCGGTGATCGACCGCGCCGGCGCGCTGGCGGAGCAAGCGACCCGCGCTGAACACCGCGAAGTTCGGGATGCTCTGCACCTGATAGCGCTGCGCGAGATCGCCGAGCGCGTCGGTGTCGACCTTGAGCACGATCGCCTTGCCGGCCAGGTTGTGCGCGACCTTCTTGACCTCGGGCGCGACCGCGCGGCACGGCCCGCACCACGTCGCCCAGAAATCGACCAGCACCGGCACGCGCGCGCCGCCGACGATGTCGTCGAACTGCGACGCCGACGTGACGTCGATCGGCATCGCGTGCGGCGGCAGCGCGGCGCCGCACTTGCCGCACTTGCCGGTGTCGGCGAGGTGACGGACGGGGATGCGATTCTGAGCCTTGCACTGGGCACACACGCGGCGCATGGGGAAATGTTACGTTGCCCGCGTGGCGAAGACGAAGGGTAAGACGCGGGGTGCGTCGAAGTCCACGCCGCGCGCCGCCCCCAAGGCCGCGCGTGCCAAGCCGGTCAAGCCGCCCAGGCCGACCCGGCCGTCGCTGCCCGCGCCGCCGGCGCCGCCGCCCGCGCCGCTGCCGCGCGACGAGCTGATCGCGCCGCGCGACATCGGCCGGCTGACCCGCTACGGCGAGCGCTTCGGCGCGACCAAGATCGACACGCGGCTGCTCCAGCACATCCAGCTGCCGGTCGGCTCGGGCCAGATCGCGGTGTTCGATCCCGGCGCGCCGAAGAGCTGGCGCGTGCTCGACCGCCCGGTCGGCAGCGGCTTCGGGATGTTCCGCGTGATGCTCTCGGTCGCGCGCGACGACGCCGGCGGCGAGCGGCTCGCCGCGATCGTCATCCACGTCGGCCGCCCGCCGATCGCGCGGTGGGCCGTCGCACATTATCGCGGCCAGAAGAAGCCGAGGTCGGCCGAACAGCTGCCGCGCTGCCCGGTGACCACCGGCTGGATCGCGGTGATGGACGCCGGCACCGGCGAGCCCGCGGGCGTGATCGCGGTGCCCGCGAGCGCCGCACCCGGCCAGCCGGTCGAAATCCCGCTGACCGACGGGCGACGCGCGCTCGCGCTGCCGTGCGGCAACGGCGAGTACGCCGCGTACTGGGCGGTCGATGCGGCCGACAAGCCGATCTGCCTCGTGCTCGACTTCGACGTGTTCAGCGCGAAGGACTGGAAGGCGCGCCCTCCAGCGCCTTGATCGCCGCGTCGGCCTCGGCGCGCAGGCACGCGTTCGCGTTGCTCTCGCCGAACCCGGCGACCCCGCCGGTGCCGCGATAACGCGCGCGCTTGAGCGCCGGGACCACGCTCGGATCGTGGAGCTCGACCAGCACCGGGATCGCGGCCTTGCGATCGGCGCAGGTCTTGCCGTCCTCGAGATCGTGGAGCGCGGCCTTGACCCGCACGACGTGATCGTCGGGCGCCGGAGCGAGCGGCGCGGCCGCGGCGTGCGAGGCCGGCGGCGGCGCGAGCGTGGTCGGATGCGATCGCGCCATCGCGACCAGCGCGAGCACGACCGCGGCGACCACGACCAGCGCGCCGATCGCGAGCCAGGTGCGCGGGATCGGCGGCGCGAGATCGGCGATCGACAGCGCGCGGTGTTTCGGCGGGCCGAGGTTCACGGTCGCCATCGCCGCGGCGGTCGGTGCGACGCCGAGGCTCTGGACCTCGAGCGGCGGCAGCGATGGCGGCGTCACCGGTGTCGCGGCGCCGAACACCGCCGACAGCTCGCCCGGCACCGGCGTCGACACCAGGGCCTGCGCGTGCGGCCCCATCGGGATCATCAGCGAGGCCGACGCCCACGCCGCGCCGGTCAGCCGCGCGCCGCTGCCGCCGAACGGCTCGAGCAGGCGCGCGTACTCGATCGCCGAGCCGATCCGCTCGGCGGCGATCTTGGCGAGCCCGCGCCGCACCACGTCCTCGATGCCGGGTGGGATCGCGAGGTCGGGCGCGATCTCGGCGAACATCGGCGGCTCGCGGCTGACGTGCGCGGTCAGCATCTGCAGCGGATCGCTGTCCTCGTACGGCGCGCGGCCCGCGACCATCTCGTAGAGCACGACGCTCATCGAGTACAGGTCCGACGCCGGCGTGATCGCGCCGCCGACCGCTTGCTCGGGCGACAGGTACGCCGGCGTGCCGACCGTCAGGCCGGCGCGCGTGGTCGCGGGATCGTCGGCGTTGCCGGCGTAGAGCTTCGCGATCCCGAAATCGAGGATCTTGACGATCTGATCGTCGTCCTTGCGCGCGAGAAAGATGTTGTCGGGCTTGATGTCGCGGTGAACGACGCCGCGATCGTGGGCGTGGCGCAGCCCGGCGAGCACGCCGCGCGTGATCGCGAGCGCCTCCTGCCACGGGATCCGCTTGTCGCGCACCAGCCGCGTGCCGAGCGGCTCGCCCTCGAGCGCTTCCATCACCAGGTAGAGCGAGCCGTCCGCGAGCACGCCGAAATCGGAGACCGACACGATGTTCGGGTGATCGAGCCGGCCCGACGCCATCGCCTCGCGCTGGAAGCGCTGGGTGGCCTCCTTGCTGCGCCCGAGCTGGGCGTGCAGCACCTTGATCGCGACCGTCTTGCCGATCCCGATGTGCTCGCCGAGGTAGACGCAGCCCATTCCGCCGGTTCCGAGCACCGAGTCGATCCGGTAGCGACCGTCGAGGACGCTGCCGATCGCGACCGAGGGGCCGGAATCACGTGTGGGAGTCGGCTCCACGTGGGTCGATGTTACCGCGCCACGATGCACCGACAACAGGCCACGATGTAGTCGCGGATCTGACTCACCGTCGCTTGTCGCGCCGCTTCGGCTGCGGCGGTAGGCCGGTGTGCTGCGTGAGCGCCGTGCCACGGCGCACGCCACGCGTACTCCCGCGCGATGCGCCGCGCGGCTGCCACGACGGCACGAGCTGGTGCTTGCCGCCGCCGATCAGGTCGTCGCGCCCCATGCGGTGGAGCGCCTCGCGCAGCAACGGCCAGTTCGCCGGATCGTGGTAGCGCAGGAACGCCTTGTGGAGGCGGCGGCGATCGAGCCCCTTGGTGACGTGCACGCGCTGCTTCGCCTTGAGCGAGCGCAGCGGATTGTAGCCGGTGTGGTACATCGCGGTCGCGCTCGCCATCGGAGACGGCAGGAACGCCTGCACCTGATCGGGCCGGAAGCCGTTGCGCTTGAGCCACAGCGCGAGGCTCAGCATGTCCTCGTCGGTCGTGCCGGGATGCGCCGCGATGAAGTACGGGATCAGGTACTGCTCCTTGCCGGCCTCGGCGGAGTAGCGATCGAACAGCTCCTTGAACCGATCGTAGGCGCCGATCCCCGGCTTCATCATGTGCTCGAGCGGGCCCTGCTCGGTGTGCTCCGGCGCGATCTTGAGGTAGCCGCCGGTGTGGTGCTGCGCGAGCTCGCGGATCCACTCGGGCGAGCGCACCGCGAGGTCGTAGCGCACGCCGGACGCGACGAACACCCGGCGCACCCCGCGGATCGCGCGCGCCTTGCGGTACAGCGCGACCAGCGGCGCGTGATCGGTCCCGAGGTTGTCGCAGATGTCGGGGTAGACGCACGACGGCTTGCGGCACGCGGCCTCGATCTCGCGGGTCTTGCACGCCATGCGGTACATGTTCGCGGTCGGCCCGCCGAGATCCGAGATCACGCCGGTGAAGCCCGGCGTGACGTCGCGGATGCGCTCGATCTCGCGCAGGATCGAGCCCTCGCTGCGGCTCTGGATCACGCGGCCCTCGTGCTCGGTGATCGAGCAGAAGCTGCAGCCGCCGAAGCAGCCGCGCAGGATCGTGACCGAGAACTTGATCATCTCGTACGCCGGGATCTTGACGCCGGCGTGGCGCGGGTGCGGCACGCGCTGGAACGGCAGCTCGTACAGCGCGTCCATCTCCTGCGTGGTCAGCGGCAGCGGCGGCGGGTTGATCCACACGTGGCTCTTGCCGTGCTGCTGGACCAGCGCGCGCGCGTTGCCCGGGTTGGACTCGAGGTGGAGGATGCGGGAGGCGTGCGCGTACAGCACCGGATCGGCCGCGACCTGCTCGAAGCTGGGCATGCGGATGACCTGGCTCGCGCGATCGACCTTGCGGCGGAGCTGGACCAGCGGCGCGGGCGGCGGAGCGTCGGTCGCGCACGGCGCGGCGCGACGCTCGTCCTCCATCGCGTACGGATCCTTGGGCGGATCGATCCGGCCGGGCGCGTCGAGGGTGGTCGAGTCGAGCTCGGCGAAGCCTTCGCGCCGGCCGAGGAACGCGGTGCCGCGCACGTCGCGGATCTCGCCGATCGGCGTGCCGGCGGCGAGCCGGTGCGCGACCTCGACGATCGCGCGCTCGGCGTTGCCGTAGACCAGCAGATCGGCGCGCGCGTCGACCAGCACCGACCGGCGCACCGCGTCGGACCAGTAGTCGTAGTGCGCGATCCGGCGCAGGCTGGCCTCGATCCCGCCGATCACGACCGGGACGTCGCCATACGCCTCGCGGCAGCGCTGCGCGTAGACCGTGACCGCGCGATCCGGGCGCAGGCCGGCGCGGCCACCGGGCGAGTACGCGTCGTCGGAGCGCACCTTGCGATCGGCGGTGTAGCGGTTGACCATCGAGTCCATGTTGCCGGCCGTGATCCCCCACATCACGTTGGGCCGGCCGAGCGCGCGAAACGCCTCGGCGTCGCGCCACGCCGGCTGATCGAGGATCCCGACCCGGAAGCCGTGCGCCTCGAGCAGCCGGCCGATCAGCGCCATGCCGAAGCTCGGGTGATCGATGTACGCGTCGCCCGACGCGAGGATCACGTCGCACGAGTCCCAGCCCAGCTCGTCCATCTCGGCGCGCGTGGTCGGCAAGAACCGCGCGATCCCGAAGCGCTCCGCCCAGTAGGGGCGATACGAGAACAGCGCGCGCATGGCGGCGAGGGTTACCACGTCCCGGTCGCCGCGCCGAGCTTGGCGTAGGCGGCGCGGGCGGTCGCGGCGCGGTCGGTGGTGACCGGCTGGACCACGGCGCGGCGGTTGAACCGGCGCGCGACGTCCATCAGGTCGAGCGCCAGCGCCCAGCCCTCGCCGCGCCGCACCAGGTGGCCGTAGATCATGTAGTCGACGTTCAGGTAGGCGCCGATCTCGGCCAGGCACGCCGGCGGGTCGCCGGGCGGACAGCTCGCGAGCGCGAGCAGGTCGGCCAGCTGGTCGCGCCGGCCGGTCAGCTCGAACCGCGACGCCGGGGCGTCGGCCGCCGCGCGCAACGCCACGGTCAGCTCCACGGCGGCGCCGCCGTCGCCGGGCACCGGGTCGAGCCCGAGGATCGCGAGCCACGGCCGGCCCGGGTGCGGCGCGGCCGGGGGCGGCGCGGCGGTCGCGCACGCGGCGAGGACTACTGGCCACCCTCGCACGGGTCGCCCGACGTCTTGCTGGCGGGGGGTGGCGCCGGCGCGGCGGCACCCGGCGCGGTCTCGCTGCCGCGCAGGTCGCCGAACGCGGCCTGGGTGTCGCGCACGAACGCGTCCTGCTGGCTCTGGGTCAGATCGGTCTTGCACTGGTCGCCCTGATCGAACGACGTGATCGCGAGCAGGCACTGCCTCGCCGCGGCGGTCCACAGGTCGTCGGTGCAGCGCTTCGCGACGACGCGGCGGAACGGATCGAGCTGCTCGGAGGTCTGCGGCGAGGCCTTGTCCATCAGCGAGACCAGGTGATCGGCGACCTGATCGCACTGCGACGGCGGCGCGATCGGCGCCCGCGGGGGAGGCGGCGCCGCGCACGCGGCGAGCAGGGCGGCGAGCGCCAGGCGCATGGCCGCAGCATATCCCGCCGTGCGGCTAGCCCTTCAAGATATCGCGCACGCCGCCGGCGATGAACTCGACCGCGACCGCCGCGAGCAGCAGGCCCATCACGCGCTCGAACGCGCGCAGCAGCGTCTTGGGCAGCCAGCGCTCGGCGCCGGCCGCGCTGCGCATGAGCAGCCAGGCGACGAAGCAGCTCGCGGTCACCGCGACGAACACGGCCGGCGTGCGCACCGGATCCCACGCGGCGCGGCTCATCAGCACCATCACGGTCGCGATCGCGCCCGGACCGGCGAGCATCGGGATCGCGAGCGGGAAGATCGCGATGTCGTCGCGCGCGCGGCTCTCGTCCTGCTCCTCGGCGGAGGTGCGCGTGCGCGACGGCTGCGCGCGCATCATGTCGATCGCCATGAGCAGCAGCATGAGGCCGCCCGCGCACTTGAACGCGCCGAGCGAGATGCCGAACGCCTGGAAGATCAGGCCGCCCGCGACCGCGAAGATCGACAGCAGCAGCCACGCGGCCAGCGCGGCGCGCGCGGCGACCCGCTTGCGCTGATCCGGCGTGAACGCGCTCGTGATGGTGAGGAAGATCGGCACGTTCGCGAGCGGATCGATGACGAAGAAGATCGCCGAGAACGCCACGACGGCGAACTTCGCATCCGCATCGGTCACGCGACGCTTATACTGCGCGGCGCTGTCGCCTCCAATCCTCTACCTGCACGGCTTCGCATCGGGCCCCGGCTCGACCAAGGGCGTCGCGTTCGAGCGCCACTTCGCGGCGCGCGGCATCGCGGTGCGCCGGCTCGACCTGCGAGTGCCGAGCTTTCCGCACCTCCGGCTGTCCGCGATGCTCGCCACCGTGCGCGCCGCGATCACCGGCGACGTCGTGCTGATCGGCTCGAGCCTGGGCGGCCTCGCGGCGGCGCGCGCCGCCGAGCGCGAGCCGCGGGTGCGCGCGCTGATCCTGCTCGCGCCCGCGTTCCAGCTGGCCGCGCGCTGGCGGGCGCAGCTCGGCCCGGCGTGGGACGCGTGGCGGGCGAGCGGCTGGCGCGAGGTCACCGACTACACGACCGGTCAGCCCGCGCGCGTCGACTTCGGCTTCGTCGAGGAGGTCGCGGCGATCGACGTCGGCTGGCCCGACGTGCGCGCGCCGACCCTGATCCTGCACGGCCGCGGCGACGACGTCGTGCCGGCCGCGCAGTCGCGCCAGTTCGCGGCCGGCCGGCCGAACGTGCGGTTGATCGAGCTCGACGACGGCCACGAGCTGGTCGCGTCGCTGCCGCGCCTGCTCGCCGAGGCCGAGGCGTTTCTCGCGGCGATCTGACCCGGTCAGCCGATTGGCGCGCGCGGTCACTGGCGGCGCGCGCCGCGCGTGGGAATCGAGGCGGCATGTCACACCTCGTGCTCACCGCCATGGCGCTCGCCCGGATCGCGATCGGGCTCGCGCCGTTTCTCGCCGCCGGTCCGACCTCTCGCATGCTCGGGTTCCCGGCCGCGCACGACACGCCCACCGCGCGCCTCATGGCGCGGATGTTCGGCGTGCGCGACGCCGGGCTCGGCGTCCTGGTGTTCTGGGCGATGCGCCACCCCGAGGCGCTGCCGTTCGTCGCGCTGTTCAACGCGGCGATGGACGCCGGCGACCTGGTGTCGATCCTCGTGCCGCTGGTCAAGCGCCAGGGCATCGATCGCGCCGCGCTGTCCTCGGCGATGTTCGCGCTGATCGGCGGCGCGAGCTGGCTGATCGTGTGGCTGCTCGCGCGATAATGGGCCATGGCCGGCTCGGTCAGCGTGCTGCTGGTTCGCCCGCTCGTGCTCGCGGTGGGCTCGGCGCGCCTGCCCGCGTTTCTCGGCGCGGCGGACCTGACCGGCCCGATGCTCGCCGACGACGACGCGCGGGTCACGCCGGCGCAGTTCTGCGTCGCGTGGAGCGAGGCGGTGCGGCTGACCGGCGATCCCGAGCTCGCGCTCGCGGTCGCGCGCGCGATCCCGACCGGCTCGTTCGGCATCGTCGAGTACGTGTGCCGCGCCGCGCCGACGCTCGGCGACGCGCTGCGCCGCTGGGTGCGCTATCTCAACCTGCTCGACGACGCGGTCGAGGTCGCGCTCGCGGTCGACGGCGACCGCGCCTACCTGCGGGTCGAGCGCGAGAGCGAGGCGCCCGCGCCGGCGTCGCACGAGCTGTGCTTCGCGCTGGTCGCCAAGGTCGCGCGCGAGCTGTCGGCCGCGCCGCTGCGCCTGATCGGCGTCGAGCTCGCCCACCGCGCGCCCGGCGGAACCGCCGCGTATCGCGCGTGGTTCGACGCGCCGGTCACGTTCGGTGCGGCGGCGACCCAGCTGGTGTTCCCGCGCGCCGCGCTCGACGCCGCGCTGGTGTCGTCGGATCCGGGCCTGCTCGCGATCCTCACCCGCGCCGCCGACGAGCTGCACCGGCGCGCGCCCGCCGATCCGGGCGTGGCGAGCCAGGTCGCGCGCGCGCTGCGCGAGTCGCTGCGCGACGACGACGGCATCGAGCCGGTGGCGCGGCGGCTAGGGCTCACCGCGCGCAGCCTGCAGCGCCGGCTCAAGGACGAGGGGACGTCGTTCCAGGCGGTGCGCGACGCCACGCGCCGCGAGCTCGCGCGCCGCTACCTCGACGACCGGCTGTCGATCGCCGAGATCTCGTTCCTGCTCGGGTTCTCCGAGCCGAGCGCGTTCTTCCGCGCGTTCAAGCGCTGGACCGGCCTGACGCCGATCGAGGCGCGGCGGCGCGCCACGGCCGGCGCGTAGGGTCAGTCGTTCGTCGCGGCGCGCCACTGCGCGCGGCCGCGCGCGGCGCGACAACGCCGCCATGACGCTTCCGACCTACGACAGCCACCCGCTGTGGCGGCGCTACCAGCCGCACTTCCCCGAGGCGATGCGCTGCACGCCGGCGAGCACGCCGCGCGAGGCCTACTGGCGCTGGCGCGACCTCGACGTCCACCTCGATCGGCTCGACCTGCCCGGCGCGCCGCTCAAGGTGATCGTGCTGCACGGCGCGGGCGCGTACGGCCGCGTGATGGCGCCGGCCGCCGTGCTCGCGCAGCGCTACGGCTACTCGACCGTCGCGCCCGACCTGCCCGGCTACGGCCTCACCCGGGTCGCGCGCCGGCGCATGACCTACCCGCTGTGGGTCGACTGCGTGTGCGATCTGATCGACGCCGAGCTCGCGCGCGACGGCCTGCCGATCGTGCTGTTCGGCGTCTCGCTCGGCGGGCTGCTCGCGTACCAGGCCGCGGCGCGCTCGCCGCGGGTGATCGGCCTGTGCGCGACCACGCTGGCCGATCCGCGCGAGCGCGCGGTGCGCCGCGGCTTCGCGCGCCACCCGCTGCTCGGCACCGCCGGGCTGTGGCTGCTCGAGCACCTCGCGCCGCTCACCGACGGGCTGCCGCTGCCGATGGCGCTGATGTCGCGCATGCAGCACATCTCGAACAAGCGCGAGCTCGCCGAGCTGGTCGCGTCGGACCGGCTGGGCGGCGGCAACTGGGTGCCCGCGCGGTTCCTGCGCACCCTGCTCACCACCGCGCCGGCGGTCGAGCCCGAGGACTTCCGCAGCTGCCCGGTGCTGCTCGCGCACCCCGGGGTCGATCGCATGACCGACATCGCGCTGTCGCGGCGGTTCTTCGACCGGCTCGCCGCGCCCAAGCGCATGGTCGTGCTCGACGGCGCGTCGCACATGCCGACCGAGCACCCCGGGGTCGACCAGCTCGAGGCCGAGGTGCTCGCGTTCCTGCGCGAGCTTCACTTGCCGGTCATCACGAAGTGCAGGGTCGACGCGCCGGCCAGCTGAGCCTGCGACAGGTACGGCCCGTCGAGCGGCACGCCGTCGAGGTCGACCGACTTGACGTACATCGCCGCGTCGGAGAGCCCGTCGGCGACGATCTCGAGCGTGTGGCCGCCGACCGCGATCGTCGCCTTCGGGAAGCGCGGCGCGCCGACGATCCACTGATCGCTGCCCGCGACCGGGTAGAGGCCGAGCGTCGCGAGCACGTACCACGCGCCCATCGTGCCGCCGTCGTCGTTGCCCGGCACGCCCTCGGGCTGGTCCGAGTACATGGTGTCGACCAGCCAGCGCAGCCACTGCTGCTCGTGGTGGGCGTCGCCGAGCTGGCCGAGCACGAACACCGCGTCGAGGTCGGGCTCGTTGCCGGCCCAGTAGTACGGCCGCGGCACGTTCGCCGCCGACGGATCCGACGTCTCCCAGTCGGTCTTGCTCTGCTCGAACATCATCTCGAGCAGCGCCGTGGTCGCGTCGTCGCCGCCGAGCGTGGCCGACAGCGTGTCGGGATCGTGGTTGCCGGTCATCCACAGCGACTGCCACGCATCGGCCTCGGCGTAGTCGCCGGAGAACGCGGTCGGATCGAACGCGGCGTGGGAGAACGTGCCGTCGCTCGCGCGCGCGCGCAGGAAGCCGACCGACGGATCGTAGAGCATCGCCCAGCCGTGGCTGCGCTGGAGCAGCGCGTCGTGATCGGCCGAGTCGCCGAGCGCGCCGGCGAGCTGCGCGAGCGCGAAGTCGTCGTGCGCGTACTCGGTGGTGACCGACACCGAGCGATCGATCGAGCTGGGCACGTAGCCGTACTGCATGTACGGCTCGACCTGGTCGCGGCCGCCGCGCCCGCCGGGCGGCGCCGTGGCATCCATCGCCTCGGCGCGCAGCACCGGCCACGCGACGTCGCCGCCGGCATCGGCCACGCCGCGCAGCGTCGCGTCGGCGATCACGATCTCGGCGCTCGCGCCCAGCATCGTGCCGCTCTCGCCGATCGCGATCGGCCAGCGCGGATAGCTGCCGAGCCCGCCGGCGAAGCCGATCAGCGAGCGCGCGGTGTCGTGCGCGCTCGCGGGCGCGAGCCAGCTGTACAGCGAGGCGACCGTGCGATAGGTGTCCCACAGCGACAGGTCCGACATCTGGTGCCAGCCGCTCTCGGTCGCGACCGGCTGGCCGGCGAGCACGTAGCTGCCGTCGACGTCGTCGATCACGCTCGGCATGAGGAACGCGTGGTAGAGGCTGGTGTAGAACGTGCGGCGCTGCGCCGCGGTGCCGCCCGACAGCAGCACGACGCCGAGCTGCTGCGTCCACGCCGCCGCGGCCGCGCTCGCGACCGCGTCGAAGTCGATCGCGGGCACCTCGGCCGCGAGGTTCGTGCGCGCGCCATCGAGCGAGACCAGCGACAGCCCGATCGCGAGCGTGGTCGCGCCGGCCGGCAGCGCGAGCGCCGCGCCGACCCCGGTGCCCTGCGCCATCGCCGCACCCGAGGGCGGCGCGCTCGCCGACCACACCTGGTGGCCGGCCCACGCGCCGCTCGCGCGGATCGCGAAGTACAGCGTGTAGCCGCCGTAGCCGGCCGACATCCCGCCGAGGTGGTGGATCTGGCCGGTCACCTCCTGCGCCGCGTCGTCGACCGTGACGGTCGCCGCATCGATCGTTCCGCCGCTCAGGGTCTTGGCGAGGTCGATCACCAGCGTGCCCGCGGCCGGCAGCGTGTAGCGCTCGACCGCGACGCGCTGGGTCGCGGTGAGCTCGACCTCGATCCCGCTGTCGAGCGTGACCGTGTAGTCGCCCGCCGCCGCGAGCTCGTCGGACTTGGCGAAGCTCGCCTCGTAGTCGACCACGCTGGTCTTGCTCGGATCGAACGCGAGCGTCGGCATGACCGACAGGATCCCGTAGTCGGTCGCGCCGGTGCCGTGGAGGTGGACCGACGAGAAGCCCTGGATCCGGTCGTCCTGGGCGAAGTAGCCCGAGAAGTGCTGGAACGCGATCGTGCCGTAGGGGCCATCGGTGTCGGGCGCCGGCTTGGCAAGGCCGTGCGGCACCGCCGCGCCGACGAAGCAGCTGCCGTAGGCGTAGCCGATCCCGCCGGTGCCGATCGTCGGATCGACGTACGGCACCGGATCGGTCACGTCGGGCAGCGGCGCCGGCGCGTGACTGCCGCACGCGAGCAAGCAGCCGGCGAGCCACGGCCTCATGCGCCGCACTCTACCCCAGCCGCTCGCGCTACTGGATCGCGAACACGAACGCGACCGCGCTGCACACGGGGCGGGCCGCCCCTTCCGCGGTGTACGGCTTCCAGTGCCAGCCCTTGACGCCGCTCACCAGCGCCTGGTCGTAGACCGGGTAGCCCGAGGACTTGGCGACCGTCACCGCGCTCGCCCCGCCGCTCGCGTCGAGGCAGACCTTGAGCACGGCCGAGATCTTGCTCTTGCCGTCCTGCATCATCTCGTGCTGGGTGATGTCGGGCGCATCGATCTGGGTGTCACCGGAGACGCGCAGCTGCTTGAGCATCGCCGGAGCGATCACCTTGGGCGCCAGCGTGGGGGCGGGCACCGGCGCGGCGACAGCCGGCTCGGGCTTGTTGACCCAGTCCGGCTTGGGCTCGTCGGCGACCTGCGGCGTCGGCACCGGCGCCGGCGCCGCGGCGGCGACCGGCAGCTCCGCGGACACCTGCTGCTGCGGCCGCGGCGGCTCGGCCTTCGCGACCACGCCCGGCACCTCGCTGACCTGCTCGGCGGCGGCGCGGCCGATCTTGCGCGGCGCGACCGTGTGCGCGACCACCGGCTCGGTGCGAGGCGGCTCGACCGCCGCGGCGACCGTATGGGTCGCGACGTGAGCGGCAGGCGGCGGGGCCGCCGCGGGCCGCGCCGGCGGTGGCACCGGGGTCTCGCCGAGCGCGAGCAGCGTCTCCTCCTCGGTCGCCTCGGCGAGCCCGCTGCCGCGGGTCAGGTGCGCCTTGAGGTGGGTCGGGCGATCGAACGTCAGCCAGTAGCGCTCGGTCTTGTAGCCGGGCGCCGAGACCTCGACCAGCTCGACCACGTCGCTCGGCGCGATCTCGTTCGACGTTCCGGCCGGCGCGATCCGGCGGCGGAACACGACGTGCGCGTTCGGCGCGTCGGCGTCGAGCTCGACCTGGACCTTGGGCGGCGGGACCGGTGCGGGCGGCGGGGCCGGCGCGGGGATGGCCGCGGCGGGACGCGGCATCGGCGCGACCGTGGCCTCGGTGGTGCTCGAGCCGCCGCCGCCGCGCATGCCGATCGCGAGCCCGAGCCCGCCGATCAGGACGCCGACGCCGGCGAGCCCGTACATCACGTACGAGCGCTTGCTCGACGGCACGAACGGCCGGGTCACCGCGTTCGCGGTCGGCCACGGCGTGTCGAGCATGCCGTGCGGCCGCGGGATCGTCGTCGACTGGCGCGCGATCTCGTCGGCGTTCACCGTCGGGATCGGCGCGCTGCGGCGGCGCGGCACCGGCGTGCCGTCCTCGCGGGTCAGGAACGCCTCGAGCAGCGCGAGCGCCTCGCCCATGGTCTGCGGGCGATGCGCCGGCTCCTTCGCCATCAGCTTGTTGACGATCAGATCGGAGAGCCCGAGCGGGATCTCCGATCGGCCGAGCGGGGGCGGCGCCTCGCCGACGATCTTGTGCTGCAGCTCCTCCGGCGTCTTGCCCGGCGAGAACGGCCGGCGCGCGGTGAGCATCTCGTAGAGGATCACGCCGAGCGCGTAGATGTCGGCGCGGCGATCGACCGCCTCGGGATGGAGGATCTGCTCGGGCGCCATGAACTCCGGCGTGCCCATCACCATCGCGTGGCCGTCGTCCATCTCCATGAACCGCGAGATGCCGAAGTCGAGCACCTTGACGTGGTCGCTCGCCTCGTCCTTGTCGGTCAGGAAGATGTTGTCCGATTTCAGATCGCGGTGAACGATGCCCGCGTCGTGCGCGGCGCGCAGCGCGGCCGCGATCTGCTCGGCGATCCGCACCGCGCGGCGCACCGGCAGTCCGCCGAGCCGATAGATCTCGTCGGTGAGCAGCGCTCCCTCGAGATACTCGAACACGATGTACGGCACGTGATCGTGGGTGAAACCCATGTCGGTCGATTCGACGATGTTCGGATGGCCCAGCGTGCCGGCCGCCCTCGCCTCGTTCATGAATCGCTCGACGACGTGCGCGTCCGTCGCGAGTTGCGGATGGAGGATCTTGATCGCCACCCGCCGCTTTATCAGCGTGTGCTCGGCGAGAAACACCGATCCCATCCCGCCCTCGCCGAGCATCTTGATAATGCGATATCGCCCTTCGACGAGATCGCCAACATCGACCGCAGCCCCTTTGGATGAAGTCCCCATGCTATTCATCGTGCTGTCTGCTACGCAATTTCTCAACGGTGTTCCGTGAAATCTGACTGTCGTTTTTCGACGACGATGTACGCGGCGAACGCATGACGACAAGACCCGACAATCCATTTGCCTCGCTCGAGCGATTGCGTGACCGATTGCCTGCTGGTGAGTCGCGCGCACACATCGCCGACACGCCTGCGCCTCGAGGACCGGCCCGCGCGGTCGTGCGGCTCGAGCGCAAGCAGCGGCGCGGCAAGGAAGTGACCGTGATCGAGAAGCTGGGCCTGGCTCCGGCCGAGCTCGCGACCTGGTGCCGCGAGCTCAAGCACGCGCTGGGCTGCGGCGGCGCGGTCGAGGGCGACGCGATCATGCTGCAGGGCGACCTCCGCCGGCGCGTGCCGGCGGTGCTCACCGCCCGGGGTGTCCAGCGGATTT
This sequence comes from Kofleriaceae bacterium, assembly GCA_035516595.1. Taxonomy (GTDB): domain Bacteria; phylum Myxococcota_A; class Polyangia; order Haliangiales; family Haliangiaceae; genus JABFXX01. Next base: position 2,279 of record DATJAE010000058.1, on the reverse strand, counting down.
CGGTGAGCTAGCGCGCTGGCCAGTCCGCTAGCCATGGGGACCGTGCAGACCAGTCAGCTGGAAGATCCAGTTGGCGATGCCGGCCTCGCCGACGCGACGCGTCGGCGGCGATCGCGGGCTAACTGACTCGATCTGCTTGCAAGCCCGCCCTGTGGCCGCCGCGCCGCGGCTGGCAAGCGCCTTGCTGAACGCATCGGTCAGCCATGCGGAACCTCCCGACGTTCGCCACCGCGCTCCCACTCCTCGCGTTTGCCGCGTGCACGGGAGGTCCCGGCGAGCTCCAGGATCCGCCGGCCCTCACGATCACGGCGCCGGCGCGCTCGCTGATCCAGGACCACGCCGGCCAGGTCCAGGTGACCGGCACGGTGACGCCCAACGCCGAGGGCACCGCGATCCGCAGCGTGATGGTGAACGACGTCGCCGCGACGCTGAACGTCGACGGGACGTTCACCGCGAACGTCCAGGTCGAGGCCGGTGCCTCGCTGATCCATACCGTCGCCACCGACGCCAAGGGTGACACCGCGAGCGACACGCGCTCGGTCGAGGCCGGCCAGCTCGTCGGGCCGGGCACGATGATCGACAACGCGATCACCGCCGCGATCTCGCCGCAGGCGTTCGGCAAGATCGGCGACGCCGCCGGCACGCTGATCGCGCAGGCGAACCTGACGCAGATGATCTCCGGCATGCAGCCGATGGTGAACAAGGGCGGCAGCTGCCTCGGCGCCAAGCTCTACGTCGACTCGCTGACCATCACGAACGCCAAGATCGGCCTGGTCCCGACCAACAGCGGCCTGATGTTCTCGGCCGAGCTCGACGGCGTCGACACCAAGGGCCACGTCACCTACGACGTCGCGTGCATCGGCGGCAGCGATACCTACGAGATGACCGCCGACGCGGTGCTGATCAGCGCGACGCTCGACGTCACGCCGAACGGCATGAACGGCTTCACCTCGACCCTGCTGAGCCCGAACGTGTCGCTGCAGAACCTCAACGTCTCGGCGTCCGGCCTGCCCGGCGACATCCTCGACCTGATCGACATGAACAGCGCGATCGCGAGCATCGTGTCGTCGACCGCCGAGACGTTCATGGGGCCGATGGTCAACCAGGCGTTCGGCGCGCTCGCCGGCCCGCAGCAGCTGTCGCTGCTCGGCCAGACGATCGACGTCCAGGTCGCGCCGTCGGATGTCGAGTTCAGCGATGCCGGCGGCACGATCGTGCTCGACACGTCGTTCCTGATCCAGGCCGCGAAGAACAGCAAGGGCTTCGTGTCGACCCAGGACGGCACGCCGAACATGAACCCGGGCATGGGCATGCAGCTCGGCATCGCCGACAACCTCGCGAACGACATGCTCGCGCAGGTGACCTCGCTCGGCCTGCTCGACATCTCGATGCCGACCAACGGCGGCACGTTCGACTCGGCGGCGATGTCGGCGACCTCGCCGCCGATGATCAGCGCGGCCGCCGCCGACGGCAAGATGCAGCTCGTGCTGCCCGACATGAAGGTCACGTTCACCCAGCAGGGTGTGCCGGTCGCGTCGGCCGCGCTCAACGCGACGGTCGACCTCCAGATCGCGTCGGTCAACAACGGCTATGGCGTCGCGATCCAGCTCGGCACCCCGACGATCGACATCGACACCACCAACGACATCCCGAACGACACCAAGTTCACCAACGACGACCTGTCGAAGGCGGTGACGCTCGCGCTGAGCGGCCAGATCGCGTCGATCAGCGCGCTGCTCGGCTCGATCCCGCTGCCGTCGGTCGAGGGCCTCCAGCTGACCAACGTGTCGGTCGGCGCCGACTCGGGCTACGTCATGCTGTCCGGCACCCTGAAGTAAGCTGCCCGGGTGCGACCAGGGGCTGTCCCTAGAACGTGAAGACGTCGTCGCTCGAGTTGACCCGAGGCTCGGGCGCGAGATCGATCACGTCGCCCGGCGCGAGCTCGACGTCGGGAACCTCGGCGCGCACGACGTCGCACACCGGGACGGCGAACGTACGAAACCCGCGCAGCGCGGAACGGTCCCGCACGGTCTCGAGATCGGGCGGCGTGGTCTCGGGGCGCGGCCGGATCAGCATCGCGGTCGGCGCCACCTGCCAGCAGTCGAGCTCGCGGCCGCGGTCGACGAACTGGAGCGCGGTGCGCAGCGTGATCCCCGGGAAGTACGGCACGATGGTGCGCCCGGTGCGACCGAGCAGCAGGATCGGCCCGCCGGCGGCGCGGCGCAGCATCGGGTGCACGGGGTACTCGTAGGTGGCCTGCGGCTCCATCGTGCAGGCGA
>DATJAE010000057.1:0-4822 GCA_035516595.1 Kofleriaceae bacterium | reverse complement strand
CAGAACGAGATGCTCGCGAGCGCGACGTCGCGGGTGACGCGCGCGGCCTCGCGGATCGACATCTCGCCGAGCACGATCGAGAGCAAGTTCATGCCCGCGACCAGCACGAGGATGCCGTACATCACGCGCATGCGCGCGGCCTCGCGGAACGTGTTGAGCGCGATCGCCCAGATCCGGCCGAGCCGCTCGGTCATACCCGGCCCTCCTTCGCCTCGGCCGATGGATCGGCGTCGGCGATCCGGCGCATGAACAGATCCTCGAGGGTCTCGAACCGCGGCGCCACCGACACCACCTTGGCGCCGCGCTCGTGCGCGCGCGCGAGCCAGGCGTCGACGTCGGCGTCGGCGGGCAGGGTGAGCGAGAGCAGCTCGCCGGCCCGGCGCAGCTTGGTCGCGCCCGCGCCGAGCGCCTCGTCGGCCTCCGCCGCGACCCGCACGCTGATCTCGATGCCGAGCGTCGAGCGCTGGACCAGCTCGGCCGGGGTGCCCTGCGCCTGGAGCTGGCCGCGCGCGATGATCGCGACCTGGTCGGCGATGCTCTCGATGTCGGTCAGGATGTGCGACGAGAAGAACACGGTCTTGCCCTGCTCGCGCAGCTCGAGGATGAGATCGCGGACCTCCTTGCGGCCGATCGGATCGAGGCCGCTCATCGGCTCGTCGAGCACGACCAGCTCGGGGTCGTTCATCAGCGCCTGCGCCAGGCCGGCGCGCTGCAGCATGCCCTTGCTGAACTTCTTGAGGCTCTGGCTGCGCGCGCGGCCCAGGCCCACGCGCTCGATCAGCGCGTCGGCGCGCTTGCGCCGCACCGCGAGCGGGATGCCGAACAGCCGGCCCGCGAGATCGCACAGCTCGCCGACCGTCAGGTAGTCGTAGAAGTACGGCGACTCGGGCAGGAAGCCCACCTTGAACCGCGCGGCGCGGCTCGGGATGGCGTTGCCGAGGATGCTCGCCGCGCCGGAGGTCGGGCGGACCAGGCCCATCAGCGTGCGGATCGCGGTGGTCTTGCCCGCGCCGTTGGGGCCGACGAACCCGAAGATCTGCCCGCGCTGCACCGTGAACGTGACCCCGCGCAGCGCCTCGACCTTCTTGCGGCGAAACGGCGTGCGGTAGGTCTTGGTCAGGCTACGGACTTCGATCGCCGGATTCACGCACGCCGACCATATCGCTACTCGAGCGAGTAGTCGAACCGGACCACGCTGCAGGCGGGCGTGGCGCGGCCGTTCACCGTGTAGGGCCGGTAGCGCCAGGTATGGATCGTGGCGACGAGCTTGTCGTCGTAGGCCGGATAGCCGGTCGAGCGCAGCGTGCTGACCGCCACGATCGCCCCGGTGTCGTCGAGGCAGATCTTGAAGGTGCCGGTGGTGGCGTCGTGATCGCCGCGCATCATCTGCTGCTTGACCGTGTCGGGCGCGTCGATCTGGGTCTCGCCCGACACGCGCAGGCCGACCAGGATCGCGGGCGGCAGCGCGACCGGCTGGGGCCTGGGCGGCGGGGTCGGCGCGGGCGTGGGCGCCGGCGCCGGGGTCTGCGCGCAGTCGACCACGCAGTCACCGGGCGGGTGGTCGCCGGAGCCCGAGCCGCTGCCGGAGCCCGAGCCGCTGCCGGAGCCGGTGTCGGTGTCCGCGACCACCGGCGGCGGCTCGACGTGGCGCTCCACCGGCTGCACCGTGGTGTGGACCACGACCCGCCTGGGGATGATCTTCTGCGCCTGGACCCGGGCCGGGGCGCCTTCGGGCTCGGCCCGCGCGGCGCTGACCCCGAGCGGGATCGTGCGCCTGCCCGGGTCGAGGCGCTCGAGCCGCCACATGCCGGCGACGAACAGCGCGAACACCACGGCGAGATGGACTGCGAGGGAGACGGCGACCAGCCAGCGACGCATCCCGTGGCCGACGCACGACCGTGCGGCCGGGATCTATCACCGCTGCTGACCGCGCGCCGCGACCGGACGCACCCGGTGTCGCAGGCGTAGGATCGCAGCGTTGTGACCGGCTCGCTCGTGGTGTTCTGTGTCACGTACCTGCTGATCGCGAGCCGCCAGCTGCACTTCCTCAGGCTCGATCGACCGGCGGCCGCGATCGTGGGCGCGGTCGCGATGGTGGTCGTCGGCGGCCTGCCGGTCGACGCCGCGCTCTCGGCGATCGACCTCCACGTGCTCGTGCTGCTGTTCGGCGTGCTGGTGATCGCGGCGTACCTGCAGGAGGCGCAGTTCTTCCGGCTCGCCGCCTACCACGTGCTCGTCCGCGCGCGCTCGGCGCGCAGCCTGCTGTTCGGCATGGTGTTCGTGGCCGGCGCGCTGTCGGCGCTGCTGGTCAACGACACCGTGTGCATCGTGCTCACGCCGCTGGTCGTCGCGGTGGTCGTCGAGGCGCGGCTGCCGGCGCTGCCGTACCTGCTCGCGCTCGCCTCGGCGGCCAACGTCGGCGGCGTGGTCAGCTACAGCGGCAACCCGCAGAACATGATCATCGGCGCGCACGCCGAGGGCACGCTCGGGTTCGCGCACTACCTCGCGCTCACCCTGCCGATCGGCGTCGCGTGCCTCGCCGCCAACGTCGCGGTGCTCGCCTGGCTGTTCCGCAAGCAGCTGCCGGCCGGCCCGCTCGCCGAGCGCACGCCGCCGCGGCCGGCGGTCGATCGCGTGCTCGCCGCCAAGGGGCTCGGCGCGCTCGCCCTGTTCGCGGTGCTGGCGCTCGCCGGCGTCTCGCTCGCCGGCGCTGCGATGTGCGCCGCCGCCGCGCTGATGGTCAGCGCGCGCACCGTCGTGCACAAGCAGGTGTTCGGGACCGTCGACTGGACGCTGCTCGCGTTCTTCGCCGGGCTGTTCGTCGTGGTGTCGGGCATCGCGCACAGCGGCGTGATCGACGATGCGTTCGACGCGGTGGCGCCCGTGGTCGCGCGCGGCGACCTCGCCGGCGACCTCGCGTTCGTCGCGCTGGTCGTGATCGCCTCGAACGTGGTGTCGAACGTCCCGCTCGTGCTCGTCGCGGTCGCGTGGGTGCCGCGCATGCCCGACCAGCCGTGGGGCTACGTGCTGCTCGCGGTGGCGTCGACCCTCGCCGGCAACCTCACGCTGTTCGGCAGCGTCGCCAACATCATCGTGATGGAGTCGGCCGGGCCGCGCGGCGAGATCGGGTTTCGCCGGTTCCTGCGCTACGGCAGCGTGGTGACGCTGATCGACCTCGCGATCGCGTTCGCGCTGCTCTACGCCGAGCACGCGGCCGGGCTCGTCTGATCGGCGGCTCGAGTCGCCCACCTGTGACATCTCCGGCCTGCCGCAGTCGGCGCAGAACATCATCATGTCCGAGTCGGGCAACAACCCGCTGGCGAAGAATCGGACCTCGACCGCGTTCGGTGAGGGCCAGCTGCTGATCGCGAACCGCAAGGCGCTGATGGGCAGCAACTACGCGTCGACCGACTGCAACGCGCAGCTCGGTGCGTTCTCGAAGTACACGCTCGGTCGCTACGGCAGCTACGACCAGGCGTGGTCGTTCCACAAGGCGCACGGCTGGTACTGATCTCGGTCAGTTGCACGATCTTCGCCGATCGATGCGACCAAACGACCGCGGTACGCTGTCCGTGTCGCGATGGAGTCACGGGGCGAGCGATTCCGGCGGCTGATCGAGCCGATCCACGACCGCGTGCGCGCGTTCGCGCGCTGCCTGTGCCGGTCGCGGGCCGACGGCGACGACCTGTTCCAGGAGGCGTCGCTGCGCGCGTTCACCCGGCTCGACGGCCTGCGCGACGACGCCGCGTTCCGCACCTGGCTGTACCGGGTCGTGATCTCGGTGCACCGCAACCGCTGCCGCCGCGCGTTCTGGCGCAACCTGATCCCGTTCGGCGATCGCGGCGAGCTCGGCGATCCGAGCCGCGCCGCGGCGAGCGGCGAGCTGTACCGCCAGGCCCAGTGGTCGCCCGATGCCGCCGACGCGACCCGCCGCGCGCGAGCGGCGCTCGCGATCCTGCCCGCCGCGCAGCGCGAGGCGATCGTGCTGTTCGAGATCGACGGCTGGAAGGTCGAGGAGATCGCGGCGCTGCACCAGGTATCGGCGTCCGCGGTGAAGTCGCGGCTCGCGCGCGGCCGCGATCGGCTGCGCGCGTACTACCAGAAACAGCTCGGGCGCGAGGCCGTGCCCGCGGAGTCGACATGATGGACGAGCTCCTCGTGCGAGACCTCGCGGCGCTCGGCCAGGACAGCCGGCGCGAGCCCGCGCCGCTCGATGACGTCGTGCGCGCGGCCGGCGGCGAACGCGGCCTCGCCGTGCTGCCGCTCTACCACGTGGCGTGCGAGCGGGTCGCGCGCGCCGCGGGCGGGCTCGCGGTGCTCGCGCTGGTCGCGGCGATCGTCGGCTCGATCTACTGGCCGGTCGACCTGCGCGGCTACAACGGGATCGCGGACTACGACGAGTTTCATCCGCGCGTGCTGCTTCGCCTCACCGCGGTCGAGCTCGCGACGCTCGGCCTGCTGGTCGCGGGCGTCGCGGGCGCGCTGGCGCGGCGGGCGGCGGCGTGGTGGATCGAGCGGCGGATGCGCGCGTCGTTCGACCCGATCGCGATCGGGCGCCGCGCGGTGCGGCTCGCCGATCCATGGGCCACCGCGCTGCCGATCGCGGGGTTCGGCGCGCTCGCGATCGTGATCGTCGCCTGGTGCTGCGCGTCGAGCGGCCGGACGATCGGCCTCTACTACTGTGCGTACCACGCGCCGTGCTATGGCCGAGCGCTGCCCGCCGCGCGCGACGCGCTGGCGATCGGCATGGCCGGGATCTCGAGCGTGGTCGCGCTCGGTGCCGCGGTCGCGCTGCTGCGCCGCTGGCTCGGCTGGCTCGGGC
>DATJAE010000056.1:0-33765 GCA_035516595.1 Kofleriaceae bacterium | reverse complement strand
CTCGCCGCGTGGAAAGCGGCCGAGCAGGCCGCGAGCGACGCGGTCGCGGTCCGCGAGCGCGCCGACCGCGCGGCCGAGCTCGCGCGCGAGCGGGCCCGGGCCGACGCCGAGCGCGAGGCGCGGATCGTTCGCGAGCGCGACGCGGAGGCGGAGCTCGCGCGCGCGCGCGCCGAGCTCGACGACGCGCGCGGCGCCGAGGAGCTGGCGCTGCGCCGCGAGGTCGCGCGCCGGGTGCGCCCGCCCTGGCTGGTGGTGATCGCCGCGATCGTGGTCGCGACGATCGCGCCGTTCGCCTGGTACTTCGTCGACCAGAGCCAGCGCGCCGACGCCGCGGCGCGGGCGCAGCGCGAGGCCGAGGCCGCCCGCGCCGAGGCCGAAGCGGTGCTCGCGCGGATGAACGCGCAGATCCACGACCTCGAGCGCCAGAGCGCGGCGTTCGATCCGCAGATCGAGCGCGCCGAGCAGCGGCTACGCGACGCGCAGGCCGCCGCGGATCGCGACGCCGCCGAGCGCGCGGCGATCGCGCAGGCCGACGCGCGCGCCAAGGCGCGCCGCGATCACGAGCAATGGCTGCAGGATCAGCAGCGCAAGCAGCGGCTGAACGGCGTGCACCTCGGCACCTGCGCCGGCACCGCGCTCGGGTGCATGGATGCCGGCGGCAGTCGCAGGTAGCGACTACCAGCCGCAGGTCGTCTTGGCGCTCTGGGTCACGGCGTCCGCGCCGGCCTTGCACGCGCTGGCGAGCCCCGCCTTCTGATCGGCCGGCAGCTTCTCCCAGCCCGCCGACGCCTGGTCGTAGGCCTGCTTCAGCGCGTCGCGCGTCTGCTGCGGGAGCTTGTCGCACGACGAGAGCTTGTCGATCGCGGCCTTGTAGTCCTGGCACTCCTTGGGCATGTCGCCGGTCGCGGCGGGCGCGGCGGGCGCGGCGTTGGTGTCGGTCTTCGCGGGCTCGGCCGGGGGCGGCGTGGTCGGCTGCGTCTTGTCCGGCTCGGTGGTCTTGGCGGCCGGCGGGTTCTGGTCCTTGGTCGCCTCGTCCTTCTTCTTGCAGCCCACGGCGGTGGACAGCGTGACGACGGCGAGCAGCATGATGAGCTTGTTCATGGCGTTTCCTTCTCCGGGCACGGAGCCCTGTCACCGAAAACGCTACGAAGTGCGCGGCGGCCCCGCCAACCTTCTATTGTACTTTCACGGTACTCGATCGTTTTCGCTTGTACGCATGCGGTGACGATCGGCCCGAGCCGTCATCGCGCGCGTTCAAGTTTTCGCGAGCACGTACGCGCCGCCGAGCCCGGCCGCCATCTCCTGCGGCGTGATCTTGCCATCGCCGTCGCTGTCGAGCGCGGTGAACACCGCCGCGCTGCCGCCCCACTCCTCGCGCGTGATGAAGCCATCGCCATCGAGGTCGAACACGCGGAAGAAATCGTCCGCCGCGGCGCCGGCGCGCGCCTTGTTGCGCAGCGCGCGGTAGCGCTCGTCGAGCAATTTCTCGAGCGCGGCGATCGCCTTGGAGAACCCGGCGATGCCTTCGGCGAGCTTGTCGCTCGCCATCTTGTCGGCGTCGTGCGCCTTGCGGAACGCGGCCTCGTCGATCGAGATCTTCGCAGCGTCGCTCTGCGCGGCCCTCGCAGGATCGAGCTTTCGCACGAGCGTGCCCTCGGTCGCCTGGAGCTCGCCGAGGAAGTTCGGCGCGATCGTGAGCAGGTCGCAGCCCGCGAGCTCGATGATCTCGCCGACGTTGCGGAAGCTCGCGCCCATCACCTCGGTCTTGTAGCCGTACTTCTTGTAGTAGTTATAGATCTTCGTCACCGACCGCACGCCCGGATCCTCGGCCTGCGGATAGCTGTCGCGGCCCTCCGCCTTCTTGTACCAGTCGAGGATCCGCCCGACGAACGGGCTGATCAGCTTCACGCCGGCCTCGGCGCACGCGATCGCCTGGTGCATGCCGAACAGCAGCGTGAGGTTGCAGTTGATGCCCTCCTTCTGCAGCACCTCGGCGGCGCGGATGCCCTCCCAGGTCGACGCGATCTTGATCAGCACGCGCTCGCGCGACGCGCCCGCGGCCTCGTACTGCGCGATCAGCGCGCGGCCCTTCGCGATCGTCGCCTGCGTGTCGTACGACAGCCGCGCGTCGACCTCGGTCGACACCCGCCCGGGCACGATCTTCAGGATGCGCAGGCCGAACTCGACGGCGAGGCGATCGAGCGCGAACGCGAGCACGTGCTTGTCGTCGCCCTTGGCCTGGGTCTCGGCCCAGCGCAGCGCGCCATCCACCACGTCGGCGTACTCCGGCATCTGTGCCGCCGCGGTGATCAGCGAGGGATTGGTGGTGGCATCGCGCGGCCTCAGCTTCTTGATCGAGTTGAGATCGCCGGTGTCGCACACCGCGACGGTCATCGTCGTGAGCTGGTCGAACAAGGAGGTCATGGCGCGGGCGACGGTAGCACGCTGGCTAACGGTTGAACGCGACCGCGTCCTGGATGATCCGGAGCGGATCGAGCTCGATGCCGAAACCGATCCGCCACGAGCCATCGGCCGCGAGCTGGCCTTCGATCACGACGTCGGCCTGCGCGCTCAGGTGATGCCGGCTGTCCGGATCATCGCGCCGCGCCAGCACGATGCCGGCCGAGAGCCGCGCGACGCCGAACGGCTCGGTGCGCTCGCCCGAGCGCCACGCGACGCCGCCGCCGAGCGCGGCGCGCAGGCTGCCGAACATCGGCACGTCGTCGCAGTCGTCGCACAGCCGGTGCAGCGGCTCGAACCCGACGGTCAGCGCGGGCTCGACGGTATCGAACGACGCGGTCTCGACGCCGAGCCCGAGCGACCACGCGCTGCCCGGCGCGGGGCCGTCCGCGCTGCGCCGCACGCGCAGCTCGGCGCCGAACACCGGCCTGGCCTCGGCGTTCTGGCCGTACGCGGCCAGCCCGCTCACCTGGGCGAGCCACGACCACGGCTCGAACCCGGTATCGGCCGCCGCGGGGCGCGCGGCGCAGCATGCCGCGGCGATCGCGAGCGCGCGGATCATGCCGGGCGCAGCTCGTTGCGGTCGTACGCCGCGATCAGCGCCTCGAGCGCCGCGATCTCGCCGCGCAGCTCGGCGCCGCGCTCGGTGTCGGCGACCGTGCGCGGCCGGTCGTAGCGCACGACGTCGGACACGGTCGGCACGATGTCGGCGCCGGGATCGAGGTGGTGATGCTGCGCGAGGTACATGCGCTGCGCGTCGAGCACGAGCGAGAACCCCTTGTCGCCGTACGCCGCGGCGAACGCGCCGTCGATCGTGATCGCGCGGCCCGACTTCTTGATCGGCGCCTCGCCCTGGTCGAGCTTGACCGGGACGTGGCCGTTGATGAGGAAGCCATCGGGGTCGTCGACCCCGAGCTCGGCGAGCATGCGGCGGCAGAACGCGGCGTCGTGGATCAGCTTGAAGTACGGGTTCTTGGTCTCGACGTGCGTCGCCTTGTCCGCGACCAGGTAGGTCTCGAGCGTCGCCATCCGGTCCTTGCCGAAGCACGGCGACAGCGGGCCGGTCCACAGGTAGAACACGAGGTCGACGTCGGCCTCGGCGCGCTTGCGAAACGCGCGCTGCACGACCACGTCGAACGCGTCGAACAGCGCCTTGCCGCGCCGCGGCTCGCCGTCGATCGGCAGCGCGAGCAGCTCGCCCTGCGCGTCGACCGGCACGCAGCCGTGGAAGATCGCGCAGCGATCGCGGACGAGCAGCATCTGGCCGCGCGACCGGACGAACGACATGTCGTGCCACAGCGGCGCCGACTCGACGAACGCGCGCTGCAGCTCCGCGAAGCAGCGCTGCTCGTCGGCCGACAGCGCGTAGGGGTCCGCCCAGTCGATCGTCGGCAGCCGCGCGTCGAGCAGCGGGTAGCGCGTGCCGTCGAGCTCGATCGTGCCGGCCTTCGGGTCGATGCGGTGGAGCAGGGCGCGGTGCTCGAGCTGCCACTCGGGGTGGCGGCGGAACAGCGCGCCCTCGAGCTTGAACTGCAGGATCGCCGCGGCCTTCTGCATGCGCGCGAGCAGCGCGGGATCGCGGATCGGCTCGCCCTTGACCGCGAACGCGGCGGCCGGATCGTCGCCGTACGCGCTGCGCGCGAGCTGCTCGAGCGGGGCGAGCGAGATGCCGTAGCCCTCCTCGAGCTGGGCCAGGCGCTGGTAGCGCAGCGACAGCCGCACCACGGTCGCGATCGCCGCGGGGTGGCCGAGGCACGCCGCCATCCAGTCGGCGTCGTGGTTGCCCCACGCGATCGCGAGGCTCGGCTGGTGGACGAGCAGATCGATCACCTTGTCGATCCGCGGCCCGCGATCGCCGAGGTCGCCCGCGACGATCAGCTCGCCGACCGCGAGGTTGCGCACGACGTGCGCGATCATCCGCACCAGCTCGAGGTCGCGGCCGTGGCGGATGAACGGATCGACCAGGCGCTCGATGAACGCGGGCAAGCGGCCGAGCTCCTTGCCGAACAGCAGCTCGCGGAACACCGCGTCGAACGGGTCCGGCGTGATGCGCTCGACGTGCTTCAACGTGTAGCGACGGACCAGCTCCCGCATCACCGCGGTTGCCTGGATCGCGAGATCGATCAGCGCGCGCCGCCGCGCCGAGGCATCGAGCCCCGCGGTGGTGCGCTCCCAGGTCTCGCGCGGGTAGTAGACCACGTCGAGCAGCTGGCCGTCGCCGAGCACCCGCTCGACCAGCGGGCGCAGGCTGCCCGAGGCGTTGTTGATCACCTGTCGCAGCTTGGCGAATTCACCGTGAACATCGCTGACCACGTGGATCGGCGGCATCGGGAGCGCCAGGATCGACTCGAGGTTGGCCAGCTCCGCGATCGCGGCCTCGACGTTCGGATAGGACCGCGCGAGCGCTTGCAAATGGAGGGGCTCCACGTGGCGAGGGATATCACGTCGCGGGTAATGTCGCGGCCATGTCGACCCTGACCACGTCACCGGCCTGGAAGGCGCTGCTCGATCACAAGCCGTCGATCGCGAACGTGCACATGCGCGAGCTGTTCGCGCGCGACCCGGAGCGCTTCGCGAAGCTGTCGCGCGAGGCGTGCGGCGTGTTCGTCGACTACTCCAAGCACCGCATCACCGACGAGACGCTGCGCCTGCTGCTCGCGCTGGCAAGGCAGGCCAACGTCGAGAGCTGGCGCGACAAGATGTTCGCCGGCGAGAAGATCAACGGCACCGAGAACCGCGCGGTGCTGCACGTCGCGCTGCGCGATCGCAGCGGGCGCAAGATCGTGGTCGACGGCAAGGACGTCGCGCCCGAGGTCAAGGCGGTGCTCGGCAAGATGCGCGCCTTCACCGAGCGGCTGCGCGGCGGCGCGTGGAAGGGCCACACCGGCAAGACGATCAGCGACGTCGTCAACATCGGCATCGGCGGCAGCGACCTCGGCCCGGTGATGGCGAGCGAGGCGCTGCGTCCGTACTGGAAGCCCGGCATGCGCGCGCACTTCGTGTCCAACGTCGACGGCACGCACATCGCCGAGACGCTCAAGCAGGTCGACCCCGAGCGCACGCTGTTCATCGTGGCGAGCAAGACGTTCACCACGCAGGAGACGCTGACCAACGCGCGCACCGCGCGGGCGTGGCTGCTCGACAAGCTGGCCGCGGGCGAGGACGCGGTCGCCAAGCACTTCGTCGCGCTGTCGACCAACGCCAAGGAGGTCGCCGCGTTCGGCATCGACACCGCGAACATGTTCGAGTTCTGGGACTGGGTCGGCGGGCGCTACTCGCTGTGGAGCGCGATCGGCCTGTCGATCGCGTGCGTGATCGGCATGGATCACTTCGACGAGCTGCTCGCCGGCGGCCACGCGATGGACGAGCACTTCCGCACCGCGCCGCTCCACGAGAACCTGCCGGTCATCCTCGGCATGCTCGGCGTGTGGTACGCGAACTTCTTCGGCGCCGAGACCCACGCGATCCTGCCCTACGACCAGTACATGCATCGCTTCGCCGCGTACTTCCAGCAGGGCGACATGGAGTCCAACGGCAAGGGCGTCGATCGCCACGGCCACCGGATCACCGACTACTCGACCGGCCCGATCATCTGGGGCGAGCCCGGGACCAACGGCCAGCACGCGTTCTACCAGCTGATCCATCAGGGCACGCGGATCATCCCGGCCGACTTCATCGCGCCGGTCCAGACCCACAACCCGATCGGCAACCACCACGCGATCCTGCTCGCGAACTTCTTCGCGCAGACCGAGGCGCTGATGAAGGGCAAGACTCCGGAGGAGGCGCGCGCGGAGCTCGAGGCCCAGAAGCTGCCGAACGAGCGGATCGAGCAGCTCGTGCCGCACAAGACGTTCACCGGTAACCGCCCGACCACCTCGATCGTGGTCCAGAAGATCACGCCGACCTCACTCGGCTCGCTGATCGCGCTCTACGAGCACAAGATCTTCGTCCAGGGCATCGTGTGGGACATCTACAGCTTCGATCAGTGGGGCGTCGAGCTCGGCAAGCAGCTCGCGTCGAAGATCCTGCCCGAGCTCGACGGCACCGCGAAGGTGACGTCGCACGACAGCTCGACGAATGGCCTGATCAACCTGTACAAGGCGCGGCGTCCGTAGCATCGTACGCCGCATCGCGAGGGGAAAGCCGTGACACAAGCGGAGCTCGATCAGCGTTGCGTGAACACGATCCGCACGCTCAGCATGGATGCAGTACAGGCGGCGGACTCGGGCCATCCCGGTACGCCGATGGCGCTCGCGCCGGTGGTGTACACGCTGTGGCAGCGCGAGCTGGCGTTCGATCCGCAGGATCCGATCTGGCCCAACCGCGATCGCTTCGTGCTGTCGTGCGGCCACGCGTCGATGCTGCTGTACTCGATGCTGCATCTCACGAAGACGCGCGCGGTCAATCCGGCCTACGAGCGGCTCGGCACGCCGACCGTGTCGCTCGACGACATCAAGAAGTTCCGCCAGCTCGACAGCAAGTGCCCCGGCCACCCCGAGTACCACTGGACCAGCGGGGTCGAGACCACGACCGGTCCGCTCGGCCAGGGCTTCGCGACCTCGGTCGGCATGGCGATCGCGCGGCGCTGGCTCGGCGCGCACTTCAACAAGCCGGGCTTCCCGATCTTCGACTACGACATCTACGCGATCGGCGGCGACGGCTGCATGATGGAGGGCGTGGCCGGCGAGGCCGCGTCGCTGGCCGGCCACCTCGGCCTGGCCGAGCTGTGCTGGATCTACGACAACAACCGGATCACGATCGAGGGCCCGACCGCGCTGGCGTTCTCCGAGGACGTCGCGACCCGGTTCATCGGCTACGGCTGGAACGTCACGCGGGTCGGCGACGCCAACGACCTCGACATGCTCGAGCGCGCGTTCAAGACGTTCCAGGCCACGACCGATCGGCCGACCCTGATCATCGTCGACAGCCACATCGGCTACGGCTCGCACAAGCAGGACAGCCACTCGGCGCACGGCAGCCCGCTCGGCGAGGACGAGATCAGGTACGTCAAGCGCCAGTACGGCTGGCCCGAGGACGCCAAGTTCCTCGTGCCCGACGGCGTCTACGATCACTTCGCGGCCGGCATCGGCGCGCGCAGCAAGGCCGCGCACGACGGCTGGAACGCGATGTTCGCGGCCTACGCGAAGGAGTTCCCGCAGCTCGCCGACGAGCACGCGCGCATGCAGAAGCGCGACCTGCCGGCGGGCTGGGACGCCGAGCTGCCGACGTTCCCGGCCGACGCCAAGGGTGTGGCCGGGCGCCAGGCCTCGGCGCAGGTGCTCAACGCGATCGCCAAGCACCATCCGTGGCTGATCGGCGGCTCGGCCGACCTCGCGCCGTCGACGCTCACCCGGCTCACGTTCGAGGGCGCCGGCGATCTCGAGCGCACGACCAGCGGCCGCAACCTCCACTTCGGCATCCGCGAGCACGCGATGGCCGCGGCGATGAACGGCATCGCGCTGTCGAAGCTGCGGGTCTACGGCTCGGGGTTCTTCGTGTTCTCGGACTACGCGCGGCCGCCGATCCGGCTCGCCGCGATCATGGAGCTGCCGGTCATCCACGTGTTCACCCACGACTCGATCGGCGTCGGCGAGGACGGCCCGACCCACCAGCCGATCGAGCACCTCGCGTCGCTGCGCGCGATCCCCGGGCTGGTCGTGCTTCGCCCCGGCGATGCCAACGAGGTGGTCGAGGCCTGGCGCTACGTCATGGAGCTGCGCCACGAGCCGGCCGTGCTCGTGCTGTCGCGCCAGGCGATGCCGACCCTCGATCGCACCAAGTACGCGCCGGCGTCGGGCCTGCGCCGCGGCGCCTACGTGCTGGCCGACTCTGGCGACCCGCAGGTCATCCTGATCGGCACCGGGACCGAGGTGTCGCTGTGCGTGGCCGCGCACGAGCAGCTGGTCGCGTCCGGCGTGCGCTCGCGCGTGGTGTCGATGCCGTCGTGGGAGCTGTTCGAGGCCCAGGACGAGGCCTATCGCGACGGCGTGCTGCCGCCCGCGGTGACCGCGCGGGTCGCGGTCGAGCAGGCGTCGGGGTTCGGCTGGGAGCGTTACGTCGGCCGCACCGGCGCGATGATCACGATGCACACGTTCGGCGCGTCGGCGCCGCTCAAGGAGCTCCAGACCAAGTTCGGGTTCGCACCCGACAAGATCGTCGCGGCGGCGCGGGCCCAGCTCGCCCGCGCGAAGTGAAAGGAAGCCACATGCAGATCGGAATGATCGGATTAGGTCGGATGGGCGCGAACATGGCGCGCCGGCTGATGCGCAACGGCCACCAATGCGTGGTCTACGACCGCAGCGCCGACGCGGTGAAGCAGCTCGCGAGCGACGGCGCCAAGGGCACCGACTCGCTCGGCGCGCTGGTCGCGGCGCTCGCCAAGCCGCGCGCGGTGTGGATCATGGTGCCGGCGGGCGGACCGACCGAGTCCACCGTCAACGAGCTCGCCGAGAAGCTCGAGCCCGGCGACACCATCATCGACGGCGGCAACTCGTTCTTCAAGGACGACGTGCGGCGCGCCAAGGCGCTCGCCGGCAAGAAGATCCACTACTGCGACGCCGGCACCAGCGGCGGCGTGTACGGCCTCGAGCGCGGCTACTGCCTGATGGTCGGCGGCGAGCCCGACATCGTGAAGCGGCTCGACCCGATCTTCAAGACGCTCGCGCCGGGCCGCGGCAACGTCGAGCGCACGCCCGGCCGCGACAAGCTCGGCGGCACCGCCGAGGACGGCTACCTGCACTGCGGGCCGGTCGGCTCGGGCCACTTCGTCAAGATGGTCCACAACGGCATCGAGTACGGCATCATGCAGGCGATCGCCGAGGGCTTCGACGTGCTCAAGGGCTCGGGCAACGCGCAGGTCGAGGAGTCGATCCGCTACAACCTGCCGCTCACCGACATCGCCGAGCTGTGGCGGCGCGGCAGCGTGCTGTCGTCGTGGCTGATCGATCTCACCGCGAAGTCGCTGGTCGAGGACAGCCAGCTCACCAAGTTCACCGGCAGCGTGCAGGACTCGGGCGAGGGCCGGTGGACCGTGATGGCGGCGATCGAGGAGGGCGTGTCGGCCGAGGTGATCGCGGCGTCGCTGTTCACCCGGTTCCGCTCGCGGCAAGATCATTCGTTCGCCGAGAAGCTGCTCTCGGCGATGCGGTTTCAGTTCGGCGGTCACGTCGAACGTCCGACCGGCGGATGACGGTCCGGACGTTCGCCGATCTCGACGCGCTGTCGCGCGCGGCCGCCGAGGAGCTCGCCGCGATCGCGCGCGACGCGATCGCGCTGCGCGGCGTCTGTCACGTCGCGCTGTCGGGCGGGTCGACCCCGAAGCACCTGTTCGGCGTGCTCGCGCGCATGGGCAAGGCCGCGCTGCCGTGGGATCGCATCGAGCTGTGGTGGGGTGACGAGCGCACCGTGCCGCCCGATCACCCCGACTCGAACTACGGCATGACGCGCGGCGCGCTGCTCGACCCGCTCGGCCTCGATCCGGCGCGCGTGCACCGCATGCGCGGCGAGGACCGCGATCCGGCGGCCGCGGCCACCGACTACGAGCGCGCGCTGGTCGCCGCGATCGGCGCGCCGCCGGTGTTCGACCTCGTGTACCTCGGCATGGGGCCGGACGGCCACTGCGCGTCGCTGTTCCCGGGCAGCCCGGCGGTCGAGGAGCGTGCGCGGTTCGTGGTCGCCAACCCGGTCGACTCGCCGGTCGCGCACGGCAAGACCGTGCGGATCACGGTGACGTTCCCGGTGATCGACGCCGCACGCCACGTCCGGTTCCTCGCGGCGGGCGCCGACAAGGCGGCGATGCTCGCGCAGGTGCTGTCGGGCAAGGGGGCGCTGCCGTCCTCGCGCGTGACCGGCGCGGACGTGCAGTGGCTGATCGATCGCGACGCGGCCGGCAAGCTCGCGGAGCCGGGATGATCCTCGGCGGCGATATCGGCGGCACCAAGACCACGCTCGCGCTGTGCGACGACGCCGGCAGGATCGTGCGCGAGCAGACGTTCGCGAGCGGCGATCATCCGTCGCTCGAGGCGATCTGCACCGCGTTCTTCGCCGGCAAGCCGCCCGCGCTCGCCGGCGCGTGCTTCGGCGTGGCCGGCCCGGTGGTCGACGGCGTCGCGCGGATCACCAATCTGCCCTGGGTGATCGACGAGCGCGCGGTGACCGAGTTGCTCGGCGCGCCGGTCGCGCTGCTCAACGATCTCCAGGCCACCGCGCTCGGTGCGCTCGCGCTGCCCGCCGACGGCTTCGCGACGCTCCAGCTGCCGGCCAGGCCGACGCCGACCGGCACGGTCGCGGTGATCGCACCGGGCACCGGCCTGGGCGAGGCGCTGGTCATCCACGACGGCAAGCGCTACCGCGCGCTGCCGTCCGAGGGCGGCCACGCCGACTTCGCGCCCGGCACCGACGAGGAAGTCGAGCTGTGGCGCTACCTGCGCGAGCGCTACGGCACGCACGTCAGCTACGAGCGCGTGCTGTCGGGCAACGGCGTCGGCGACCTCTACGGGTTCTGCCGCGCGCGCGCCGGCACGCCGGAGCCGGCGTGGCTCGCCGCCGAGCTGCGCGACGGCGATCGCAACGCCGTGGTCGCGCAGAACGCGCTCGCCAAGAAGGACGCGGCGTGCGTACACGCGCTCGAGCTGTTCGCCGGGCTGCTCGGCGCCGAGGCGGGCAACCTCGCGCTGCGCGGGCTCGCCACCGGCGGCGTCGTGATCGGCGGCGGCATCCCGCCGAAGATCCTGCCGGCGCTCCAGACCGGGACGCTGCTCGAGCGCTTCCACAACAAGGGCCGGTTCCAGAGCTGGACGCGCACGCTCGGCGTGCGGGTCGCGCTCGAGCCCAAGGCGGCGCTCTACGGCGCCATTCACTACGTGATGACCAGCAAGGATTGATTCATGCCAGAGCTTGCAAAGCCCAACGTCCCGACCCGCGCGCACACCTCGTCCGTGGTCGGCGAGATCCTCGGCGAGGTCACGGTCAAGCGCCGTCGCCCCGAGCCCGCCGCGATCGTGATCTTCGGCGCGCTCGGCGACCTCAGCGGTCGCAAGCTCGCACCCGCGCTGTTCAACCTCATGCTCGACGGCTCGATGTCCGAGCCGACGTTCATCATCGGGCTGTCGCGCGGCGATCAGAACGCGCAGCAGTTCGCGGATCACCTGAAGCCGCGGGTCGCCGAGTTCTCGCGCCAGAAGGTCGATCCCGCCGCGTGGACGAAGTTCGCCGGCATGCTCGACTTCGTCGGCGGCGAGTTCGACGCCGACGCGACCTACCTCGCGCTCAAGGCCAAGCTCGAGGCCTGCAAGACCAAGGGCACCAAGGGCAACCGGCTGTTCTACCTGTCGGTGCCGCCGTCGGTGTTTCCGCTGATCCTCGAGAAGCTGCAGAAGCACGGCCTGATCGAGCGCGCGCCGCAGAAGTCCGGCACGCCGGCGTGCCGCGTGATCGTCGAGAAGCCGTTCGGTCGCGATCTCGCGAGCGCGCGCGCGCTCAACGAGATGATCGGCAACTACCTCGACGAGTCGCAGATCTATCGGATCGATCACTACCTGGGCAAGGAGACCGTCCAGAACATCTTGGTGCTGCGGTTCGGCAACTCGATCTTCGAGCCGCTGTGGAATCGCAACCACGTCGAGTACGTCGAGATCACCGCGGCCGAGTCGATCGGCATCGAGGGCCGCGGCTCGTTCTACGAGCAGACCGGCGTGGTGCGCGACATCATCCAGAACCACCTGCTCCAGGTGATGTCGCTGGTCACGATGGAGGTGCCGGCGTCGTTCTCCGCCGACGACATCCGCGACGAGAAATCGCAGGTCCTGCGCTCGGTGCGCAACCTCGACCTCAACGACGTCGCGAACTTCTGCGTGCGCGGCCAGTACCGCGGCTACCGCGAAGAGGACGGCGTCGCGCAGGACTCGCAGACGCCGACCTACGCCGCGATGCGCTTCATGATCGACAGCTGGCGCTGGCAGGGCGTGCCGTTCTACCTGCGCGCCGGCAAGAAGCTCGCCGAGCGCATCACCGAGGTCGCGATCCACTTTCGCAGCGTGCCGCTCGTGCTGTTCAAGGAAGAAGCGGCGGGCAGCGTGCTCCAGCCCGCGGTGCTCACCCTGCGCATCCAGCCCCACGAAGGCATCTCGCTGCGCTTCGTCGCCAAGGTGCCCGGCGAGAACATCCAGGTCGGCAACGTGCTCATGACGATGACCTACGCCGACGCGTTTCACCGCCCGATCTCCGAGGCCTACGAGCGGCTGCTGCTCGACTGCATGCGCGGCGACGCGACGCTGTTCAACCGGCGCGACTCGGTCGATCGTGCGTGGCAGCTGATCCAGCCGGTGCTCCAGGTGTGGGAGGCCACGCCGGGAGTTCACGTCTACGAGCCCGGCACCGCGGGACCGGCGGCGGCCGACGAGATGATGGGGCGCGAAGGCCACAGCTGGAACGAGCTGGTCCGCCCGTAGCCGATCCGCGGTAGAACGTCGCCATGTACAAGACCAAGAACGACCTTCCCGAGGCGGCGCGGACGCAGGTGGTGGAGCTGATGAACGCGCTGCTGGCCGATGCGATCGACCTGCAGACCCAGTGCAAGCACGCGCACTGGAACGTCAAGGGACCGAGCTTCATCGCGCTGCACGAGCTGTTCGACAAGCTCAACAGCGACGTCGAGGACTACGTCGATCTGGTCGCCGAGCGCGCGGTCCAGCTCGGCGGCACCGCCGACGGCACGGCGCGGATGATCGTCAAGCGCTCGCGCGTGCCCGAGTACGGCTACCACGGCGGCAACGGGCACGACCACGTCGCGGCGCTGTCGGCCTCGCTCGCGGCGTTCGGCAAGTCGGTGCGCGCGGCGATCGACCAGTGCGACGAGCTGCGCGACAAGGACTCGGCCGACATCGCGACCGAGATCTCGCGCGGCGCCGACAAGTGGCTGTGGTTCCTCGAGGCGCACCTCCAGGCCCAGAGCTAGGAATACGCCGGCGCGGGTCTGCGGTTCCCGGCTCGTCATGGCCAAGGGTTGACGCTAGAAGCTGCGGGACGTGGTCGCGCGGCACTTCCCCGACGTCGACCCGATCGCCGAGATCCTCGCCGGCCACGTCCGGGTCGACGGGTTCCCGGTGCGCAATCCGGACTCGCGGGTCGCGCGCGACGCAGCGATCGTACTGCGCCGGCCCGAGCCGCTCGCCGGCGAGGTCAAGCTGCGCGCGGCGCTCGCGGCGTTCGCGCCCGCGGTCGCCGGCCGGGTCGCGATCGACGTCGGCGCGTCGGCCGGCGGGTTCACCCGCGTGCTGCTCGAGGCCGGCGCGCGCCGGGTCTACGCGGTCGACGCCGGGTTCGGCCAGCTGCTCGGCTCGCTGCGCCAGGATCCGCGCGTGGTGAACCTCGAGGCCACCAACCTCGGTGCGCTCGACCGCGCGCTGGTCCCGGAGCGGATCGAGCTGGTGACGATCGACGTGTCGTATGTCGCGCTCGCCGCCGCGGTGCCGCAGCTCGAGGTGCTCGAGCTCGCAGCGGACGCCGAGCTGATCGCGCTGGTCAAGCCGATGTTCGAGCTCGGGCTCGACGCGCCGCCGCCCGACGACCGGCTGCCCGACGCGCTCGCGCGCGCGGTCGCGGGCATCGCCCGCACGTGGCGCGTGACCGGCGCGATCGCGTCGCCGGTCACCGGGCATCGCGGCGCGAAGGAGCTGCTCGTCCACGCGCGGCGGGTGTGATACGCACGCGGGGTGGAATGCCCCGACGACGTGACGGTCACCGCCTGGATCGAGGGCACGACCGACGCGGCGATCCGCGAGCAGCTCGAGCAGCACCTCGACAGCTGCGATAGCTGCCGGATCCTGGTCGCCGGCGCGATCCGCGCGACCCGCACGCCGGCCACGCTCGGCCGGTTCGTGCTCGCAGAGCGGCTCGGGGTCGGCGCGATGGGCGAGGTCTACGCCGCGCGCGATCCACGGCTCGGCCGGCGGGTCGCGCTCAAGCTGCCGCGGCTCGGCGACGACGCGCACGTCGCGCGCCTGCTGCGCGAGGCGCGCATGATGGCGCGGGTATCGCACCCCAACGTCGTCGCGGTGCACGAGGTCGGCAGCGTCGACGACGTGCCGTACATCGTGATGGAGCAGGTCGATGGCAGCGACCTCGCGGCGTGGCGGCGCGAGCGCGAGCGCGATCCGGCGGAGGTCGTCGCGGTGGTCGCGGCGGTCGCGCGCGGGCTCGCGGCGGTGCATCGCGTCGGGCTGGTGCATCGCGACGTCAAGCCGGCAAACATCCTGATCGATCGTGAAGGGCGCGCGCGGCTCGGTGACTTCGGGCTGGCCGGGGCCGAGCTGCACGAGCCGGGCGGCGTGCCGGGCGCGGACGCGCTCCGCCTCACCCAGACCGGCGAGATCGTCGGCACGCCCGCGTACATGGCACCCGAGCAGCTGCGCGGCGAGCGCGCGACGCCCGCGAGCGATCAGTTCGCGCTGTGTGTCGTGCTGTACGAGCTGCTGTTCGCGCAGCGGCCGTTCGCCGGCGACGACCTCGCGTCGCTCACCGCGCACGTGCTGGCGGGCGAGCTGCGCGAGCTGCCGCGGCGCGCCCCGCCGCGGGTCGCGCGCGCGATCCGGCGCGGGCTCGCGACCGATCCGGCGGCGCGCTTTCCGTCGGTGGCCACGCTCGCCGACGCGCTCGCGCCGCGGCCGGCCCGGCGCGCCGCGCTGATCGCGGTGCCGGCGGTCGCGCTCGGCGGCGTCGCGATCGCGATCGCGGCGTGGCCGCGCGCAGCGGCCGATCCGTGCGGCGGCGCCGCGGCCGAGCTCGCGCCGGCGTGGAATCCCGAGCGTGCCGCCGAGCTCGCGCACGCGTTCGCCGCGACCGGCCAGCCGTATGCCGCGGCGAGCGCCGCGCGCGTGATCGACGCGCTCGATCGCTACGGCGCGGCGTGGCTCGACGGCCAGCGCGCCGCGTGCGTCGCCAACCGCGTGCGCGCGACCGAGTCCGACGCGCAGTTCGATCGCCGCGCCGCGTGCCTGGCCGATCGGCGCCGCCAGCTCGCGGCGCTCGCCGACGCGCTCGGCCGCGCCACGCCGGCCCAGGTCGAGCGCGCGAGCTCGGCCGCGCTGGCGCTGCCGGCGATCGCCGAGTGCGAGCACCCGCTCGCCGACGACGCGATCGCGCCGCAGCTCGCGCCGCTCGCCGATCGCGCCGCCGCGCTCGACGCGCAGTACCAGCTCGGCGACTACAAGGGCGCGGTCGCCGCGGCCGATGCGCTCGCGGGCGAGCTCGCGCCGCGCGGCGCGCCGCGGCTGTCCGAGCGCGTGCTCGGCACCGCCGGCCTCGCCAAGGTGCGCACCGGCGACGCCGCGGGCGGCGAGGCCAGCCTGCGCGCCGCGCTCGACCAGGCGGCGCGCGCCCACGACGACGCCGAGACCGTGCGGCTGTGGGGCGCGCTGATCAACGTGGTCGGCTACGCCGAGGGCCATCCCGATCGCGCGCTCGCGATGGTCGACGCCGCGCGGCTCGCGCTGGTCCGTGCCGGCGGCGGCGCCGAGCTCGAGGCCAGGCTCGACACCAACGTCGGCGTCGTCCAGCGCGCGGCCGGCGACGTGCCGGCGGCGCGCGCCTCGCTCGAGCGCGCGCTCGCGCTGACCGAGCAGGTGCACGGCAAGGACGCGCCCGAGGGCGCGGTCGCGCTGGCGAGCTACGCCAACGTCTTGCAGAGCGCAGGCGAGTACGCCGCCGCGCTCGCGATCGACCAGCGGCTGGTCGCGATCCAGCGCGCGGCGCACGGCGAGGGCCATCCGCTGACCGCGCAGGCGCGCGCGAACTACGCGGCGCTGCTCGAGGCGACCGGCGATCACGCGCGCGCGGCCGCCGAGACCCGCGCCGCGCTCGCGATCCTCGAGCGCGCGTGGGGCCCCGAGCACCGGAACGTGCTGCTCTTGTGGAACAACCTCGGGGTCGCGCTCGGCTACACGGGCGATGTCGCCGGCGCGACCGCCGCGTTCCACCACGCGCTCGCCGCCGAGCCCCGCCAGCCGATGATGGCCGCCGACGCGCTCAACGGCCTGGCCAAGCTCGCGCTGCCCGGCGATCCGGCGCGCGCGGTCGAGCTGCTCCAGCACAGCCTGCGCCTGCGCGAGGCCAGCGAGGGCGCGGACCACCCCGACCTCGGGATCACGCTGGTCAACCTCGCCGACGCGCTGCGCGCCGCGCACGACTGCAAGGCCGCGCGCGCCGACTACGATCGCGCGCTCGGCCTGCTCGCCAGGCTCGGCAAGGATCACCCGTACCTCGCGATCGCGCGCGAGGGCCGCGCGGCCTGTTCACCGTAGGTCGGTGTCGAGCTGGTAGGGCCCGCACGCGCCGTTGTAGCCGTCGATCGTCAGCCAGAACAGGCCGGGGCCGGTGGCGGCGACGTTCGTGATCACCGAGCCATCGGCGTGATCGGGGCGATCCGGGCGCGGCATGCACGTCGCGCTGTCGTCGTTGCACGCGAGCGTCCCGGCGACGCCCTGCTGGCGCAGGTAGATCACGGTGTCGTAGTCGGTGACCGTCGGATCGACGCAGGTCGAGGCGTCGAGCGCGAGGGTCTGCCCCGGGCACGCCGTGAAGAAGTAGCCGACGTCCTGCGCGGTCCTGCTGTCGCCCGAGACGCAGCTGTTGCTCGGCTGCGCCGCGTTGCGGCCGGAGCACGACGAGCCGGTGGTGGTCTGCACGCCGGGCGCGAGCGGCAGGCCGTCGCGCCCGCCGGGTGCGACCTCGAGCGCGAGCTCACTCGTGGGCTCGCCGGCGCGCTGGTCGACGATGATGCAGCTCGTCCCCGCGGGTAGCGAGATCGCGAGCTGGCTGGCCGTGCCGCTGCACGCGAGCTCGCTGCACGCCGACGGCATCGCGCCGGCATCGGCGCAATCGACGCCGCCGAACGCGCGCACGATCGTGGCGAAGCTCGAGCCGAACGTGTCGAAGTAGTAGACCTGGGGGCGAGCGAGCGTGACCGAGTAGTACACGTCGAGCCCGCCGTCGCCGCTGCACCCGACCTGAGGCGCGTCGTCGTGCGCGCCCGCGAGGTCGGCGGTGAACGTGCCGCCCGCGGTGACATCGATCGCACCGCCCGGGAGATCGTTGGCCGGTGCCGCGGGTGGCGCGGGCTCGCCGCCGGAGGGCGCGTCGGGCTCGATCGCCGTGACCTCGCAGGTCAGCGTCGCCGGCGAGCACACCAGCCCGGGCGGGCAGGGACCGTCGCTGCACGGGCTGCCCTGCTGCGCGTGCGGCGCGTAACAGGCGACCAGCGCGATCGCCAAGGCGGCCCGCACACGGCCATTGTCGGCGCCGTGCGCGCGACCGGCAAGCGCGATGGTGTGCCCGCGTTCCCTACAGTCAGCGCGCCGGGTCGCGCGCGATCCGGCGCAGCGCCGCGTCGGCGGGGAGCAACAGCACCGCGAGCAGCAGGCACCACGCGGCGAGCGGCGTCGTGGTCGCCGTATCGCGCCCCGCGGCGCTGATCCGCGACGGCGACACCGCGCCGCCGGTCGACTTCGCGAGGTCGGTGAGCGCGGCCAGGTCGGCGCCGCGCAGCCGGAGCTCCGCGCTCGGCGGCCGCACGATCGTGCGCCGCCCGGTGATCGCGCCGGTCGAGTCGTCGACCAGCTCGACCGTCGGCTCGCGACCCGACGCCACGTCGACGTGCGCCTCGTAGACGCCGGGCTCGACGACGTGCAGCGGCAGGTCGCTGGTCGCCCCGGTCGAGCTGACCAGCCGCGCGTGCGGCGCCGCGACCGACGCGCGCTCGCTGCGCCGCACCACGCGCACGGTCGCGCCGTCGCCGGTGACATCGGCCTCGATCGCGGAGGCGTCGCCCTCGCGACGGCGCAGCGCCGTGCGCGCGAGCTGCGACCAGAACCGCGAGTAGCCCGACCACTTGAGCCACGCATCGGCCCAGCGCGGGCCCGCGTCGCTCGCCCACACGATCGACTCGCCGAGCCCGTACGGCCAGCGCGTCAGGATCGGGTTGCCCTCCTTGGCCTCGGTGAGCACGACCTGCGCGCTCGGCCGCGGCTTGACCTCCTGGAAGCCGTGCAGCGGCGGCGCGTGCTCGAGATCGACGCCGTCGAGCGCGGCGTAGTGCGCGGTCTGCTTGAGCATCACGTCCATCTCGCGCGCGTGGGTGTCGATCAGCTTGCGCGCGTCCTGCACGAACAGGCCGCGCAGCTGCTTGGCGTCGGTCGTGCGGTAGTAGCGGCCGCCGCCGACCCGCGCGAGCTCGCGCAGGAAGTCGGTGTCGTCCTCGTCGTCGACGTAGGTCGAGTAGTTGAAGCCGTTGTCGGCGCCCTCGCCGACGCCGATCACCGACACCGTGATGCCCTTCTCGTGCATCTCCTTGGCGACCTGCAGGCTGTTCGGCTGGCTGCTCGGCCAGCCGGTGAAGTTGCCGTAGTCGATGCCCTTGACCTGCTCGGCGGCGTCGGTCGTGTCCGAGAACACGATGACGTGCTTGAGCGGCGTGGTCGCCTTCTCCATCGCCTCCTGCGCCGCGATCAGGCCGGTGTAGATGAAGATGCCGTCGCCGCCGACCTGGATGTCGCGCACCTTCTGCTCGAGCGCCGCGGTGTCGCCGCCGATCATGCGCACCGGGATCGTCCAGTGCACGCGGTCCTCGACCGCCTCGACGCCGACCCGGTCGAACGAGCGCAGCAGGCGGATCACCGCCTCGGTGCCCTCGCACGCCAGCGCGAGCTTGGTCTGGTCGCCGACCATCGCGCCCATCGAGCCCGACTCGTCGAGCACGACGATCACGGTCGCCGACGAGTCGAGCTCCGGCGTCATCGGCTCGATCTCGATCGGCAGCGCGTCGGCCAGCCGGTTGGCGGCGTAGTTGCCGTCGAGCGCGGACGGACCGCCGAGCACGACCAGGCCGCCACCGTCGTTGACCCAGCGCACCAGCTTCTCGCCGAACTCGTCGTCGATCAGGCCGGTCGCGATGCCGGCGTGGACCGGCGCGTTGGCGAGGATGACCAGATCCACGTTGCTGAGGTCGGGCGGCGAGCCGTCGCCGGCGGCGGGCACGACCGTCACGTCCATCTGCTCGGCGCGCAGCGTCGCGGCGAGCGCGGTCGCGCCGCCCTCGTCGCCGTCGAGGATCAGGATGTGAGGCGGGCGCTCCACGACCAGGCGCGACTCGGCCTTGTCGTTGCTCGGATCGCGATCGGCGCCGCTGGCCACCGCGAGCGAGGCGTCGATCGAGATCACGCCGGGCTTGACCGCCTCGGGCAACGGATAGGTGAACGGCACGTTGACGTGCCCGCCGTTCAGATCGACGTCGACCGTCTCGACGTCGACGCCCGCGACTCGCATCGTCACCTTGCCCTTGCCGACCAC
This sequence comes from Kofleriaceae bacterium, assembly GCA_035516595.1. Taxonomy (GTDB): domain Bacteria; phylum Myxococcota_A; class Polyangia; order Haliangiales; family Haliangiaceae; genus JABFXX01. The sequence goes on along the minus strand of DATJAE010000056.1, from coordinate 13,965 downwards.
GCCGCCCGAGTCGACGTCGACGTGGCCGGTCAGGGTCGAGCCGGTGTGCACGCGATCGCTGTCGAGCACGATCGCCGCCACCGCGGGGTCGTCGCTGACTGCCGCGGTGGGCTCGACCGAGACCGGCACGCCGCGCGCGTGCGCCAGCGCGGTTGCCGCCGCGAGGTCGCCCGCGTTGCCGCGGCCATCGCCGATCAGGACGAGGTGCCCGCCGGTGCCCGGCGGGATGAGGCCGAGGCCGAGCCGGATCGCGCCGGCGATGTCGGTCGCGTCGCGCGTGCCGGCGGGACCGCGCAGCACGGTGGGCTGGACCCACGGGTCGCCCGGCGCGATCGCGACCTCGGCGTTGGCGTCGAACTGCACGACCGCGGCGCGCTGATCGGCGCCGAGCCCGTTGCGCAGGTCGGCCGCGCGCGACCACGCGTGCGCGAGCGCGGCGTCGTCGATGCTGGCCGAGCGATCGATCAGGAACACCACGGTGGCATCGGAGCGCTCGCCCGACCACCGCGGCTCGGCGGCGGCGGCGACCAGCGCGGCGACCAGCAGCGTGCGCGTCGCGATCGCGAGCGCGCGGCGCCCCCGGCTCGCGTTCCACCGCCGCGCGACGTCGATCGCGGCCAGCGCGAGGGCGGGCACGATCAACCACAGCCACATCGGATGGGCGAAGCTCATCGCAGCGGTTGCCTCCGGACATAGAGCAGCTGCTCGGCGATCAGCAGCGCGATCGCGAGCAGCACGGCGAGCCGCGCCAGCCACGACGGATCGGTCCACTTGTGGGCGGTCGCGATCTCCTGGCCGGGCAGCGGCCGGGGCGCGACGTGCGACTCGGCGGACGACAGCACACCGCGCGGCGGCGTGGTGTCGGCCTTCGGGCCGGCCCAGTCGATCAGGTTCGCGATCAGGTTCGGGAACGCGGCGCGCAGCGTCAGGTCGGTCTCGTCGACCGTGAACCCGGTGACGACGAGCTCGCGGTTGCCCCACGGCGCGGTCGCGACCAGCGGGCCGGCGCCGGTGTCGACGACCGAGTGACCGCCCGCGACCAGCCGGCCGCTGCTCACCACCAGGTCGTGGAGGTCGACGTAGCGGAACCACGGCGCGTCGAAGTCCCAGCGCACGACCGCGCGGCTCGCGACCGTGCCGGCGAGCTCGATCGGCGCGTCGCCCCCCGGGCTGACCCCGAGCGCGACGACGTGCGCGGCGGGCGGCAGCTTGCCGGCCGGATCGCTCTCGAGGATGATCAGGTCGCGCGGGTCGGGCGGCAGCGCGCCCGGCGCGGCGATCGTCAGCTGGACGCGCGGGTGCAGCTGGAGCGCCTCGGCGACCATGCTGTTCTTCTTCGAGGTGACGAGCAGCACCGAGACCGGACCGGCATCGGACAGCGCGACCTCGGCGCGATCGTCGAGCGGGTTGGCGTCGCCGCCGGGCAGGGTGGCGACCAGGGTGTGGCCGTGATCGATCGTCACGCGCACGGTGCGCTCGGCGTCGCCGTGCAGCGGCACCTCGAGCGTCACGACGTCGACCACCTCGCCGTCGGCGGTCAGCGTGACCTCGACGTGGCGGTCCTTCGGCGAGCTCGACGCCACCGCGAGGTGGACGTCGTACATGCCGAGGCCGTCGAGCGCGCGCACCGACATCCCGGCGATGCCGAGGTTTTCGGCGTCGCGGCCGATCACGCGCGACTCGACCGGGCAGCGCGTCTGGGGGACGACCATGCCGGCGCCGTCGGAGACCACCACGATCCGGCCGTTGCTCGGATCCTTGCACAGGCCGTCGGCGAGCCGGAACGCGAGCGCGTCCTGGCGGTTGTCGCCGACCGCGCCGCGCCGGGCGACCGCGAGCGCCGCGGTCGCGACGTCGCCGTGGTTGCGGGTCGGCGCGACCTCGACCGCGGGATCGCCGCCGGCCGCGACCAGCGCGACCTCGTCGCTATCGTTCGCGCGCTCGGCGATGTCGCCGACCGCGCGCGCGGCGTGGGTCAAGCGGTCGGCCTCGCCGTCCCTGGTCGCCATCGACGCCGAGCGATCGAGCACGATCACCACGCGGCCGACGTGCTCGGCGCTCGCGTGCGGGCCGACCAGCGCGAACAGCGCGGCGAGCAGCGCCGCGAGCAGCAGCGCGAGCGAGATGCGGTGGCGGAGCTTCGAGCGCGACCGGCGCGACGCGGGCCGCTCGTCGCGGATCACGCGCAGCAGGATCGCGCTCGCGACCAGCTGGCGATCGCGGTGCAGCTTGTGCAGGTACGCCGCGATGATCGGCAGCGACAGCGCGGCGAGCGCGACCGCCCAGGGATGCGCGAGGCTCATCGCCCGCCTCCCCGCGCGGCCTCGGTGATCCGGCGGCGGCGCAGGTCGCCGGCGATCAGCGCCCGCGCCGGGACGTTGGTGAAGCCGGGCGCGTAGATGATGTCGAGCTCGCGGCAGCGCGTCTCGATCTCGGTGCGCCAGCGTGCGAGCTCGGCGTCGTAGGTCTGCTTCGCGGCCCGGCCGCTGCGCACCGGCACCTGCTCGCCGGTCTCGCTGTCGATCATGAGCGCCGATTCCAGATCCGGATCGAGCTCGCTGTCGCCGAGCACGTGGAGCAAGACCGGGCGCCGCGCGGCGGCGGCGAGCCGGCGCAGCACGAGCTCGCGGACGTCGGGCTCGCACAACAGATCGGTGAGCAGCACCGCGTGGTCGGCGCGGCCGCGCTCGGTCTCGGCGGCGAGCGCCGCGGCGAGATCCGGCGTGCCGTCGGGCTCGGCGAGCTCGAGCGCCTGGACGATCGTCGCGAGCGCACCGAGCTGATCGCCGCGCACGCGGCCGTTCTTGGCGCCCGCGACCACCACGCGGATGCGCTCGCGGCCGCGCAGCGCGAGGAACGCGAGGCAGGCGGCGAGCTCGCCGGCATGATCGATCTTGCGCGGCTTGCCGAAGCCCATCGACGCGCTCGCGTCGACCATCACGATCAGCGACAGGTCGCGGTCCTCGTGGAACAGCTTGATCAGCACGGCGTCGAGCCGCGCGAACACGTTCCAGTCGACCAGGCGGAGATCGTCGCCCGGCGTGTACGGGCGGAAGTCGGCGATGTCGACGCCGCGGCCGCGCGCGCGCGACCGGCGATCGCCGGGCCGGCCGCCGGCCGACGGCATGGGAGCGGCGACCCGCAGCGAGTCGAGCCCCAGGAAGATGTTGCGATCGATGTTCATGTTGGGATCGACCGGCTCAGGCGATCGTCGCGAGCACGTCGGCGACCAGCGCGTCGGTCGTGATCCCGTCGAGCGTGGCGTCGAACCCGAGGATCATGCGGTGGCGCAGCACGGGCGCGGCGACCGCGGTCAGGTCCTCGACGCCGACCCAGGCGCGGCCGGCGACCAGCGCGTTGGCGCGGCCGGCGAGCAGCAGCGCCTGCATCGCGCGCGGGCTCGCGCCGAACCGCACGAACTTGCGGATCCGCTCGGGCGAGGTCGGCTGCTCCGGGTGGGTCGCCATCGTGATCTTGGCGGCGCAGTCCGCGACGTGCGGCGCGACGACGATCTGGCGGACCATGCGCTGGATCCCGATCAGCGCGTCGCGCTCCATCACGCGCTTGGCGCTCGCCATCGTGTTGCCGGTGGTCGCGACGCCGATCGAGCGCAGCACGTCGAGCGTCGGGAAGCCGACCGTCACCTTGAGCAGGAAGCGGTCGAGCTGCGCCTCGGGCAGGGGATACGTGCCCTCGGTCTCGATCGGGTTCTGGGTCGCGATCACGCAGAACGGCTCGCCGAGCACGCGGCGCACGCCGGCGACCGTGATCGCGTGCTCCTGCATCGCCTCGAGCAGCGCCGACTGGGTCTTCGGCGTCGCGCGGTTGATCTCGTCGGCCAGCACCAGGTTCGCGAACAGCGGCCCTGGGCGGAACTCGAGCGTCGACTTGCCGGTCTCGTCGCGCATCAGCACCTGGGTGCCGGTGATGTCGGCCGGCATGAGGTCCGGCGTGAACTGGATGCGCGACGACACGATGTCGACCGCCTCGGCGAGCGTGCGCACGAGCAGCGTCTTGCCGAGGCCGGGCTGGCCCTCGATCAGCACGTTGCCGCCGCCGAGCAGGCCGAGCAGCACCTCGCGGCACAGCTGCTGCTGGCCGAGCACGACCTTGCCGAGCTCGTCGAGCACGACGTTGAGCGCGTTGGTCGCGTTGGCGAGCGCCCACTCGTCGACGGGTTGATCGGTCGGCAGGACAGGGGGCGGAGCGACAGCGGCCATGGGCAACGTGGTCATTGGTCCTCGTCGTGGGTGCGGAGTGCTTCGAAGTAGCGCTGGATGAAGTCGCGACGGGTCAGCGGAATTTCATCGCGATGGATCGCGGCCTCCGCGATCGCCTCGTAGTGATCGCGAACCGCGTCGAACCTGACGGATCGGTGGTCGCCGGCCGAGTGCTCCGCGATCGCGCGGATGATCCCGTCGGCCGACATCGGCTTGCCAGGGTCTACCTCTTCCGACATCACGGTCTCGGGTGGCTCGGTCGCACCGGACGGCGTGGTGCCGCCGTGCGCGCCGCTCGAGCCGGCGGCACCGCCGGGCGGACGCGGGCCATCCTCGGTGAGCAGGCTGATCCCGCTGGTCGCGCCGGGCGGCGGCCTCATGCCGGGACCCATGCCGGGGCGGCCCATGCCGGGTCGCATGCCCATGCCGGGCTTGCCCATGCCGGGCATCCTGCCGAGGCCCATCATCGAGCCCATCGAGCCGGGGCGCGAGCCCGGCCGGCCGCCGGGCCGCATGCCCGAGGCGCGCGCGGCCTCGGCCCGCGCATCGGCGGGCGACATGCCGTTGAGCGCGGCGCGCTCGGCGGCGCGCATCGAGGCGATCGCGTCGCGCGCCGACGCCAGCCGGCTCGCGCGCGGATCGCTCGAGCCCGACATGCCCGACGACTTCGCGAGCTCGCCGAGCTGCTCGCCGGCGGCGGTCATGTCGCCGGACTTCATGCTCTTGGCGGCCTCGGACAGCGCGGCCAGGCGCTGCGCCTCGGGGCTCGACGGATCCATCGTCTTGCTGCCGCTCCACGGATCGCCGCTCTCGGGTGAGGACGCGGCGGCCGCGGCGGCTGCGGCCATCGCGTCCGACAGCTGCTGGGCGTCGGCGGGCGACGCGGCGGCGCGGTGCATCGCCTCCTTGGCGAGCTGCGCGAGCCTGCTGCCGTCACCGGCCTTGGCCGCGCTCGCCATCTTGTCGGCGAGCTGCTGGGTCGTGAGCTTGCTGGTGTCGTCGAGCTTGGCGAGCTGGGGCGCCGCCTCGTCGAGCAGGCGCTGGGCCTCGGACAGCGCGGCGAGCGCTTCCTTGCCCGTCTTGGCCGTCGCCGCGTGGTTGAGCGCCTCCTTGGCGCGCTCGAGCTGCGCCTTCAGATCGGACGGGATCGACGGATCCTTCGCGAGATCGTCGAGCGTGTGCGCGAGGTCCTGCGCCTGCTTCTGCTGGCGCTCGCCGAGCGCGTTGGTCGGCGCGGCGGGCGCGATCGGCGGCGCACCCGCGCCGGTCAGGAACAGCAGCGCGCACGCCGCCATCGCGCCGAGCGCGCCGAGCGGCGACGACCGCAGCTTGAGCGGCGCGACCGCGACCTTGTCGAGGCGCGGCGCGACCTCGCCGGCACGCACCAGCACGAGCTGCTCGAGCGGATCCTCCGGCGCGGCGCCGCGCGACTCGATCGCGTGCGCGGTCTGGAGCAGGTCGAACGTGTGGTGCTGGCGATCGAGCACGCGCGCGATCGTCTGCGGCTTGTGGCGGACGCGGCGCATCAGGCGCAGCGCGTGCCAGCCCACGGCGATCGCGCCGATCGCGCCGACGATCGCGGCGGCGATCCAGCCCTTGCGTTCGTAGGCATAGATGCCGAGCACCGCGAATGCGGCGAGCCACGGCAGGATGCGAGCCGTGGTCTCGACGAAGCGGCGACGGTTCGATTTTCGGCTCCAGCGCGCGAGAGTGGTCGTGACGGTCATCGATCCCCCCGGTGGGAGAGGCGGAATGGTCGGTCTAGTTGCATGGAAACGCACGACCGAGCCGATGGGTGTAACGATGCCCGACGCGTGGTTATTTCCCATCCAGACGCACCAACACGGCGCGCGGTCGCAGTCTCGGGTGAGACAAAGTCGCTGCCGTTCGGTTCCCGGGATCGGAGCCGCATGCCGAGTCGAGCCATTCGACCCATCCGGGTCGCGCGGAATTGGGTGGCCCGACCACCCGCGCCGGTTACGCAGGGATGGCGATCGCGTTGCCGGAACGTGCCGAAGCCAGCAGCGCCAGCACGATCTCCACGGACTTGCGGCATTCGGGACCCGAGGTCTCGGCGTCCCGGCCTGCGTCCCACGCCGAGAGGATGGCTGCGAAGTTCTCGGCGAGCAGCGCGGACGTGTCGGCGGGCGGCTCGATCGCCGCCGTGCCAAGACTCCCGGCGATCTCGAGCCGGGCCGGCCGCCCCTGCGACGCCGCCGTGGTCGCACCCAGCGTGACCACCCCGCCGCTCGCGAGCCGGAGCGCGCCGGCCAGGGTGTCGTCGGGATGGAGCCGGCTCGCCGCGAACGCGCTGGCCGCGGTCACCGGGCCGAGCAGCCACTGGATCAGATCCACCGCGTGGATCGCGTTGGTCATCGCGACGCCGCCCGCGTGGCGCGGATCGCCGCGCCAGGTCGCGTAGTACGGCGCGTCGCGATGCCACACCACGAACGCGCCGGCCCACGCGATCGTGCCGAGCGCGCCGGCGGCGAGCTCGTCGCGTAGCGCGCGCACCGCGGGCAGCCAGCGCAGCTGGTACACGCCGGCGAGCCGCACGCCCGCGCGCGCGGCGCCGGCGATCATCGCGTCGATCCGGTCGAGCGCGACCTCGAGCGGTTTCTCGCAGATGACGTGCGCGCCGCGCGCGAACGCGGCCGCGGCGGCGTCGCCGTGATCGGCGTTCGGCGTCGCGACGTGCAGCACGTCGATCCGCTCGGCCGCGAGCATCGCGCCGAGCTCGCGGTACACCGCGGCGCGCCGCGTGCCGAGCGCCGCCCGGGCGCGCGCCTCGTCGCGGTCGCACACCGCGACGAGCTCCGCGTGGGGCACGCCGTGGAGCGCGCGCACGTGCGCCGCGCCGGCCGAGCCCGCGCCGACCACCGCGCATCGCCAGGTTCGCACGGCGCCATCATATAGGCACGTGCGATGCAAGGTGCCGGCTCATGCAAACTCGTCGCAGCTTTCTCGCCGCGGGCGCCGGTGCCGCGGTGCTGGCCGCGTGCGCGCGCGCCGGCGACAGCGACCCCGGCGACGTCGGAGCGGTCGAGGACCTGATGCGCGAGCACGGCGTGCTCCGCCGCCTGCTGCTCGTGCTCGAGACCTGCACCGCGCGAATGCAGACCGCCGCGCCGCCGCGCGCCGAGCTCGCCAGCGCCGCCGGGATCATCCGCCGGTTCGTCGAGGACTATCACGAGAAGCTCGAGGAGGACTACCTGTTCCCGATCTTCCGCATGCACGCCTCGCACGCCGCGCTGGTCGACACGCTGTACGCGCAGCACCGCGCCGGCCGCGCGCTCACCGACCGCATGCTGCGCGGCGATCCCGCCGACGTGCCCGACGCGATCGCGGCGTTCACCCGGATGTACCGGCCGCACGCGGCGCGCGAGGACACCGTGCTGTTCCCGTCGCTGCATCACATCGTGCGCGGCCGCGCCTACGACGAGCTCGGCGACCGCTTCGAGGACGAGGAGCACCGGCGGTTCGGCGCGCGCGGCTTCGCCGGTGTCGTCGACGAGGTCGCCGGCATCGAGCGCTCGCTCGGCATCGAGGACCTCGCGAGGTTCACGCCCGCGCTGGCGACGAGCTAGTCTTCTTCGCCGCGGGCTTGGTCCGGAACATCGCGAGGAAGCCCGCCTCGTCGATGCACTCGGTGCCGTACTTCTTGGCCTTCTCCGCCTTGCTCGAGCCCGACTGCGGATCGGCCATGACGAGGTAGTGGAGGTCCTTGGTCACGCCGTTGAGGATCGTCCCGCCGGCCTGCTCGACCATCTGTTCGAGCTCCTTGCGCGGCCGGCCGAGCGCGCCGGTGAAGCAGAACGTCTTGCCGGCGAGCGGCCCCGCCGCGGCGCGCGTCACCGGCTCGACCCCGGCCGCGACCAGCCGCGCGATCTCGGCCTTGCGCGCCTTGAGCCCGTCGAACGCCGCCTTGGCCTTGGCCGGCCCGACGCCCGGCAGCGCGGCGAGCTCGTCGAGCTTGGCCGCCTGCACCTTGGCGAGCGAGTCGTAGCCGGCCGCGACGATCGCCTTGGCGGTCTGCAGCCCGAAGCTCTCGATGCCGAGCGCGGCGAGGAACTTCGGAAGCGACAGCGGCAGCTGCGCGCGCAGGTTGTCGATCACCTTCTGGCCGATCACCATGCCGCGGCGCTCGAGCGCGGCGATGTCCTTGGCCGCGAGCTTGTATAGATCGGCCGGCTCCTCGACCAGCTCGGCCTCGACCAGCTGCGCGATCAGCTTGTCGCCCCACTCGAGCACGCCGATCGCGTCGATCCAGTTCTGGATGCGGCCCTCGATCAGCGCGCGGCACGATCGATTGCGGCACGCCAGGTACTCGCCGATCTTCTCGAGCGGCGCCTTGCAGGTCGCGCACCTGGTCGGCGGCTTGGCCGGCTTGCCGTGCTTGGTCACGACCTCTTCGATGTACGGGATGACGTCGTTGCGCCGCGACACCAGCACCTCGTCGCCGATGCCGATGCCCAGCTCGGCGACGTTGCCCGCGTTGTGCAGCGACGCGCGGCGCACCGTCGCGCCGGCGAGCTCGACCGGCTCGACCACCGCGACCGGCGAGACCCGTCCCGACGAGCCGGTCTCCCACACGATGTCGACGAGCTTGGTGACCTTGGCCTGCGAGGCGAACTTGAACGCGATCGCGCCGCGCGGCCGGTTGCCGAGCTCGCCGAGCATGTGCTGGGCGTGGCTATCGTTCGCGCGGATCACCAGGCCGTCGATCTCGTAGTCGAGCTTGGCGCGGCGGGTCTTGGCGTAGTCGCGGTGGATCGCGATCGCGCCGTCGAGGTCGGCGGTGTCGTGGGTCGGCACGGTGAGGCCGAGCGCCGCCAGCCGCGCGAACTTCTCGTGCTCGGTCGCGTGATCCTCGCCGTCGAGGTCGTAGAACATCACCGACAGGTGCTCGCAGCCCTCGCCGTCGAACCGCTTGCTCGTGCCGGAGGCCTGGTTGCGCGGGTTGGCGGCGTCGGGGAACGCCTTCTTCATGTCCGACAGGCGCAGGATGATCTCGCCGCGCACGGTGACCGACACCGCGTGCTTGAGCTTGCCGGGGACGCCCTTCATCCTGCGCGCGTTCGGCGTGATGCGCTCGCCGACCAGGCCGTCGCCGCGGGTGATCGCGTCGGCCAGCACGCCCTTGTCGTAGGTCACCGCGAGCGACAGCCCGTCGAGCTTCTCGGTGACGAACAGCTCGCCCGCGATCGAGCGCAGCTTGTCCTTGGCGCCGAGCTCGTCGCAGCGCTTGGCCCACGCGCGGAATTCGTCCTCGCTCACCACCTTGTTGAGCGAGCCCATCGGGATGGCATGGCGCGCCTTCTCCCACGCGGTGACCGCGGCGGCCGGCGCGCCCACGCTGTTCAGGATCGGATGATCCGGATCGAGCGTGCGCAGCTCGTCCTCGAGCGCGTCGTAGGCGGCATCGCTGACCAGCGGCGTGTGGTTGTAGTACGCGTCCTTGTACTTCCGTAACAACTTCGCCAGCTCCGCGATTCGCGTCTTGGCGTTCTTCATCGCGGGTCATCATGGCGTAGGATGGCGGCCGAAAGGGGTGCCGCGTGGACGTCAAGGCCTGGAAAGCGACCGATCCGAACCTTCCGAAGTTCCCGACCAAGTACGAGGTCAAGGCGGTGCAGGACCTGTCGTGCACCGACATCAAGGGCAACAACAACAAGTATTACCACCTCGAGATCCAGGTCGCCGGCAAGCAGGCGCGCGTTCACTCCGAGTACGGCCGCGTCGGCGCGAAGAATCCGGCGAAGGAGTATCGCTACGCCGACGAGGACGACTGCCAGAAGATCTTCGACTCGATCATCAAGTCGAAGACGCAGCGCAAGAGCGAGCCGTACGTCAAGATCGATCTCGCCAAGCGCGACGTCGGCTCGACGAGCGCGCAGAAGATCACCAAGCCGGTCGGCAACGTCACCGGAGGCACCAAGCCGGCGCCGGCGGCCAAGAGCAAGCTCGAGCCCGAGGTCCAGCGCATCGTCAGCGACTTCTTCAACGCGACCTCGCAGTTCGTGCAGACCAACCTGAAGTGCCCGCTCGGCCAGCTATCGCGCGAGCAGATCGATCAGGGGCGCTCGGTGCTCGACGAGGCCAAGGCGCTGGTCAACGCCGGCCAGAAGGTCGCGGGCAAGACCAGGAGCCAGCTCGAGGAGCTGACCAGCAAGTTCTACTCGCTGATCCCGCACAACTTCGGGTTCAAGAAGCTCGACGCCGAGGCGCTGCTGCTCTCGGACCTGGTCAAGATCGCGATGAAGGAGTCCGACCTCGACGTGTTCCTCGACGCGAAGAACGCGTCCGGCGCGCTCGAGGCCGGGGTCGACGACAAGTACGGAACGCTCAAGGCCGAGCTCGTTCCCGTCGAGAAGAAGGATCCCGTGTTCAAGTGGCTCGACGGCATGGTCCACGCGACCCGCGCCGCGAACCACAAGTTCCTCGGCAAGATCACGGTCAAGAGCATCTTCAAGCTCGCGCGCAGCGGCGAGGGCGATCGCACCAGCTCGGTGTTCCTCGAGAACGCCGAGCGGATCGCGAAGGAGTGCGGCAAGTACAACGCGCCGCACGTCAAGAAGGTCGACGACCGGCCCGACGTCGACGGCAAGCTCGCCAAGCTCTACCAGGACGCCAACGTGTGGCCGGTGTTCCACGGCACGCGCAACGCGAACATGGTCGGCATCATCACGCGCGGCCTGCTGATCCGCCCGGCCGGTGCCGTGCACGCCGGCAGCATGTTCGGCGACGGCATCTACTTCGCGCACCAGAGCACGAAGGCCTTGAACTACTCGTCGGTGAAGGGCTCGTACTGGGCGAGCGGCAAGGACGAGGCCGGCTTCATGTTCGTCGCCGACGCCGCGTTCGGCAACCTGCACGTCGCCGAGCGCAGCCACTTCTATCACGGCCCGCCGAAGGGCTATCACTCGGTCTACGGCAAGGCCGGCACGACCTCGGGGCTGATCAACGACGAGATGATCACGTACTACCCGACCGGCCCGAAGCAGCAGCACGCGCTGCGCTACGTGCTCGAGATCGAGACCGATCGATGACCGATCCGACGCGCGATCAGCTCGCGACCGTGACCGCGCGGGTGGTCGACGAGCTCACCGGCGGGGCGCTGCTGTTCACCGCGCTCGACGTGTCGAACGCGGTCAAGCAGGCGCTGCCCGGCGCGCGCCATCGCGAGGTCGCGCCGATCGTGCGCGCGCTGTACGACCGCGGCGCGATGGGCGCGTACACCCAGACGATGATCGACGTGATGGCCGGCGGGTCGACGCCGGCGCGCGCGTTCCTCTATCACCTGCCCGAGCACGCGACCACGATGTACGACGATCGCATGCGCGCGCAGGTCGCGACGCCGCCGTCGCACGCGGCGCGCCAGCAGCCCGATCTCGGCCAGTCGGCGCGCGAGGCGCAGGTCTACATCGGCCAGGACGGCCGGGCGCGGATCGCGCGCCAGCTGCTGCAGAACGCCGGCATCGTCGGCGATCGCGTGATCGTGACGTCGGATCCGCTCGCGCCCAAGCTCACGATCGTCGCCGGTGCGCCGAGCGGGCTATCGCCGTTCGACGCGCTGTTCGCGATGGCCGACCTGCGCACGGTCACCGACAGCGGGCAGGCGCTCGCGATCGATCATCCGTCGCTGCTCCAGCTGCCGCGCGAGATGGTGCAGATCTTCGGCGCCGATCCGAAGCTGGTCGCGCGGATCGACGGCACGTCGATCGTCGTCGTTCGCGCGCCCTGATCACGTGCCGCAGGTCTCGCGCAGCCCACGCGATGGCGCCCGGTCTTGTCCGACACCTCATCGTACCCGCCGCGTGATAGCGTTCGCGCGATGTCCCGCCGTATCCCGCTGGTCGACCTGGTCGCGCAGCACGCCGCGCTCGCCGGCGAGATCGAGCCCGCCGTGCTGCGCGTCTTGCGCTCCGGCAAGTACATCCTGGGCGCCGAGGTCGAGGCGTTCGAGCGCGAGCTCGCGGCCGCGCTCGGCGCGGCGCACGTCGTGGCGTGCGCGTCGGGCACCGATGCCTTGACGCTCGCGCTGCTCGCGCTCGAGCTCCATCCCGGCGACGAGGTGATCGTGCCGGCGTTCACGTTCTTCGTCGACGCCGAGGTCGTGTCGCTGCTCGGCGGCGTGCCGCGCCTGGTCGACGTCGACCCGCGGACGTGCGCGCTCGATGCCCAGACCGTCGCGCGCGCGATCGGCCCGCGCACGCGCGCGGTGATCGCGACCGACCTCTACGGCGTGCCGGCGGACATCCCGGCGCTGGTCGCGGCGTGCGCGCCGCGCGGCGTCGCGGTGATCGAGGACGCGTGTCAGGCGATCGGCAGCTCGCTGTTGGGCCGCGCCGCCGGCACGCTCGGCGATTTCGGCTGCGCGAGCTTCTTCCCGACCAAGAACCTCGGCGCGTGCGGGGACGGCGGCGCGGTGATCGTGGCCGACGCCGATCGCGCGCACACGCTGCGCGCGCTGCGCAACCACGGTGCGCCGCGCAAGTATCACCACGAGCTGATCGGCCTCAACAGCCGGCTCGACGAGGTCCAGGCCGCGATCCTGCGGGTCAAGCTGCGCCACCTGGTCGCGCGCCAGGCCGCGCGCGCCGCGATCGCCGCGCGCTACGACGCCGCGCTCGCGCCGCTCGGGCTCGCGCCGCCGCCGCCGCCGCCCGGCCACGCGACCAACCACCACCTCTACACGATCCGTTGCGCGCACCGCGACGCACTGCGCGACCACCTCGATCGCGCGGGCATCGACACCGCGGTGCACTATCCGGCGACCGTGTGCCAGCAGCCGGTGTATCGCGGGGCGCATCGCGACAGCGACTTCCCGGTCGCGACCCGGCTCGCCGCCGAGGTGCTGTCGCTGCCGCTCTATGCCGAGATGAGCGACGCCGATGTCGAGCGCGTGATCGAAGCGGTCCGCGCGTTCGCCGAGCGAGACCAGCTCTCCGCGGCGATCCGCTCGGCGTGACGGATCGCGACCGCTGCCGGCACTCACCGGCACATGAAGGCGCTGTCTCCGATCGCGCTCGTCGCGCTGACGGGCTGTCCCGACCGTACCGTCGCCGCGCTGCCGCCGGTGCCGACCGGCGTGATCACGAAGGGCATCCCGACCGAGGCCGACGTCGATCTGCTGTTCGTCGTCGACAACTCGCCGTCGACCAAGGACAAGCAGGACCTGTTCGCGACCAACTTTCCGAACTTCGTGACCACGATCGACATGCTGTTCCCGAACGGCCGGCCGAACCTGCACATGGGCGTGGTCTCGACCACGGTCGGCACCGACAGCGACGTCGACGAGGGCTCGACCTGCCCGAAGACCGCGCCGAACGACGACGGCCTGCTCCAGGCGAACGACGCGTGCGGCGTGAGCGGGCGGTACATCATCGACGAAGCCGTTCCGAACGGCCCGCGCAACGTCAACTACTCCGGTGACCTCGCCAGCGCGCTCGGCTGCATCGCCAAGCTCGGCGACAACGGCTGCGGCTTCGAGGCGCCGCTCGAGGCGATGAAGCGCGCGCTCGACGGCACGCGGACCGAGAACATGGGGTTCGTGCGCCCGGGCGCGTACCTGGCGATCGTGTTCTTGACCGACGAGGACGACTGCTCGGTCAAGGATCCGTCGCTGTTCTCGCTCCAGAACGCGGGGCCCGAGGACTTCCGCTGCCAGCCGCTGGTCGCGTACGACTGCGACACGGCGATCTCGCCGACCACGCCGGGCACGTACACCGGCTGCGTGCCGCGG
>DATJAE010000055.1:0-2199 GCA_035516595.1 Kofleriaceae bacterium | reverse complement strand
CCGTGAGCGTCTCGTTCGCGGCGATCGTGACGTCGTGAAACTGCCAGTTGCCGTCGGTAACCAGCGCGTCGAGCGAGCCGCTCGCGTTCACCATCAGGTCGTTCTGCGAGCCATCGCCGTAGATGCGAAGCTGACCATCCGACCCCATGGTGCCGGCGGAGCCCATCGCGCCCATCGCGCCCTGAGGGCCGGCCGGCCCGGTGTTGCCGGTGCAAGCGGCGACTGCGAGCAGGAGCATCGAGAGCTTCATGCGCCGGACTGTAGCGATCGCCGACCACACGCTGTGCCCGCGATGCGCGCTGCGCAAAATTACCGCAGCCGGTCGACGTCAGATCTTGGGCCGCCGCGCGACGCACGGCTCGAGCTGGATGTAGTCGGCGTCGTGGAACGTCATGCCGCCGTGGGTGTTCATCGCGACGCCGCACATCATGTAGAGCAGCGAGCCCTCGGGCAGGTCGACCACCGAGGCCTCGCCGATCAGCGCGACGTTGCCGGAGAACGTGCCGCTGGTGGTCGGCTGCGCGATCGGATGGATCGCGCCGAACATGCCGTCGCCCTGCGCGGTCGCGGTGAAGATGCCGTACATGCCGCCGCGCACGCCGGTCCAGTACAGCGTCGACTGATCCGCGGTCAGGAACGGCTGCGAGTCGTCGCTGCTGGCGTCGGAGATGCCCGCCACGGCGGCGATCGGCGAGAACGCACCGCTCGCGTAGGTCGTGGTGTACAGCTTGCGCGCGCCGCAGGTCGAGCCGGTGCCGGCGAGGTCGCCGCGAGTCGACTCGAACACCACGGTGACGCCGGTCGCGAGCTCGCCGATGATCTTGGCGTTGTCATCGTTGCAGCTCGCGCTGTTGATCGCCAGCGCCGCGGGGACCGACCACGCGCCGCCGCTCTGCTGCGAGTACTGGAGCTGCGCGTGGCCGCTCGGCAGCGTGAAGTAGGTGAGCACCATCAGGTCGCCGCTCGCGTTCTCGGCGGGCGAGGCCTCGACCACGCTCGGATCCGGCGAATTCACCGGGTGCTCGGTGATCGTCCAGTCGGCGGCGCCGAGGTCGGCCTCGAAGATCTTGAAGGCTGGCGGGCTCGCCCCGGCGAGCGGCGGCCCGGTGAGCGTCTGGGTCTGGCCGTTGCTGAGGTAGAACTCGAAGAAGTCGGTCTGCTCGTAGGCGAAGAGCAGGCGGCGGCCGTCGGGCATCGCGAACAGCGAGTCGGTCCAGCCGCCCGAGATCTCCAGCACCGGTGAGAGCGCGCGCAGGTCCTGCCAGCCGTCGGACAGCGTCACGCCCGACAGCGGCGCACCGGTCGGCGCGTCCCACGCCGAGACCGCGGCGGCGTCGATCGCCGCGTCGCGCGGCGCGTCGGCTGTCGCGGAATCCACCGCGTCCTGGCCGTGCGAGGAGTTACACGCGCACAGTGCCGCGAACATCCACACCGCGGGTCTCACGCCGCCTGGTGGAGCAACGCGCGTGCCTACGGCTCGGACGCGAGCGTGAAGCCGGTCGCGCGCCGGCGCCTAGCGCTGCATGCCGTCGACGAAGCGCGCCCGCGCCTGCCAGGCCTCCATCCACCCCGGATACTCCGGCGGCAGCGCGCTCACCGCGTCGAGCGCGGTCAGGTCCTCGGCGGTCAGCGCGATCCGCGTCGCGGCGAGGTTATCGGCGAGCTGCGCGTCGGTCTTCGCGCCGATGATCACCGAGGTGACCGCCGGCTTGGCGAGCAGGTAGGCGAGCGCGATCTGCGCGACCGACGCGTCGTGGCGCTGCGCGATCGGCCGCATCGCGTCGACGCACGCGAACGCGCGGTCCTTGTCGACGATCGGAAAGTCGAACTGGGCGCGGCGCGCGTCGCTCGGCCCGCCGTCCTTGCTGAACTTGCCCGACAGCAGGCCGCCGGCGAGCGGCGACCACGGCATGATGCCGAGCCCCTCGGCCTGACACAGCGGCACGACCTCGCGCTCGATGTCGCGCGCCGCGATCGCGTAGAACATCTGCGCGGAGACGAACCGCGCCTTCCCGTGATGATCGGCGACCGCGAGCGCCTTCGCCGCGCGCCACGCCGGGAGGTTGCAGAACCCGACGTAGCGGACCTTGCCCGCGCGGACCAGCGCGTCGAGCGCGTCGACCGTCTCCTCGATCGGCGTGACCGGGTCGACGCCGTGGGTCTGGTAGAGATCGATGTGGTCGAGCTGGAGGCGGCGCA
>DATJAE010000054.1:0-22073 GCA_035516595.1 Kofleriaceae bacterium | reverse complement strand
AAGGCGATCGCCGACACCAAGTACTTCGTCGACGCGTTCGGCCGCACGCGCCCGGCCGAGGCGGCGAGCGCGGCCTACGCGCTGGCGTCGGTCTACGAGAAGCGCGGTGATCGCGACGCGGTGATCGCCCAGCTCCGCGACTACGTGCGCGCGTGGGGCGCGCGCGGCGGCCAGGACCGCCTGGTGATCGCGCACGCGCGGATCGCGGGCCTGCTGTGGCACGCGGCGTGCCCTGTGGCCGAGGTCGACGGCGCGTGCGTCAAGGTCGTGCGCGAGCGCGCGATCGCGACCCGCTACGCGGCGAAGAAGACCAAGGACCTCCGGCTGCACTGCGGCCCGCAGACCAAGCTCACCCTGGTCAGGCGCGACGAGCGCAAGCTGCGCGAGGCGCTCGCCGAGGTCGACGCGGCCGAGGCGGCGTTCGCCAGGCTGCACGCCGAGGCCGATCCCGGATTCGGCGGCGCGCGCTACTGGTTCGCGCAGAGCAAGCTGATCCAGGCCGACGCGCTGTACGAGCGCTTCCTCGCGATCGAGTTTCCGGGCAACCTCGACTTCGATCCGGCGCCCGAGCACAAGGCGATCCGCGCGCGCAGCCAGGCGCGGCTGACCGAGTGGCTCGATCACAAGCGGACGGCCGCCGCGGCGGCGAACGCCGCGTACGGCAAGGTGCTCGCGATCCGCGACAACGCGAGCTCGATCGCGGCGGCCGCGCGCGAGGGCCAGATCACCCAGACGTTCTCCGATCAGCTGGCGGGCGCCGAGGTCCCCAAGGACGTCCGCTCCGGCGAGTTCGCGCAGGACAAGGTCGACGCTTACTGCGACGCGCTGACCGACCTCTCCGAGCCGCTCGCCGACAAGTCGCTCGCCGCGTACCGCGCGTGCCTCACCAGGTCGACCGAGCTCGGCTGGTTCAGCGACTGGTCGAAGCTGTGCGAGCGCGAGCTCGGTCAGCTCCGCCCCGACGAGTTCCCGACCGCGTCGGAGCTGCGCGCCGACCCGAGCAAGGTCGCGCAGGTGATCGCGGGCGAGCCGCCGCCGGCGCTCTAGGCTAGGGTGACACGCCGGGGAAGCTGAACAGCTCGGTCTCGAAGCCGGTCACCCCCGGCAGGCCGGGGTAGGTCCGGCCGGCGTAGACCACGCCGATCGCGAGGCCCGGGTCGTAGGTCGACGACCCCGGGCCCTTCATGTCGTCGCCGCCGTCGACGTTCTGCAGCTCGAGCTCGAGGAAGTCGCGGTACGGCGGCGCCCCGGCGGTCATCGTGGTCGACGCGGTGAGCGCCGACGGCGCGGTCAGCTGGCCGATCGACGCGATCACGATGCCGGAGCGCACCTCCTCCATCGCGTCGAGGTGGACCAGCGACGCGAGGTAGACCAGGCTGCCGTCGCGCGCGGTCGCGATGTCGCCCTGCGTGAAGTACGGGCTCTCGGCCGCGACCGCGGGGAGGTCGTACGCGAGCGCGGTGTCGACCGCGTCGCTCGCGTGGAGAAACGCGCCGGCGTAGCTCCACGACCACGCCGCGGCGTCGGGCGTGGACTCGGTGCCCGGCGTGGGCGTGCCGAACACGACGATGCGCTGGTCGGTCGCGGACTCGCACTGGACCAGCAGGTAGAGCGTCTGATCGCTGTCCTGCCAGTACAGCGACGGCTCGTGGAACCAGATGCAGTCGTCGACGTTGCCCTGCGCGTTGCCCGCGGTCCACAGGTCGACCAGGCCGGTGGTGGGCACCGCGGTCTCCTTGTAGCCCATGATCGAGGCGACGTTGGCGTTGCCCTCGGTCGCGGCGGCGAGCGCGGCGTGGATCTGTGCCGGGGTCGGGCTGGCCGGCAGCGCCGATTCGGTGATCGCGAGGCGCGCCGTGTGGTGATCCTGGCCGCTCGCATCCGACCAGTACACGCTGTGGATGCCGTAGACCACCTCGCCGCCGCTCGCCAGCGTGCGGAACGCGAGGTTCGAGGTCTCGCTGTTGATCACGCCGGTCCCCGTGCCGGTGTACGGGTCGGCGACGCTCGGCGTGCCCGGCCAGATCGCGCCGGCGTAGCTCCAGTGCGCGCCGCCGTCGCTCGAGTACGCGAGCTCGGTGTCGAGCGGGCCACCCTGCGCGAGCGTGTAGGTCATGTACAGGGTCGAGCCCGACGGCTCGGTGCGGATGCACGGATCGGCGTCACCGCGCGGCGTGGCGTTGGTCGGCGGCGTGAACGCCGGCAGGTCGTTGTTCGACCCGGAGCCCGAGCCCAGCGCGTACGTCGAGTTGGGATAGAGCACGTAGTCGCAGGTCGCGGCGGAGCCGGCGTTGCCCGGCATGTTGCAGGTGATCGCGCCCGGAGGGGCCGCGTCGATCGCGTCGGGTGCGGCGTCGAGCGCGGCGTCGGGGGTCGGGGCGGCGTCGGGCGCGGCGTGACTGCCACCGCATCCGGCGACCAGGGCGAGCGCGAGGATCCTCATCGCGGGCCAGCAAGAGCAACCGCGATGCCGGCGCAACGCCGCGATCCCGCACGGGACGCGGTACGCGCGGGTACCGCTGCGCCCCGCGGGCCGGCACCTCGACGTGCCGCCCCGAATCGATCGCCGCGGTGGTGCGTTCGATCGGTCATGCGTCACGCGCTGCTCGTCGCGGTCCTGGCCGTCGGCTCCGCCGCGCACGCCGCGACGTTCCGCGTCGACCTCGCCGGGGTTCCGCCCGCCGCGCACCCCGGCAACCGGTTCGCGGTGCAAGCCAGCGTGGTCAACACGACGAGCGCGCGCGTCACGATCGAGACCATGAGCTGCAGCTGGCCACTCGAGTGGCGCGCGTCGGGCGCCGATCTGGAGCTGGTCGATCGCGCGAACTGCGACAAGAACGTCCCCCAGTCGATCGAGCTCGCGCCCGGCGGGCGCTACAGCCGCACCCTCACGTTCGAGGTCGCCGCGGCGGCCAGGCCGGGTCCGCACGCGCTGCAGGTCGGCTACGCGCCGGACGGCGCGACGCCGCTGTGGTCCGCGCCGCAGGCGATCGCGATCGAGCCGGCCGATCATGCGCTGATCGCGGCGGTCGTCGCGGTCCCGACCCGGGTGCGGCGCGGCGCCGCGTTCTCGGTCGACATCGCGATCGCGAACACGACGGAGCTCGCCGAGGTGGTCTCGGTCACCGGCAAGGAGGTCAAGTCGCCGTCGGGCGGGGTCCTTGGCTGCGGCCTCCAGTGGCCGACCGACGATGCCGGCGTGACCGCCCAGCGCTGCCCGGTCATCGGCCTCGAGGCGTCGTTCGTGCTCGCGCCGGGGGAATCGCACGCCGTCCACGTCGCGATGGTGGCGGCGCGCGGCGCGACGCCAGGCCGTCACCTCGTGCGGTTCGGCTTCGTTCCCGATGGCTGGACCGCGACGATCTGGTCGGCGCCCGTCGCGATCGAGCTCGCGCCGTAGCTACGCGACGCGCGACGCCGCCGCCGCCTCGTAGCGCTGGCCGAGCGGGTGCCACAGGTAGAGGTTGGGACCGAGCGCCTGCGCGAGATCGCGCAGCCCGCGCTTGATCGGGCGGTAGCCGTCGGTGAGCGGCAGCTGCTCGACCACGCGGATCCGGCGCGGCCGCGCGTACTCGGGCAGCGCGCGCACCGCGGCCGACAGCGCGTCGAGATCGAGCGCGGCCGACGGGTGGAGCTGGATCGCGGCGATCGGGATGTCGACCGCGCGGTCGTCGGGGTCCGGCATGCCGGCCGCGATGCACAGCGCGACGCTCGCGTGCTCGTACAGCGCGTCCTCGATCCGGGTCGACGCGACCGGGCCCTGGCGCGTCATCACCATCTGGCCCTGGTGATCGACCAGCCAGTGATCGCCTTCGGCGTCGACCCGCACGAAGTCGCCGGTCTGGAACCAGGTGTCGCCGGCCTCGAACGCATCGCGCAGCAGGCGGCGCGGATCGATGTGGGCGATGTCGGCGCCGGCGCGCGCGCCGAGCCGGGCGATCAGCATGCCGGGCTCGTCGAGCCGCGCCCGGACCAGCCGGCCCTGGCCGTCGCGCACCAGCTCGCCGGCCGCGAAGTCATAGGTCGCGATCGCGATCTCGGCCGAGCCGGGCAGCGGGCGGCCGATCGAGCCGATCTTCTTGCCCGACGTGTTGGCGAGCACCGCCGCGGCTTCGCTCGACGCGTAGAGCTCGAGCACGCCGACACCGAACCGCGCGACCAGGCGGCGCCACACGTCGCGGCGCATGCCCGAGCCGGCCAGCAGCCGCACCGGATTGTCGTGCTCGCCGGCCACCGGTGGCGCGTCGACCAGCCGCCGGCACATCTCGCCGGCGTAGTACACGACGCTCGCGCCGTAGCGCCGGACCTCGTCCCAGAACGTGTCGGGCTCGAACCGCGACGCGAGCGCGAGCCGCGCGCCGCCGGCGAGCGCGCTGCCCGCCGCGACCAGCGTGCCCGACGGATGGTGCAGCGGCAGGCAGCAGTACACCGTGTCGCGCGTGGTGAGCGTCGCGGCCGCGGCCGCGCCGAGCGCCGAGAACGCCCAGCGCCGGTTGGTGATCCGCGTGGCGCGCGGCGGCTCGTGCCGGCCCGAGGTCACGAAGATCATCGCGAGGTCGCGCGCGCGGCCGGGATCGGGCTTGAACCACGCGGGCGGCGTGACCGCGGCAGGATCGATCGACTCCATGTCGACCACCCCCGACGGCAGCGTGCGCTTGTGGCCGGGCGCGACCGCGGGCTCGCCGACCCCGCCGAGCACGAGGATCTTGAGCCCGGTCGCGGCGCGTGCGCGGGCGGCGTCGTCGGGATCGACCACGAGCAGCTCGGCGTCGCCGAGCTCGAGCGCGCGCGGCAGCTGCTCGTCGGGCGTGTCGGGCGACAGCAGCACGGCGACCGCGCCGAGCCGGTTGATCGCGGCGACCACCGACAGGTGCGACGGCCGCGACAGCATCATCACGCCGACCCGCACGCCCGGCTTGACGCCGCACGCGATCAGGCCGCGCACCACCGCGTCGACCCGGCGGTTGGCCTCGGCGTAGCTGAACGCGCGGCCGCGCCACAGGAAGAACGTGCGCTCGCCGATCTTGTGCGCCTGGTCGGCGAGCGAGCGGCCGAGCGAGATCAGCGAGTCGTCCTGCAGGTTGCGCAGCCGCGTGATCCGCGGCAGCTGCCAGCGCGCGTGATCGAGGTAGGTCCCGACGTCCTCGCCGAGCTCCTCGAGCCGCTCGACCGCGGCATGCGCGGTCTTCTCGATCAGCTCGCGCGCGAGCGCGCCCGAGGACTCGTGGTCGTCGCGCTCGTCGTGCTCGTCGCGCGTGCGCTGGTCGCTGCGCGCGTCGATCGCGGTCTCCGGCACGCCGCCCGCCATCCAGGTCACGACGCCGGGCCAGGTCACCTCGAGCGCGGTATGGCCGACCACCAGGCCGAAGTGGCCGGCGCGCAGCGGCACCTCGTACATCTTCGTCACGCGCGGCGCGGCGGTGCGGATGCCGCGGACCGCCGCGGGCCGCCCCATCTCGTCGCGGTTGCCGACGAAGTACAGGATCGGGCAGGTCAGATCCGCGAGCGAGACGGTCTGGCCGTCGATCACGAAGCCGCCCGATGCCATGCGGTTGCCGACGATCACGTCGTCGACGAACTTGCGGAACGCCGGGCCGGGCCACGCGACGAAGCCCTCGCCGCCGAGGAACAGCCGCTTGGCCTCGCGCTTCTCGAGCGCCTCGCGGTCGTGCAGGTTGCGCACGAAGTCGAGCAGCTGCATCGCCTCCTTGCGCGGCGTCAGCAGCTTGAACCCGGTCGACGTGAACATCCCGGGCAGGCCCTCGATCCGCGCGAGCGGCCAGGCGAGCGCGGCGCGCAGCCCGGCGAGCAGCCGCTCCGACACGTCCTCGCCGACCTGGAGATGGCGGCGCAGGTCGACCGGACTGCCCATCGTGATGATCGACGCGACGCCGGCCGAGCGGCGGAACGCGGCGGCCTGGTAGCAGAACATCCCGCCCTGCGAGTAGCCGGCGAGGTGAACGTCGTGACCGGTCGCGGCGCGCACGCGCTCGACCGCATCGGCGACCGCGCGCACGTGGTCGTCGAGCGTGCGGCTCATCCCGCCCTCCTCGCGCTCGGGCGCGCCGAAGTCGACCAGCCAGACATCGACGCCGCGGCGCGCGAGGTACGCGACCGCCGAGACGTCGGGCGAGATGTCGTAGACCTCCGACGCGACCATCAGCGGCGGCACGAGCAGCAGCGGCTCGGCGATCGGCGTGGCGCCGGGCTCGGGCGTGCGCTCGTAGCGGCGCAGCTTGTAGACCCGCTCGGCGTGGACGATCTCGTACGGCGCGCCGTACGGCGCGGTCAGCCGGCCGGCGCGCGCGATCTCGAGCGCGTTCTGCCACGCCAGGCCGAGCCGGCGCAGCCGCCTGCCCCAGCGCACCTGTCGCCGTCGCCGCGCCGTCGGATCTTGCGCCATCGCGGCGAGTATACGGTCACCAGAGGCCGCGCACGACGCCGACCACGACGATCGCGAGCCCGGTCGTGTTCAGCACCGCGTTGATCGACGCGAGGATCCAGCCGGCCGACTTCTCGGCGAACTGATCCTTGGTGCCGCGTAGCCAGTTCACCACGCCGGAGAAGTCCTGAAACGCCGATGCAACAACCAGGAGCCACGCCGCCACGATCGCCATGCCGCCCGACAGCGCCGCGAAGGTCAGCGCGTAGGACAGGCCGAGCAGCAGCAGGCCCTCCTGCAGCGCCACCTCGTGCGCGGTGAGCAGCCAGCGATGCGGCTCCATCGGCCCCTTGGCGCGGTACGCCGATAGCACCCAGCCGAGCACGAACGACAGCACGAGGTTGGCCAGGCCGCCGACCAGCAGCACGCGACATGCCGCGCCCAGCGTCGCCGACACTAGCCGGGCTCGCCGGCGAGCCGGTAGCCGACGCCGCGCTTGCTCTCGATCAGATCGTCGGCCTGCACGCCGCCGAGCTTGCGGCGCACGCGATGGACCAGCTCGCGCACGTTCTCGCTGTCGGCCTGCACCGAGCGGAACGCGAGCGCGTCGGCGATCTCGTGCCACGCGACGTAGGCCAGCTCGGGATCGCTCACGGTGCGGCGGCGCTCGACCAGCAGCTGGAGCAGGCCGAACTCCATCGCCGCGAGCTCGATCGCGGTCTCGCCGACGCGCAGCACGCCGCCGTCGACCCGCTGGCGCAGATCGAGCGCGTGACCGCGCGGCGTGGTCACCTTCGCGCTGAACACCAGCTCGTCGCGCCGCATCGGCGCGGTCCGGCCTTGACCCCGCGGCGGCTCGAGCTTGGGCAGGGGCTCGGCCCAGAAGTAGAAGCGCACGTCGCCGAGCCGGACCAGGTTGCCGCTCGCGAGGTCGTGCTCGGCGACGCGGTTGCCGTCGACCTCGGTGCCGTTGCGGCTCGAGTTGTCGACGATCTGCCAGGTCTGGCCGTTCCGCTTGAGGGTGGCGTGCTCGCTCGACACCGACGCGTGCAGCACCGCGACGTCGACCCGCGGGTCGCGTCCCACCCGGCTGCCATCCGCGATGCCATGTGCGATACCCCACGCGTCCACCAGCGCCGCTGTGGGTGTCTGGACGCGCGAGAAGATCTGCTCGCTGGTGATTCCGGGCGACGCGATCGCGACGCCGTGTGCGGTGCACAACACGCCGATCGACCTGGGCGACGAGCAGAGCACGCAAGGCACCATTCGCCCCAACCATCGCCCGTCGGACCGGAGTGCGCAAGTGTCGGCTCACGGAACCCTGACGCTCGCGCGCACGACGGTGTGAGCCGGGCGTGAGCGCGCGGCGGGCGCGCTCCGGTGGATATAATGGTCCGGTGGGCCAGTCCTCGTTGCTCGCGACCCTGAGCATGCTCGCCGCGGGCTGCTCGCTGATCTACAACCCGAGCAACATCGCGAGCCAGAAGGACGCGCCGATCCCGATCGACGCGCCGTTCGACGCAAACCCGGTCGCGCTGACGGTCGACCTCGCGTTTCCGAAGATGATCGACGAGG
The DNA here is from genome assembly GCA_035516595.1 of Kofleriaceae bacterium. Taxonomy (GTDB): domain Bacteria; phylum Myxococcota_A; class Polyangia; order Haliangiales; family Haliangiaceae; genus JABFXX01. Next base: position 14,116 of record DATJAE010000054.1, on the reverse strand, counting down.
GACAGGGCGACGGCAACAGCCGGCCGGCGATCCTGGTCGTTCACGGCAGCAACATCCTGTCGAACGCGACGGTGTCGATCGCCAGCACGCAGGCGATCCAGGTCGACGTCGACAACGCGCACGTCGTGGTCAGCCCCGCGTCGGACTACCTCGCGGTGCCGGTGACCGCGCACGTCGATACGACCCTGGCCGAAGCCACGCTGCTGCCGCTGACGATCACCGTCACCCAGATGGCGGGCGGCAGCCCGGTCACCAAGAGCCTGACCGGGCAGGTCTCGCTGGTCGGCCACGACGAGCTCGACGCGAGCCACCTGCCGAAGACCGACGGCACCGCGCTGAACGCGCTGTACTCGCAGGTCTCGCTCGCCGGCATGGCGTTCACGTTCACCGGCGGCGTTGGCCAGCCGGTGCTCGTCCGCGCGGTCTCGTCGATCGCGATCGGCGATATCACCGCGCTCGGCAAGGCCGCGAGCGGCACGACCGGCGGCGGCGCGGGCCCGGGAGGCTGCAGCGGCGGCAACGCGGCGAGCGCGGGCGGTTGCAACGGCGGTGGCGGCGCAGGCCAGTCGTCGTCGGCGCTCAACAACGGCGGGAACGGAGGCGGCGCCGGCTTCTCGATGTCCGGTGGCGCCGGCTCGGGCGCCTCGGCCGGTAGCGGTGGCGCGGTGATCGGCGACGATATGATCAGCTCGTACGAGCCCGGGATCGGCCAGAGCATTCCGTCGGGCGGCGGCGGCGGCGGCCCGGGCTTGCTCACCAAGGGCGGCGCCGGCGGTGGCGGCGGCGGCGTGGTCGAGCTCACCGCCGGCGGCGATGTCACGGCCGGGACGATCACGTTGACCGGCGGTGCCGGCGCGACCAGCGGTGCGGGCGGCGGTGGCGGCGCGGGCGGGATCGGGATGGTGCGCTCGGGCGGGACGCTGAGCGTGACCAACATCCTCGCGAACGGCGGAGCGGGCGCTGGCGGCGGTGGCGCAGGCTCGCCGGGTCGCATCCGCTGGGACGCGCCGGGCGGCACCGCGCCGATGGCCACGCCGGCGGCGGTGCGCGGGCCGTCGTTCATCGGCGTGCCGGAGGTGATCACCACGCAGGCGGTCGCGCTCCAGCTCATGGGCACGCCGAGCCACGGCTTCGCGGTCTACTGGGACGACACCTCGAACCAGCACACCGGCGTGCCCGGCTCGTTCGGCACCGACGGGCTCGCCACCATCACGCCGGGGCTGTCGGTCGGCTACAACCACGTCTGCATCACGGTCATGGGCGGCGCGCAGAACACGCCCGAGGCCGACAAGTGCGTCGACGTGGCCTACCTCCCGCTACCGTAGCGCGGCGCGCAGCTTCGCGAAGATGCCGGCGGCCTTGTCGCGCTCGGCCTGCGACTTCATGCCGACCGAGTAGCTGACCAGGCTGTACTGCGCCCACAGCGGCTCGGCGGCCGGCTTGCCGTTCTTCTGCTCGTAGCTCGCGATCTGCTGGCCGATCGCCGCGTACTGGTTCGCGAACGCCGATGCGGTCAGCGGTCCGCTCGCGGGCGCGGGAGGCGGCGCGGGCGGCGGCTGTGCGGTCTCGACGACCGCGGGCCTTGCGACCGTCGCGGTCGGCGGCGCGGCGACTGGCGTCTTCACGATCTTGTGGTGTGGCACCGCGGTGGGTCGGGTCGGCGGCGGGTTCGCGGCCGCGGGAGCCGGCGTCGGCGTCGGTGGAGGCGTGGGCGCCGGCGCCGGTGTCGGTGTCGGTGTCGGTGCAGGCGCAGGTGCGACCACGACCTGCGGGGGCGGTGCCGGCGCGGTCGGCGCGGCTGCGGGCGTGCCGTTGCCACCCGTCAGCTTCACCGCGATCAGCGTCCCCGCGATCGCGAGCACGCCGGCGGCGCCGGCGATCAGCGGCCAGCGCCGCGTGCGGCTCGCACCGACCGGCTCGGTCGCGATCGAGCGCTCGATGCTGACCGGCACCGCAGCCGGCGGCGCGGGGACCGCGACCGGCGCGGCCATCGGCGGGGCCTGCGGCGGCGTCGCGCGGATCGGCGGCGGGAACGTCTCGGGGCCGGTGTGCCGCGGCGGCGGCGGCGACACCGGCTGGGTCTCGCGCCCGCGCTGCTGCGCCGCGCCGCTCGGCATGCCGAGCGCGGCGGCCGCGGCGATCCGGTCCTTGACGATCAGATCGAGCAGCTCGCGCGCGGCCTTGGCGTTCACCGGGCGCTGGTCGCGCTTCTTCGCCATCAGCCGGCGGGACAGCGCCTCGAGCAGCGGGTCGACCTCGAGGTACGGCACGCGCTCGGCGATCGGCGGCGGATCGATCAGCAGGTTCGCGCGCGCGATCTCGGCGCCGCTGCCGTCGAACGGCAGCTTGCCGCACAGCATCTCGTAGATCATGATGCCGGTCGCGAACAGGTCGATCCGGTGATCGATCGGATCGGCCACCGCCTGCTCGGGGGCCATGTAGTGCGGCGTGCCGAGCACCAGGCCGTTGGTGGTGAGCCGGCCCGGCGCCTCGTTCGAGTCGCCGCCTTCGCGCAGGATCGCGATGCCGAAGTCGACGATGCGCGGCACCTCGGTGCCGTGGGTGTCGCGCTCGACGATCACGTTCTCGGGCTTGAAGTCGCGGTGGATGAGGCCGGCCTCGTGCGCGTGATACAGGCCCTCGAGCATCTGGCGGGTCAGGTTGATCACGCGCTGCGGCGGCATCGGCGCCTCGTCGAGCAGCTGCGCGAGGTCCGGCCCGTGCGCGAAGTCCATCACCATGTAGCGCGTGCCGTCGGGCAGATCGCCGACGTCGACCACGCCGATCACGTTGGGGTGGCGCAGCCGGCCGGCGAGCTCGGCCTCGCGCTCGAACCGCAGCAGCACCTTCTTGTCCTGGAGCAGGCGCGCGTGCAGCACCTTGACCGCGAACGTGCGCCCGACCTTGACGTGGCGCGCCTTGTAGACCACGCCCATCGCGCCCTCGCCGATGCGCGACTCGATGCGATAGCGCGCGGCGAGGGTCTGGCCGATCAGGTGATCCGGATGCTCCGGGACCGGCTCGTCGGCGCCCATGCTCAAGCTAGAACCTCCCGAACGCCGCCACGCCCACACCCTCCGGGGTTGGATTCACGATCACGTGCGGCGACTCGCCCGAGGTGGCGTACAGCACCACCGTCGCGATCGCCGCGCCGGTCGCGATCAGGAAGCCGGAGTCGGCGATCAGGCCGTCCGAGCGGATCGTGCTGCGCTGGCTCGACGTGCAGGCGTTCGGGTTGCCGTTGCACGTGTTGTACTTCGAGCGGGTCTCGAGCCCGAAGCCGATGCCGACGCCGAGCCCGATCGCCGCGACGCCGGTCGTGAGGTACGACGGCACCGCGAAGTGGCGCGGCGTGGCGGCCGTCATCCTGGTGTCGAGCGTCAGCCCGGTCCTCGGCTTGGGCCGCACCGGCGCATCGGGCAGGAGCTGGGTCGCGACCGTCTGGAACTTGCCGCGGGCGTCGAGATCCGCGGTCGAGGTCAGGTCGATCGCCGGGCGCGACGCCTGGTTGCCGGTCGCGACGTCGATCCACGTCGTGTCGATCTGCACCGCACCGCCGCTGTCGACCATCACGACGAACAGCAGCTGGTTGGCGCCGGTGCGGCGCGCGACGTCGGCGGTGCAGCTCGGCGTCGACACGCAATCGGGCGGCAGGCCCTCGGGCGGCAGCTGGCGCCGCACCTCGAGCCCGCCGACCGCCTCGAGGTCGAGCTCGGCGACCAGCGCCTCGGCGAGGTCCTGGCTGAGCGCGTCGACGCGGGCTGCATCGAGGTTGACCGCGATGCCGGGCACCACCGCGACTTTGATGCGGCCGGCGTGCGCCAGCTTGGGCACGAACAAGAGCGTCAGCGCGATGACGAGGCGGTTCACGATGTCACTGTATCGACGTCGTCGACGACGAAATGTGGCCCCCGCATACATGTCGGGTGAGGGTTCGGTGAGAGGACGTTCACCGGGTGAGACGATCACTCACCGCGGAGCTGCTTCTTCGGCTTGGGCTCGTCCTGGTCGCGATTGAACAGCCGCTGGCGTCCCCCGTGGCGGTTGTACTGGACAGCATAGACCACCCCGGCGATGCCCGACAGCGGCAATGCGACCAGCAGCACCGGCATGAGCAGGACCATCGGCAAGATCTTGCTCGCGATCGCCGCGAGGGCGAGCCACGCCGCGGAGGCCGGGATCGCCTCGCGCAGCGATCCGGCGTAGAGCCAGCCGACCGGGCCGAGCGCCATCGACGCGATGCCCGACGTGATCCACGACTTCTCGCCCTTGCTCGGCCGCTTGGTCAGCTCGTGCTTGACCTTGTTGGCCGACTTCGCGAGCTCGAGCGCGCCGCTGATGCTGTCGCCGCTGTCGTCATCGTCGTCGCCGCTCGCCGCGCGTGCGGCGGGCTTGTTCTTGCCGACGATCGCGGCCTGGCGCGCGAGCAAGGCCTCGCGCTCGGCCTGCTGGGCGGCGCGCTGCTCCCGCACCTTGGCGATCGCGGCCTCGCGGCGCGCGCGCGCGGCGTCGGCGTCGGCCTTCACCTCGGCTTCGAGCGCCGCCATCTTTGCACGCACCGCGTCGTCGTCGGCCACCTCGGGACTATGGCATGATCGGCAGCGATGTCGCTTCGCCTGATCGGGATGCTGCTGGTGGTCGCGTGCGGCGCGCCGCCGGTCGACCCCCACGAGCCGCGCACCGCGCGCGAGAAGCAGCTCCAGGAGGCCCAGGCGAGCGGCGAGATCGACAAGCCGAACAGCAAGTGGGGCGGCTGGCGCTACCAGGGCGACCGCAAGGACTGCTTCTTCGTGCTCGGCCGGCGCTGCTTCAAGACCGAGAAGGACGCCTGCGTCGCCGCCCGATGCAAGGCGCCGGCGGTGTGCGACTCGATCGGCGCCGGCCCGGCGACGATCACCTGCAAGAAGAGCTAGGCCGCCTTCGCAGCGACGACCTTGGGGATCCGCACGCGCGGGCCGATGCGGAACGTGAGCTTCTTGACGTCGCGGTAGTACTCGCCGTCGATGATCGGCGCGAGCAGCTCCTCGCCGACCGCGTCGATGATCATCTCGCGGCACGGCCGATCGAGCACGTTGCGGCCGCGCATCTCCTGGCCGCGCGCCATGCGCGGGATGTTGCGGATGATGCCCCACGGGCTCGGCGTGCCGACGATCGCGTTCATCAGGCCGGGCTGGTCGGCCTTGCCGAAGAACCGCAGCACGTTGCCGAGGTTGATCGACATCGACGCGACGTGGACGCCGGTGAACTCGTTGCCGGGCAGCACCATGCCGTCGAGCGTGACCTTGCACGGCGTCGGCGACAGCACGTCGCGCGCGTAGGTCGACATCTTGCCGAACGGCAGCCGGGCGAGCGGGGTGTACGCGATCGGTGCCGACGTCACCGTGCTCGCGACGACCTTCATGATCGTGCGCGGCGTCGGATCCGGATCGGCGTAGTACTTGGCGTAGAAGCGCTGGCCGACGCCGCCGGCCGCCGACGCGAAGCCGTACGTGCGGAACGGGACGTCGGCGCCGTCGACCACCTGGATGCCGTCGATCGACATCGAGTCGACCTCGGTCTCCTCGATCACGCCGCCGCGCTCGAGCCGGCGGCGCAGCGTCGCGAGGATGCCCTCGGCGTCGCCCTCGATCCCGACGTTGTTCGCGACGAAGTCGATCGTGCCGCCCTTGGTCGGAAGGGTCATCGGCAGCGTCACCGACTGGCCGGCGAACTCGTCCTCCTGCAGCACCTCCATGCCCATGCGGAGCATCCAGTGCAGCGCGCCGTCGCCGCCGTCCGCCACCCAGTAGCGCGCCCGCTTGCGCAGGAAGTCGCGGAGCACCGGCTTGATCGACTCGATCGAGGTGGTCTCGTGGACCTCGCCGAGCTCCCCGACGATCCGCTGGAGCCGTTCCGCCCGGTCCGGACGGTTACGGTTCTTGCGGCTGTTGGGGTTGGTGATGACACCGATTTCCATCGCAACCCCTGGATGTGCAAAAGCCGGGCGAGACGCAGTGCGTCGCAAGCGACGAGAATCACATGCGTGTCCCAGGAAGATCTCGACTCGCTGCGTAGGCCGTTACGCGGCCGGTGGATAGCGGTGGCGGCGGTGCGACGGCGACGTGATCGTGACGTGACATGATGGCAGGGATGCGAGTGGGACCGATCGTCGTCGCGCTGGCGGCGTGCGGCGGCGCGATGACGCGGGCTCTGCCGCCCCGGCCGCGCGCGCCCGCGCCGGCGCCCGCGATCCATCCGCCGCGCGCGCCGATCGATGTCATCGGCGCGCTGAGCGCGACCCAGGGCGAGGTGTCGTGGATGACGCCCGGACCGGCGCAGCTCGCGCTCGGCGCGCCGCCGATCCAGCCCGAAGGCAGCAGCGCGCCGATCCAGGTCGTGGTGATCGACGACCAGGGCAGCCAGACGCGGGTCGGGGTGCTGCTCGATCACGTGCGGTTCGCGGTGTGGACCGATCGCGCCCAGCTGTTCACGATCGTCGCGCACGACATCGCGATCCACGGCGACGCGTTCGCGGATCTTTCGCAGGGCGATGCGCCGGAGGTCGTGCTGCGCGGCGGCGCCCGCGTGCGGCGGCTCGCTCACGACGGCGCGCGTACGCGAATCCGCTACGTCGGCGGTGTGGAGGTCGAGGGCTGGGTGCCCGACGACGCGCTGGTCGATCGCGGCCCGGCGCGCGATCCGGTCGGCTGGATCCCGCGCGGTCGCCAGGTGCTGAGCGTGATCCCCGGCGCGGTGATCCGCAGCGAGCCGCGCTGGGCGGGCCAGCAGCTCGCGGTGATGGCGAACGGCTACTTCGTCGACAGCGTGCGCGAGATCGACGATGCGTGGAGCGAGGTCGAGTTCGAGGACGGCGAGGTCGCGGTGCGCGGCTACCTGTCCAGGCGCGATCCGCCCGGCCGGGTGCACCGCACGCCCGCCCCGGAGAGCGTCGCGGCCCCGGTCGCGCCCAACGCGACGGTCGCGAGCGGCACCTGCCTGTACGGCCGCGATCGCGGCGAGCCCATCGGCTACGTCGTCGGTGATCGGCCGGCGCTCGTCGAGCCGGGCGACCAGGCCGGGTGGTTCGACGTCTCGCTCGACACGCCGTGGGGGCCGGTCGCGTTCGCGGCGCGCGGCCCGAGCGAGAGCGAGCTCGGCGCGTGCGCCCCGCCCGGCGCCGTGCCGCCGCCAGCGGTCACCTCCCCGTGAACGCGGGCGCGCGCTTGGCGAGCAGCGCGGCGATGCCCTCGCGCGCGTCGTCGGTCGCGATCGTCTCGGCCTGCGCGTAGGCCTCGGCGCGCGCGGCCTCGCGGACGTGCAGCTCGAGGCCGCGCCGGATCGCCGCCTTGGTCGCCCGCACCGCGAGCGGCGCGGCAAGGGTGATCGCGTGCGCGAGCGCCATCGCCTCGCCGAGCACGGCGTCGGCGGCGACCGCGCGATTGAGGATGCCGAGCGCCGCGGCCTCGCCGCCGTCGACCAGCCGGCCGGTGTAGAGCAGCTCGCTCGCGCGCGCGAGGCCGATCAGGCGCGGCAACAGGTAGCTGATCGCCATCCCCGGTGCGAGCCCGAGGCGCACGAAGTTCGCGCCGTACTTCGCGTCGTCCGCGCCGATCCGCAGGTCGCACACCAGCGCGAGCCCGAACCCGCCGCCGACCGCGTGGCCGTTGCACGCCGCGATCACCGGCACCGCGAGGTCGAGCAGCGACAGGAACGGCACGTACATCGCGTACGACTTCTCGTGCGGCGCGCCGCCCGCGAGCTGCAGCGTCGCCTTGAAGTCGGCGCCGGACGAGAAGCAGCGGCCGGTGCCGGTGACCACCACGCAGCGCGCGCCCGCGTCGCCGGCGGCCTGCGCGCTCGCCGCGCTGAACGCGGCGAGCAGCTCGGGGGTCATGCTGTTGCGGTTGTCGGGACGGTCGAGCGTGATCACGCCCACCGCACCGTCGCGCCGGTAGTGGACCGCGTCGGGCATGGCGCAGCGTACGCCAGGCGGGCCTGCGGATTCGGCAGATCGGCTGCGGCGTCTGCATGTGTGTGAAGCGGTTTATCGTGGATGATCAGTGACTTGGGTCTTGGATCGCGGGTCGCAATATCGAGGGTTCGCAAAGGAGAAAGCGTATGAACATCAAGACCCTCATCGCCGCCCTCGTGCTCGCCGGTTCCTCGACCGCCGCCCTCGCGGCGCCGGCCCGGATCGACACCGACGCGCACGTGGATCGGCAGTTCATCCGCGTCGACCCGGTCGATCACTGCAACAACGTGACGGCCAGCGCCGGCTCGAGCGACTACGTCGGCAGCACCGGCTTCGTGACCAACGGCAAGCTCGCGCTCAGCGAGCCGACCATGATCGAGAGCGGCCGCGAGTTCTTCAACAAGCTGCCGCTGAACCACGGCTACCGCGCGATCGAGCTGCGCGCCGACCGCGGGCTCACCCAGATCAGCGAGGTCGCGATCTACTTCGCGAACGGCACGTGGCAGACCGTGAAGCCGAACACCGCGCTCGACGCGCAGAACCCGAGCCTGACGATCAGGCTGGCGCACCCGCGCTCGGAAGTGACCCGGATGGTCGTGTACGGCTCGAGCAACTTCGGCGCCCGCTACAGCGTGTTCGCCGCCTGAGCCTGGACCCATCTTCAACCTCTCTCCCAAGGAGTCAGCCATGTCGATCAAAGCCCTTCTCGCCACCCTCATCCTCGGTACCTCTTCGGTCGCGCTCGCCCACGGCGCGCCTCAGACCCGCGAGCCGGAGCGGATCTCGCACGTGACTCGCACCCCGGTCCGCCCGATCGAGCACCCGATCGTTCGCCCGGTGCGGGACTACCGCCCGATCGTCGAGCGTCCCATCGTCCGCCCGATCATCCGCGAGTCGATCCGCCCGATCTTCCGGCCGGTGGTTCGCGACACCGTGGTGTACGAGAACGCGCCCGCCCCGACGATCGTGCTCAGCCCGTTCGCCGCGACCGGCTCGACCTACCTGGCGCTCGGTGACCAGGCCGGCACCGGGATCGAGCTCACCAGCAACGGCGGCTCGGCGTTCGTCAAGTCGGTGCTGATCCAGTACGCCGATGGCACGACCCAGCTCGAGCAGGTCGGCATGGCGCTCGACGGCGCGAACCCCGCGCTCGACCTCGCGACCAACGGTGCGCCGGTCGCCGGCGTGACGGTGTACGGCAGCGGCTGCGGCCTCGCCGCGGCGATGTACTGAGCTGCGATCGCCTGGCTTCGCCTACGGCCTCCTCCGGGAGGCCGTCTTGCGTTTCGGGTTACCGATCGTTCACGGCGCGTGGCGCCGGCGCGGCCTGCATCTGGGCGTGCCGAACGACGGGCGTCCGTGGTGGCTCACGCGCCGCCGATCTCGTCGAGGAACTGCTGCGCGTCGGCGAACGCCGGATCCTCGCGCAGCGCCTTCTTGGCCCACAGCTCGGCCTTGGCGCGGTTGCCGCGCGCGTGCTCGATCTTGGCTTCCCACAGCAGCGCCATCGGGCGAGTCACCGGCGCGGGGTTGTCCATCAGCGTGATCGCGCGCAGCGGCTTGAGCGCGAGCTCGTAGTCGCCGACCTCGGTCGCGAGCTGCGCGAGCTCGGCGGCGACCTCGGCGTTCTTGCGGTCGACGTCGAACGCCTTCTTCAGCCAGTTGAGCTGGCCATCGCGGTCGCCGAGCATCGCGCACACCCGGCCCATGCGCTGCTGCAGCACCGCGAGCTCGGGCGTGCGCTTCTTCTGCGCCGCGATCGCGGTGTCGAGCGTGCGCTGCGCGTCGTCGAGCTGGCCGCCCGCGATCAGGATGTCGACGTTCAGCATCAGCGCGGCGTGATCGTCGGGCTGGAGCTCGAGCGCGCGCGCGGCCGGGGTCTGCGCGGCGGCGGAGTCGTCGAGCTGGTAGAGCAACAGCTCGGCGGCGCGCCGGTAGTTGGCGTAACGCGCCTGCGGCTCGCTGCCGTGATCGGCGTCGGCGGTCAGGATGCCGGCGAGCAGGCGATACTCGCCCGCCGCCTCGTAGGTGTCGCGCAGCTTGTCGCGGACGACCTGCACGCCCGGCTGGTGCTGGTGCACGAGCTCGAGCACCGGCACCGCGTCGGCCGGGCGGCCGGCGCGGGTCGCGGCGTCGCCGGCGCGCAGCGCAGCCTTGACCTGGTCCTCGCCCTCGGTGATGTAGGCCAGCCGGGTCGCGGCCGCCGACACGCCGTCCCAGTGCTCGATCGACTCGTCGAGCTCGCACAGCATGTACAGCGGCTCGGCGTCGCGCGCGTCGCGCTCGATCCACGCGACCAGGAAGCCGCGGCCGCGCTCGAGCTCGCCGTGATCGGTGAGCAGCTTGGCCAGGCGCAAGGTCGCGGTGCGCTCGGTCGGCATGTCGCCGTCGCGCTCGGCGCGGGTGCGCAGCCGCTCGAGCCCGTTGACCAGGCTGTCGGCGACGCGCTCGCGGTCGAGCTCGTAGCCCTCGGTCAGGTCCTGCACCGCGGACGCGTCGTCGCCGAGCTGCTGGCGGAAGCTCGCGCGCAGCAGCAACAGCGACGTGCGGCCGGCGCCGCTGACGTTGGCGAGCGCCTCGCCGATCGCGCGCTGCGCGGCGTCGAGCTCGCCCGCGGCCGCGAGCGCGGCGGCGTGATCGGTCACCAGCTCGACCAGCTGCGGCGCGCGCTGGCGCGCCTTGCGCAGCACCTCGGCGGCCTTGAGCGGCTGGCCGAGGTGGCCCGAGTACACGGTCGCGGCCTCGCGCAGCCGGCCGACCGCCGGCCCGTCGGCCATGCGCTCGGCGTCGCGCGTCATCAGGTCGGCGAGCTCGGACCACTGCTCGTTGTCGCGGTACCAGCCCTCGAGCCGGTCGTGGATCGCGACATCGTCGGGCGCCGACTTGTGGGCGAGCTCGAGCGTGCGCTGCACGCCCTTGCGATCCCCGGCGGCCTCCCACATCGTCGCGAGCTTGCCGGCGAGCTCGGGCGCGCGCTCCGGCGTCTCGACCGACAGCAGGCGCTCCATGAGCAGCGCGCCCTCGCGCGGGTTGTCGTGGACGTCCAGCTGCGAGACCACGCGGCGCAGGATCTCGCGATCGTCGGGGGCGACGATCAGCGCCGCGCGGTACACGCGGATCGCGTCGCGCGAGCCCGACTTCTCGAGCAGATCGCCGAGCCGGAGCGCGACGTCGACCGTCGAGTCGCGGTGGCCGCGGCGCTGCGCGTCCTCGAACCGCGACCACAGGAACTCGGCGACCCCGTCGTCGTCGCCGAGCTGGCGCAGCGTGCTCTCGTAGAGCTCGGCCGCCTCGAGGTTGTCGGCGTCGTCGCGCAAGGCGTCGCGCAGCACGTCGAGCGCGTCGTGGTGGCGGCGCAGGCCCTCGATCAGGAAGCGCGCGTGCTCGAGGCGCAGCGCGTTGCGCTCCGCCGCGGTCACCAGGTTCGGCAGGGTCGACGACACCACGCTGCCGAGCCGGTCGCCGTCGCCGAGCTCGCGGTAGATCGTGAGCAGCGGCTGCCACACCGCGCGCTCGGCCGGGTTGCGCTCGCGCAGGAACTCGTAGACCTCGCCCGCGAGATCGACCTTGCGATGGGCGAGCGCGCGCGTCGCGATCCGCATCGCGAGGCCGTCGACCGTCTCGGCCTCGGCGATCGGTGCGATCTCGTACGCGAGATCGCGCGCGGCCGGCAGGTCGTTGGCGGCGAGCCGGCGCTCGGCGAGCGCGAGCACCGCCCACGGCGCCGACGCCAGGCCATCGACCGTGTCGCGCGCGGCCGACACCGCGCGGACCAGCAGGGCCTCGGCGCGCTCGTCCTGGCCGAGCTCGACCGCGAGGTCGACCGCCTCGCGGATCTGCTGCGGCGTCGCCTGCGGCAGCGCGGCGCGGCGCTCGAGGAAGTCGAGCAACAGGTCGTGATCGCCGCCGTGGCGCGCGACCCGCTCGTACATCGCCATCACCTTGTCGTCCCCGCCGGTCGCCGCGGCGGCCTGCTTGAGCAGGCGGCCGGCCTGACCCCAGCGCGGCTCGGCCTCGAACGCGCGCTCGAGCAGCTCGATGCCCTGCTTGCGGCGCGTGTCGCTGCCGATGAAGATCTCGGAGAGCCGGTACAGCGCGTCGACCTGCTGCGGCGTCGGCTCGGTGTCGGTGCCCGCGAGCTCGAACATCTTGTCGAGCGTGCGCGCCTGCTCGGCGGTGTCGCCGAGCGCGGCCGCGACCCGCGCCTGTGCGTAGAACGCCTCGGCCAGCTTCTCGCCGAGGATCTCGACGCGGCGGTACAGGTTCGCCGCGCCCTTGAGCTCGCCGGCGTCGTGCTCGAGCGCCTCGCCCGCGCGCATCAGGAGGTTCGCGATCAGCGGCGGATCGTCCTTGCGGCGCAGCCGATCGACGATGCCCTCGACCGCGTCGACGAACTTGCGGGTCGAGCCGTGCTTGTGCGCGAGCTCGCGCGCGCGCTCGTGGAGGTCGATGCGCGACGGCAGCACGTTGATCGCCTTGATCAGCGCGTCGAGCGCGTCCTCGCCGCGGCCGAGCTGCTGGTCGAGCGCCTCGGCCATGTCGGACAGCAGGCGGGCCTGGCTCTGCGGCTCGGGGTTGGTGGCGAGCCGCTTCTCGAGCACCTCGAGCAGCAGCTTGACCTCGCCGTGCGCGAGCAGGCTGCGGCGCAGCCGGCGCACGTTGACGTCGGACTGGATCGCGCTCTCCATCGCCGACTCGAGCAGCTCCTTGGCCTGATCCTTGTCGCCGCGCTGGAGCGCGAGCTTGTGCAGCTCGAACAGCACCTCGCTCGCGCCGACCGCGGCCTCGTCGTCGCCCGGCGGGGTGCGGCGCACGACCAGCAGCAGCGCGCGAAACACCCGCTCGGACTTGTCGAGCTGGCCGGCGGCGCGCGCCATCTCGGCGAGCTCCTTCTGGATCGCCGCGTTCGACACGTCCATCTTCGACGCCGACTCCATCTCGGCGATCGCCTCGTCGGTCTTGCCCTCGGCGAGCGCGACCCGCGCGAGCTCGACGTGCAGCGCGGCCCGCTCCGGCGAGCGGCGGCGGCCGAAGTCGGCGATCAGCTCGCCCAGCGCGGTGCGCGCCTCGGCGAGCTTGCCGGCGACGCGCTGGCCGATCGCGAGCGACGTCCGCAGGTCCTTGTCGGTCGGATCGAGCGCGAGCGCCTTCTCGAGCGCCGGGATCGCCTGCGCCGGCGAGCCGAGCTCGTGGATGTACAGCTTCACCGCCTCGCGCGCGAACTCGCGGGCGAGCTTGTCGTCGTGGACCAGCGGCAGGCTGCGCGTGAGGTGGCGCGCGAGCGGCTCCCACAGCTCGGCCTTGCGGTACAGCTCGGCGAGCAGCGTGCGCAGCTCGATCGCCGGCTCGCGGTCGTCGAGGTTGGTCTCGATCGCGGCGATCGCGCGATCGGCCTGCCCGGCGGCGAGGTGCGCCTTGGCGAGCTGCTGCACGACCATGAGGCGCTCGCTCGGCGGGACGGTGCCGAGCAGGCTCTCGAGCCACGGCACGGCCTGCGCCGACTGGCCGCGCTCGAGGTTGAGCCGGGCGAGCGCGCGCAGCGACTCCGGCGTCGGCGCGAGCGCGACCACCCGGCGGTGGCCGGCGATCGCGCGCTCGATCTCGTGGGTGTCGTGCTCGGCGACGCCGGCGAACCGCGCCCACAGCCGGGCCGCGCGCGGGATCTCGCCCGCGGTCTCGAGCCGCTGCGCCTGGTTCTCGAGCAGGTCGGCGAGCTGGCGGTGCTGCGCCTTGCTCGACAGCAGATTCGCGATCGCGTCGATCGAAGCCTCGTGGCCGGGGCGATCCTCGAGGTTGGCCTTGAGCGCGTCGAGCCGGCCGCCGCGCTCCTCGATCACGCCGACCAGTCGCGCGATCTCGAGCCGGAGGTCGAGCTTGCGATCGCCCTCGCTGTCCGGCCCGCTGATCTGGAGCTGGATCTGGCGCAGCGTCAGCAGCTCGGGCACGCGCTCCTCGACCGCGAGCAGGTGGGCGAGCCGTTCGATCACCTCGAGGTCGTTGGGTTGCTGCGCGAGCACGCCGCGATACATGTCGATCGCGGCCGCGTTGTCGCCGAGCTCGACCGTCGCGAGCTGGGCGGCGCGCAGCCGCATGTCGCGCCGCGTGGCCTGATCGAACGGCAGGCGCGCGGCCTCGATCAACGTATCGACCGCGGCGCGCGCGCGG
>DATJAE010000053.1:0-11415 GCA_035516595.1 Kofleriaceae bacterium | reverse complement strand
CGCGAGCACCGCGCCGGGCGGCAGCGGCGCGGCGAGCGCGCGCGTCACGCCGTACGGCGCGAAGTCGGCGGCGGGCAGGCGCGCGACCGCGAGCAGCTCGGGCGTGCGCATCACGACGTAGGCAAACGCGTAGCTGCCGATCGCGATGCGCAGCGCGGCGATCCGGGTCGCCGGCGCCGGCGCGAACCACCACGCGGCGAGCCGGGTCATCGCGCGCCGCCTCGCGCGACCGGGCAGCGCACGCGCTCGACCTCGGGACCGAGCCGGCCATCGACCAGGTACGCGACCGCATCGTGCGTGCCGACCACGATCCGCACGATCGCGATGTCGCGCTCGTCGGGATCCTGCGCGACCCGGGCCGCGATCTCGCTGCACAGCTCGCCGACCGCCCGCGGGCCGCGCTGCAGCGCGCGCGCGATCACCGCGTAGGCCTCGAGCACCTCCTCGCTTCCGACCAGCGCCGGCGCGAGCACGCGGCGCTCGCCCGACGCGGTCATCCCCAGCGCGTAGCCGATCGTCACCCGGGTCGGCCGCGGCAGCGCGAACATCGGATAGGTCGACAGCGGGAAGCCGTCGTGGGCCGGCGCGCGCACGACCGGTGACAGCGTCGCGGCGACGAGCGCGATCGAGATCGCGGCGGGCAGCGCGCGGGCGGTCACCGCACGACGCTACATCGAATTGATCACCCGCCAGGTGGTGTGCGGCGCGCCGATCTCGAAGAAGAACGAGAACGCGAACGTGATCATGTTATCGCTCGCGACCAGCTCCTTGGGCGGGTTGGGGAACGGCGCCGCGGCGTGGAACGCGCGCACCGCCTCGTCGTCGAGATCGCTCACGCCGCACGGCGAGGTCACCACGATCTTCTGGAGCTCGCCGCGCGGCGACAGGCTGACCCGCACCTCGGTGACCCGCGTCTTGAAGCCGTTGACGTTGCCGGTCGGATCGATCCGCCGCCACACCGACGCCGGATCCCAGTTCTGCGCGACCTGGCGCTTGAGCCGGTTGAAGAAGCTCGCGTAGATCCACCGCTTGGCCGACAGCGCGGTCTCGTCGCCGTTGTCGACGTCCTCGAGATGATCGACGTTGCCGCCGCCGAGCGCGCGCTCGAGCATCTCCTGCGACGGCTTGAGGTTGGGCACCGGCGGCGCGCCGCCTCCTGCACCGCCCTGCCCGCGCGGCAGCTCGGTACGGTCGCGGTGCTGCTGCTCGATCGCGCCGTCCCCGCGCCGCGGCATGACGCCGTCGAACGCGAGCGGGCCGAGCGGGCTCGCGCTCGAGCCGACCGTCTTCTGCTCCTGCGCGACCTCGGCCGGCGCGGGCGCGCCCGGCGCGCGCATCGCCAGCGTCCCCGGAACATCGGGGGCACGCCGATCGACGCCCGGCGGCAGGTCCGGCTTGTCCTTGACCGACGCCTCCTTCGGGTTCTCCTTCGGCGTGAGCTCGGCCGGCTTGGACTTCGCGATCATCGGCTCCTTCGGCGTGCCGCGCGCGACCGTCTGCTTCTCGACGTTGGTGTCGTACTCCGCGAGGAACCGCGCGTTCTCCGGCGCCTGCTCCTTCGCGGGCTTGACGGTCTCGACCACCTGCATCTGCTGCTTGCGCGCCTGCGCGGGCGGTGGCGGCGGCGGTGCCGGCGCCGGGGGCGGCACGACCTGCGGCGGCGGCGGCTTGGGTGGCTGCTGGGTGGAATCGAGCAGCGGCTCGGGATCGATCTGCGCGAGCTTCTCCATGGTCCTGGGCTCGAGCATCGCGACCTGCGCGATCCCGTCGTCGTTGCGCGCCTGACAGCTCGACAGATCGATCAGCAGATCGCTCTGGGCGTCATCGAGGCAGCCGTCGACGTCGCTCGACCACGGCGCGAAGCACAGCGCGAACCGCGCCCCGCCAGCGAGCGCGGCATCGCCGGTGCACGACGACCTCACCTCGGGCGCCGGCTTGGTCGCAGCCGCAGCCACCGAATGGCCGCCGAAGCCATCGATCGCAGAGATATCGAGCACGTCGATCGTGCCGAGCACCAGCAAGTGCAGGCCGATCGCCACCGGAACCGCTGCGCCCAGCATGTTCCGTCTCCCAAGGCGCGCGGCGTTCGGCATGACGGCGGTGACTCAAGTATATGGACGCACGCGCCATGCGTCAGGTCGATTTCGCGTCCGGATCGCACCGGACGCGCGCGCGCCAGTCCAGCGGCTCGCGCAGATTTCGCGACCTTGCGCGGCATCGATCACGACAACATCGATTCACCGCGCAGCACGATCGCCGAAACACGCGCGCCTCACCGTGACGGCATGAAGCTCTCCCCCGTCGCGGCGATCGCGCTGTTCGCGACCTCGGCCACCGCCCGCGCGCAGGGTGTGTCCGCCGACCACACCGACGTGTCGGGCCAGTACGACGGCACGTTCGGCCACACCGAGCTCCACCAGGACGGGACGCACGTCGCCGGAAGCTACGCCTACGACGACGGCCGGATCGACGGCACGCTGGACGGCACGACGCTGCGCTTCGCGTGGACCGAGGATCACGGCTCGGGCCAGGGCGTGTTCCAGGTCGGCGGCGACGGCAGCCTCGCCGGGACCTGGGGCAACGGCGCGAGCACGAGCGACGGTGGTGCGTGGACGCTCGCGCCGGCGCGCGCCGCGCCCGGTCAGCCCCGCGGGCTGTTCGTCGGCTTTCGCATGCCGTGGGACTTCGCCGCCGGCGGCGGCAACCTCACGGTCGGCATGGCCGGGCTCGGCGTCGACCTCGGCAAGCGGGTCGGCGCCAGGGGCTACCTCGGGATCAGCGCCGAGGACGAGCTGATGATGAACATCAAGACCGATCGCACCGACTACGCCGACGACGACCCGACCAAGCTGATCAACCGGATCCGGCTCGGCCTCGAGGTCCGCGACTACTTCCACGAGGGTCAGGCCTCGGTCCGCGTGAACTGCGGCCCGGAGACGCCGGTGCCGCGCCACGACTGGGTCGGCGCGCGGGTCGGCGCCGAGACGCTCGATGGCCTCGGCACGGTCGGCGGGTTTGGCGATGTCTCGATCGGCTGGGATGCCCAGCTCGGCGGCGCGCAGCTCGGGATGTACCTGTCGGCCGGCGTCAGCGTCGAGCCCGCCACGGCCTACGGCACGACCATGCCGGCGCCCTCGCTGACCGCGCTCGCGACCACGCCGCCGCCGACCACCGGCCCGAGCTCGGGCATCGTGGTCGAGGGCGACCTCGCGTTCGGCATCCGCTTCCAGGGCGGCGGCGGCTAGATCTAGAGCTTGGACAGATCGACCACGCCCTGCCAGATGTCGGTCGGGCCGAAGATCGCGCGCGCCCACGGGCCGTCCTCCGACAGCGGCGACGAGTACCAGCTGACCAGGAAGCGGTGGTCGTCGATCGGCGCGACCCCGGCGTACGACGTGTCGCCCGCCGACGGGAAGTTGCCGTGGTCGACGATCGCGAGCTCGCCCGCGTTGTCGAAGTCACCGCGCAGCTCGTAGAGCGCCGTGCGCTTGCGGTCCTCGGTCTCGATGAAGTGCTTGCGCGCGATCACGAACAGCCGCTTGCCCGCGTGATCGAAGAACGCGACCGGGCCGTCGAGCCGCACGCCGGTCAGCTCCTGGGGGCAAGAAAAGCTCGCGTACGGCGGCTCGGCCCAGCACACCTTGGTGCGCAGCCGGCCGACGTTGCCGAGCAGCTCGTCGTCGGTGCCGTCCATGCGGACGAGCGCGAGCAGCGTGCCCGACGGCATGAACACCAGCTCGGTCTCGAGCGGCGTGTCGTCCGAGACGTCGTAGATCGTCGCGCCCGGCGTCCACGTCGTGCCGTCCTGCGACGAGAACAGCTGGACCGCGAGGTCGCCGTCCTCGTACGCCGCCGAGTAGTGCACGCCGCTCGCGTCGTCCTTGATCCGCCAGAAGCTCCACATCTCGGGGCCGATGTTTGCGAGCGGGCTCCACGTCATGCCGCCGTCGCTCGACACCGTGTTGACCGTGATGGTGTCGACGTCCGAATCGCGGACCGAGTTGACCGGCAGGCGGGTCAGCGCCTTGATCGCGAGGTTGCCGCCGATCGTGTAGAAGCACGGGTCGCGGAGATCGCGATCGCTCGGCGCCGGGATGATCGCGAGCAGCGTGAAGTGCGCGCCGTCGTCGTCGGAGCGGTACACGCGCAGCGAGCTGTTCGGGCCGAGGATCTGGCTCTCGGCGGTGCGGTGCACCAGGTAGATCGCGCCGCCCCACACCGTCAGATCGGTGTTCTCGCTGTGCACGCACAGGTCGGTGCGGCAGTCCTCGTTGGTGATCTGCGAGCTGTCGACCAGCATCCTGTCGTCGGACAGCCAGGGGCCGCTGGTGCAGCCGGCCAGGCCGAGCACGAGGAGGAGCCGCATGGCCGCGTTACATACGATGCGCCGCGCCCGGCGTACACGAGGATCTTCGAGGTCGCGTGAAGTGAGGCGCGATCACGACAGCGCCACACCACAGCTGTCGCGAGCGAGCCACAGCGCGCGGGCCGCCGCGCGAATCGCCAGCGCACATGCGCGCTGGCACGGCGCGTGCCTCGCTGCTCCGCGGTGCGAGCGCTCGTGCTCGGTTCGGTGTTTGCCATCGGCTGCATGCAACCGCGGCCGGCCGAGCCGCTCCCCATCACGACGTCGCTCGCGGACACCGAGGCCGAGCTGTTCAACACCGACGTCGTCGCGCTGCGCACGATGCTCGGCCGCGCCGGGATCGGCCTCGAGGCCCGCGGCACCGCCACCATGCTCGAGACCGCGCGCTGCGCCGACAACCGGCCCGGCTGCGTGCGCTGCGAGCTCGCCGGCGAGGCGACGCCGCGCGACGAGGCCGCGCTCGCCGCGATCACCACCGCGTTCGCGCGCTACCCGACCCGCGTGCTCGACGCCGCCGGGATCGAGCACGTCGCGCTGTGCCGCCGGATCGTGCAGACGATCGGGCCGACCGATCCGATGGGTCTGTCCGATCTCGAGGACCACCGCATGCTGATCAGCTTCGCGTGGTTCGGCGACGCGCCGTCGATCGCCGACACCGCCGAGACCATCGTCCATCACGAGCTCTATCACCTGCTCGAATGGAAGCGCACGCCCGAGGTCGAGGACTTCGACGTCGAATGGACGCGCACCAACCCGATCGGCTTTGTCTACGCGCCGCACGATCCGGGCGGCAAGCGCGAGCTCGGCTTCGTCAACTCGTACGCCGAGACCAACCCGGTCGAGGATCGCGCGAGCACGTTCGAGCTGCTCATGGCCGACCCCGACCAGCTCTGCGCGATCGCGGTCGCCGATCCGATCGTGCGCGCCAAGACCCGGATCCTGTGGCGCCGGGTCGCCGAGATCGACGGCGACGACTTCCTGCGCGAGCGCGCGCAGTGCGTCGACTGGATCGACGAGACCAGCGCGGGTGGCGGGCTCGTGCTGCGCGCGCCTCGCTAGGGCTCGTACGCGATCGGCCCGGCCTTCGCGGCGCGCAGCGCGTCGGCGATCTGCTGCATCTGGCGATCGTCGCGCATCGTGATCACGAGGCGACCGCGCTCGATCGCGCTCTCGCGCACGATGTGGTCGAGCACGACGTCGCCGTCGATCACCAGGCTCAGCGGGCCGTGCGACGAGAATTCGGCGAAGCCGGCGGCGTCCGCCACGAGGATCTCGATCTGCGGCCGGTTGGTCGCGCGATCGACCGCCGCCGACGCCGAGGTCAGCGACGTGCGATCGAGCGCGAACGTCGCACCGCTGGCGGCGGCGAAGTGGACATCGAGCGGCTTCTCGACCAGCTGGCGCACCAGCGCCTGGCGCTCGGGCGTGGCGTCCGGCACGCTGACCTCGAGCGTCGTGCCGCGAAACAGCGCGCCGGCCTCGTCGAGATGCGCGGCGTGCAGCCGGTGCCGTACGATCGAGTCGAGGCCGATCGCGTCGCCGTGCGACGACCAGCGCAGCACGGCCGATGGCGCGGCCGGCGCGGCCGTCGGCTCGGGCGCACCCGTGGTGGCCGCGGCGGCGGCTGGCTCGCCCGGCGCGGCGGGCGCCCCCGGAGCGGGCGCGGCGGTGCGCGGAGCCGATGGCGGTGGCGCGGCCGCGCCGCATGCGACCAGGACCAGGAGCGCGAGGCGGTGCATCGGCGCGTCTTATCACGCGCGATCGCCTCGGTGAATCGCTAGCGGCGTCCGGCAAGGAACTTGCGATCACTACCGGCATGCAGACCTTCATGTGCCCCAGGCATCCGGATGTCCACAGCGATCGCGCCGGCCAGTGCCCCAAGTGCGGCGGCAAGCTCGAGATGAAGCAGGAGGAGCAGACGTCGCGCGGCGGCAAGCCGCCGGGCGACAAGAATCGTTGATCGCACGCGCCAGCCCGCCACGGTCTGCACCGCACGCTGTGACGGGAGCGCGACGCACTACGCTTGCGATGCCGGAACCATCGGCGGGCGCTGCTCGCAGATCGCCGCGAGCGTGGACGCGACCTCGTTCGGCGCGATCTCGCGCGTGCGGGTCATCGCGCCCGCGAGATCGGCGAGCGACACGATGCCGACCGGCCGGTGCGCGTCGTCGATCACGGGCACGCGGTGGATCTTGTGCTTCGCCATCAACCTCGACACCGTCGCGAGCGTGTCGTCCGGGTGGCACGTCACCACGTGCTTGCTCATCGCGACGTCGACCGAGAGCGCGCCGAGCGGCTTGGCCTGCGTGTACGCCGCCATGCACGCGTCGCGATCGGTCACCATGCCGATCAGCTCGCCGGCGTCGTCGACCACCGGCACCGCGCCGATGTCGTGATCCCACATCAGCTGAGCGGCGCGCTCGAGGCGATCGTGGCGGTGGCAGGTCTTCACGTTCCTGGACATGACTTGCGAGATCTTCATGGCCGAGCGCTCGAGCGAGCCGCGTGCCAGCTCGCGCGATTAACACTCGTTCATCGATTCTCACCTTGACTGCATCGCAACTCCCGACCAAGCCTGGTTTACTCCGGGCATGAAGCCCCAATGGATTCTCGCCTCGATGTTCACGGGAGCGCTGATCGCGCCGGCGGCCATCGCGCAGCCGCGCCACGACTCTCATCCGGCGCCTCGACCCGCCAGCGCGCCGCGCGGCAAGGAAGCCGGCGCGCGCTTCGTCGGCTCGCACAGCGTCGCGCATCCCGAGCGGCCGATGACACCGAGGGACAACCCGGCGCACGAGTACGTCGTCCGCGATGGCAGGGGTCACGACGAGCACCACGCGGTGATCGTCGATCACCGCCCGCCCCACGTGCGCGATCGCGATCCGCGGCTGCGCGTGGTCGTGCGCGGCTATCACCCGGCGCACGACTGGGGTCGGTTCCATCGCCTGCACGGCGGCTGGTGGCACATGTGGGGGATCACGGCGTGGGACACGGTCGGCACCGTGACGTGCGAGGCCGCGAACGAGACGACCGGCGAGATCTACCCGGTGTCGGAGGATCGCGACGCGCGCGGCTGGGATGACGACACGGTCAACGCGATCCTCGACCAGGCGCTCGACGACTGCGAGGCCGAGGCCGGCGGCGCGGTGTGCGGCCCGGTCGCGACGCCGTGCACGTTCCAGCCGTACTGACTCAGGCCACCAGCTCGCCGCCGGTCACGCCGAGCACGAGCTGGGTCGATTCGAGCGCGGCGAGGTAGGCCGCGCCGCGCCCGCCCCATGACGTGAGGTTCTCGATCCGGATCGCGACGCGCACGAGGTCGGGCTCGGCGAGCACCGGATGGAGCGAGATCACCAGCCGGCCGGCCAGCGCGTGGCGCTCGCGCACCGCCCTGGCGCAGCCGTGGCGGCGGGTCTCGCGCACCGCCGCGACCTCGAACGCGTGCTCGATCGAGCCGGGCTCGTCGATCGCGAACGCGACGACCTGCACGATACCGTGATCGCCGCCCTCGACGATCGGGTTGCCGGCGCCGTCCTCGATGCGGCGCTGCTCGATCTGCACGAAGCGCAGCTCGCCGCCGACCCGGCCCGACGCGCCGGCGACCAGGATCTCGGCGTCGACCGCCCACGGCTCGCGGCCACCGGCCGCGCACCACGCGCGCGGCGCGACCATGCCGAACGTCCAGCGCGCGTGCTCGCCGTCGCGTTCGACCGCGCTCGGCTCGCTCCGCGTTCGTGCGATCGCGACCATGGCGCTGGCAACTGCGAACCCGGCGCCAGCCGGGGACCTGCAAGTTCGCGACGATCGCCATCGCCGGGGCGCGACACGTCCGCACGCCGTGCGCTCGCGCTACAATCGCGCGACGTGGCGACCCGCACGCTCGACGATCATCAGCCGCGCGGCGCGGCGGCGACCGTCGACCACCTCTACGTGGTGGTGGGCGCGGGTCGCGCCGAGGGTGGCGCGCGCTGGTCGCTCGATCGCATCCACGACATCGAGATCGGGCGCGGCTCGCTGCGCGAGGCCCGGCGGATCGGCGACGGCGCGCTGCGCGTGGACGTGCCGGACCCGTGGATGTCGTCGCAGCACCTGCGGTTCGAGCACGGCCCGTCGAACTGGTTCGCGGTGGATGCCGGCTCGCGCAACGGCATGCGGGTCAACGGCACCAAGCAGGAGCGCGTGATCGTCGGCGCGGGCGACGTGATCGAGGTCGGCCGCAGCTTCTTCATGCTGCGCACGGGCGAGCCGCGCGGCGCGCCGGCGCTCGATCTCGCGCACCCGCGCGATCCGCTCGCGACGCTCGACCCCGCGCTCTCCCAGCGGTTCGACGAGCTGCGCCGGATCGCGGCGAGCCAGCTGCCGGTGGTGCTCGGCGGCCCGACCGGCAGCGGCAAGGAGCGCGTCGCGCGCGCGATCCACGCGGCGTCGGGGCGCACCGGCGCGTTCGTGCCGGTGAACTGCGGGGCGCTGCCCGCCGGCCTGGTCGAGAGCGAGCTGTTCGGGCATCGCCGCGGCGCGTTCTCCGGCGCGATCGCCGATCACCTCGGCCTGGTCGCGGCCGCCGACCGCGGCACGCTGTTCCTCGACGAGATCGGCGACATGCCGCCGGCCGCGCAGGCCGCGCTGCTGCGCGTGCTCGAGGAGCACGAGGTCCGCGCGATCGGCGCGACCACCGCCACGCGGGTCGATCTGCGCGTGGTCGCCGCCACCCACCACGATCTCGACGAGCTGGTCGCGCTCGGCAAGTTCCGCGAGGATCTGTTCGCGCGGCTCGCGGGGTTCGAGCTCGAGCTGCCGCCGCTCGGCGATCGCCGCGTCGATCTCGGCGTGATGCTCGCGGAGATCGCGCCGGCGAGCACGGCGTTCACCGCGCCGTGGGCGCGCGCGCTGCTCGCGTACGACTGGCCGCGCAACGTGCGCGAGCTGGTCCAGACCGTGGAGCGCGCGGTCGCGCTCGCGGCCGGCGCCGAGCTCGGCCCCGAGCACCTGCCCGACGACATCGCGCACGCGCGCTGGCCCGAGGCCGCGCCGCCGCCCGACGACACCCGGCGCGACCAGCTGGTCGCGCTGCTGGTCAAGCACAAGGGCAACGTCACGCGGGTCGCCGCCGAGCTCGGCCACGTGCGGCAACAGGTCCAGCGCTGGCTCAAGCGTTACAAGCTCGATCCCGCGAGCTACCGCAGCTGACTGCAGCACGGGTGCACCTCGGTGCACCTGGCTGCGCGGCGCATCCGAGCGTTGCGGTTCGCCGGGTTGCGCCGGCACGCGCGATGCTCTTGGCGGTGCGCCATGCTCATCTCTCGCCTCGCTGTCCTCGCCGCGGTCGTCGCGGCCGCACCGGCCGCACGCGCCGGCAACTCGCCCGCGGTGGCCGCGGCGCTCGCCAAGCTCCCCACGATCGCGCTCGACGACGGCGGGCTCAACCCGCGCACGGTCGACGTGGCGGTGCCCGGCGTGTTCACCACGCGCGAGGTCGATCGCTACTGCGGCGACCACGGGTTCTCCAAGCTCGTGCCGCTCGCCCGGCTCAAGATGACCAAGCCGTCGACCTGGTTCATCGCGACCGAGACGCCGGCCGGCGAGTTCGTCGAGCTCTACGTGCTGACCGACGACGGCCACTGCGGCGACCCGCGGCGCGCGCGGTTCGAGGCCGGCGAGCACACGCTGTGGGCGGTCGTGCCGTTCCGCGGCGGGATGCCGGCGAGGCTGACGCTCGAGCTGGTCGACGAGAGCGCCGAGCCGAGGTTCGGCGACGCGCCGAAGCAGCCGGTCGCGTCGCTCGCCGCCCCCATGGTGATCGACGGCGCGGTGCGCGCCCCGGACAAGACGCTGCTCGACCACGCGTGCCACAGCATCGCCCGCGCACCCGACTTCTACCTGACCAGCGCCACGCCGCTGCAGCACGCGCGGCTCGCGCTCGTCGATCCCAAGGGCAACCAGACGATCAACTACTACGGCCCGATGGAGCGCTGGAAGCAGGGCATGATCACGCAGTGCGGTCGCTCGGGCGAGAACAGCCGCGAGATCGACATCCTCGAGGGCACCTACGCCGTGTGGATCGGCGCGGCCGCGCCCGAGGCGGTCGGCCAGCCCTACCACGTGGTCGTGACCGACGGCGACACCAAGATCGATCCGGACGCCCCGATCGTCGAGATCCCGCGCGACCTCGCCCTGCCCGACCGCGCGCTCTCGAAGTGGTACCCGGGCTTCGCGGGCGCACAGCCCCACAAGCGCAGCGAGTGGACCGCGCTGTTCACCAAGGCGCCCGATCAGATGTTCGTCTACCCGCGGGTCGCGATCGCCGACGCCAAGCTCCCGGCCGGCGAGCCGCTGCTCGTGGCGTGGGCGAGCGACGAGCGCACCGCGGTGATCCGCTACGACGGCTCGGAGACCCAGGTCGACACCCGCCTGATCACCACCGATCGGCCCGCGACGGTCGTGTTGCCGACCCGGCCCGACGTGCCATCGGTCGGCGACTCGATCCAGACCGCGACCGACCTGTCCGGCCCCGAGGACAAGGCCACGATCGACGCGTACTGGGCCAAGAACAAGAAGTACCGCGACTGCGTCGACGCCTATCGCTCCGCCAACGATCCGACCTACGGCAGCGGTGACCACGTCTATGCGGTGTCGGGCGGCAAGGTGATCAACGTCGGCGACAAGTACGCGACCGCGGCCGACCGCCGGTGCGGCGGCGCCGCGCTCGACGCCGCGCAGGACGCGATGATGAAGAAGCTCGCGACCACCCGTGCCGCGCGCCTCAAGGCCGACCTCGTCCTCATCCGGAAGCGATTCGGGCTGTGATGCGGTTCGTCTACGACCCCAGCGGGATCGCGCAGCTCGAGTTCGGCTCGGCCGACGACTTCAACGCGTGGGTCCACGACCGCACCGAACGGGTGCGCCGCGAGTTCCCGGGCTCGATCCGCGAGGTCGGCGAGCTCGGCCCGCTCGTGATCGCGCGCTGGGCGATCGACACGCCCCGCCTCATCATCGACGAGCTGGCGGTCGAGCTCGAGGATCTGGTCGGCCTGCGGTTCGGCCTCGACGGC
>DATJAE010000052.1:0-22393 GCA_035516595.1 Kofleriaceae bacterium | reverse complement strand
GGCTTCGCGCGGCTGACCGACAAGGTCAGCGAGCGGGTCGCGCTCGGCGTGCGGCTCGCCGCGGCGCGCGAGCTGATCGCGATCGACGACGGCCGCGCGCGCGTCGTGGTCGGCTGAGCTACGATGGCCGCGTGGAACAATCGATTCATCACGCGCTCGGCGTCAACGTGTTCGGCTCGCACCTGATCCGCGTCGACCCCGACTACGCCACGCTCGACGTCGCCGTGACCAGGCTCGCGCCGAAGCCGGAACCGGCGTTCGTCGAGGCGCGCCGCGGTGCCGAGGCGGTGCGCAAGGCGCTCGCCGAGCGCGCGCTCCCCGAGCGCGACGTGCGGACCTCGCAGATCACGCTGGCCCAGGAGTTCGAGCACGTCGGCGGCGCGCGCAAGTTCGCCGGCTATCGCGCGCGCATCGACTTCCGGATCGTGCTCGAGGACGTCGCGCGCACCGAGCAGATCCTGATCGCGGTCGTCGAGCACGGCGCCGACGTCGTGCAAAGCGTCTCGTTCGGCACGCGCCAGCTGCGCGCGCTGCGCGCGCGAGCGCGCGAGGCGGCGTTCGCCGCGGCCAGGGCCAAGGCGGAGCTCTACGCGGCGGCCGCGGGGATCCGGCTCGGGACGGTCGTCCACGTCGAGGACGTCGCGCCGCAGGAGGCCGGGCGGCGCGGCTACGCGTCGCACGCGCCCGACGTCGACCTGGCCGCGGAGGACGACGGCGCGGCGAGCGGCGCCTACTCGCCGGGCGCGATCGTGGTCTCGGCCGCGGTGATGGCGTGCTTCGCGATCCAGCCGCCGTGACGTCACACCGCGCGCAGCTGGGTCTTGCGCGGCGGGACGCGCTCCGGCTCGTCGGGCCAGTCCGGCCGTCGCAGGTACTGCAGCAGCCCGGCCGCGAAGCCGGCGCCGTGTGACGCGTGCAGCACCGGGAAGATGCTCCACGCGGTCGCGACGCCGCGCGGGCCGAGCTCGCGGGCCACGCGCACGGCCTCGGCGCCGGTGGCGAGCGCATAGCTCGCGAACGCCGCGGGCGCGGCCGGCCAGAGCGGCGGCAGCGCGCAGAGCGCGGTCGCACCCGACACCAGCAGGAACGGCAGGACCGGGCGCAGCGTCGGGAACCGGCCGAGCTTGATCAGCGTGCGCGCGCGGCCGCGGCCGTAGCGGAAGTACTGCCTGGCGAGCGCGCGATACGAGTCGCGCGGGAAGTAGTGCACGACGATGTCGCGCGACAGGTAGATCTTGCCGCCGGCCTCGAGGATGCGCTGGTTGAGCTCGGCGTCCTCGTTGGTGATCGCGCGCGGGTCCCACAGCCCGACGGTCTCGAACACCTTGCGGCGGAACGCGCCGAGGAACACGGTGTCGACGAAGCCCTCGGCGTCGGCCGAGCGATAGCGCGCGCCACCGACCCCGAGCGGGCTGGCCAGCGCCGCGCACAGCGCGCGCTGGAAGAACGTCCTGGCCTTCGCGCGCTGCGCGCCGCCGACGTTGTCCGCGCCGGTCTGCTCGAGGGTCTCGACGCACGCGCGCACGTAATCGGGCGCGTACTCGCAGTGCACGTCCATCCGCACGATGATGTCGCCGCGCGCGGCCTTGACCAGCCGGCCAAGCGCTGCGGCCTGCAGGCGATCCGGGTTGTCGACCAGGCGGATCCGCGGGTCGGCCTCGGCGAGCCGGGCCACGATCTCGCGCGTGCGATCGCGCGACCCGCCGTCCGCGACCAGGATCTCGATCAGCTCGCGCGGATAGTCCTGCGCCTGCACGCTCGCGATGCAACCCTCGATGTAGCGCTCCTCGTCGAGGGCCGGCATCGCGATCGTGACCAGCGGAGGCATCGCGCCCGAGCTTAGCATTGCCGCGCGACGTGGATGCCGGCCGCGATCACGAGCGCGGCGCCGAGCGCGGCGATCGCGTGCAGCGGCTCGTGCCACACCGCGACGCCGACGCCCACCGCGACCAGCGGCTCGGCGTACGCCAGCACGGCGGCGCGCGCGCTGCCGATCCGCACCAGGCCGGTGACGAACGCGATGCCGGCGCCGGCGCCGATCGTCGCGCCGCCCGCGGCGAGCAGGGCGAGCGCGCCCGGCGTGACGTCGCGAAGGCCGCTCGCCGCGACCGGCGCGAGCACCGCCGCGGCGACGAGCGCGTGATACGCCATCGCGCGGGTCGCGCCGATCCTCCCGGCGAGCCGGCGGACGACGAACACGTTGCCGGCATAGGCCGCCGCGGAGGCGAGCCCGAGCGCCGCGCCGACGAGCGCGCCGGCCGCGGGCGCGTGCCACGGCTCGAGCACGATCGCGAGGCCGGCGAGCGCCACCAGCGCGGCCGGCCGGGTGCCGCGCGGGGAATTGCCGTCGATCGGCCCGGCGCCGAGCGCGACCAGGATCGGCGCGGCGTAGTGGGTGAGCACGGCGATCGCGACCGTGGTGTAGGCGAGCGCCGCGAAGAAGCAGATCACGTTCGCGGCGTCGAACGCCGCGTTGAGCGCGACCAGGCCGAGCGTGGCGCGGTCCCAGCGCGCGCGCGGTGCGGCGAGCGCGACCGGCAGGGCGACGAGCCCCATGACCGCGAACACGATCGGCGCGATGGTCAGCGCGGGCAGGCCGGTCGGCCGCAGGAACAGGCTCCACGTGCCCCACGACGCGGCGGCGACCGCGACCACCGCGGCGTCGCGCCGGGCCGTCACGCGCTGGTCAAGAAGTGCATGATGTCGCCGTCCTGCACCACGTAGTCCTTGCCTTCGACGCGCAGCTTGCCGGCCGCCTTGATCGCGGCCTCGCTGCCGAGCTTCTCGAGGTCCTCGATCGAGTACACGTTCGCGCGGATGAACCCGGCCTCGAAGTCGCTGTGGATCACGCCGGCCGCCTCGGGCGCGAGCGCACCCTTGCGGATCGTCCACGCGCGGATCTCCTTGTCGCCGGCGGTGAAGTACGACTGCAGGCCGAGCAGGCGGTAGCACTCGCGCGCGAGCGTGGCGAGCGCGGGCTCGGTGAGGCCGTACGACGCCAGCAGCTCGCCGCGGTCGGCCTCGGGCAGCTCGGCGAGCTCGGCCTCGACCTTGCCGCACAGCACGACCACGCCGGCGCCCTCCTTGTCGGCGCGCGCCCGCACTGCGTCGCTCCACGCGTTGCCGCGCGGCAGATCGGCCTCGCCGACGTTGCAGCAGTACAGCACCGGCTTGGCCGTCATCAGGCCGTAGGTCGCGACCTGCGCGCGCTCCTCGGGCGAGAGCGTCAGCGTGCGCGCGGGCTTGCCGGCCTGGAGGTGGGCGACCACGCGCTCGGCGAGCGCGAGCTCGACCTTGGCCTCCTTGGCGCCCGACTTGGCCGCGGTCTGCGCCTTCTTGAGCCGCTTGTCCGCGGTGTCGGCGTCGGCGAGCACGAGCTCGAGGTCGATGACGTCGATGTCGCGCATCGGATCGACCGAGCCCGACACGTGCACCACGTTGGGATCGTCGAAGCAGCGCACCATCATGAGGATCGCGTTGGTCTCGCGGATGTTGGCGAGGAACTTGTTGCCCAGGCCCTCGCCCTGCGACGCGCCCTTGACCAGCCCGGCGATGTCGACGATCTCGACGATCGCCGGGATCACCTTTTGCGTCTTGATGTGCGCCTCGATCCGCTTGAGCCGCGCGTCGGGCACCGGCACGACCCCGACGTTGGGATCGATCGTGCAGAACGGGTAGTTCGCGGCCTCCGCCTTGCCGGCGGTCAGCGCGTTGAAGACCGTGCTCTTGCCCACATTGGGCAGCCCGACGATGCCGACCGAAAGTGCCACGGGGGCAATGCCTACCTCGGAGATCCGGCACGTGGCAAGCTGGCAGGATGCGCACGGCCGTCCTGCTCGCCACGCTGGCCGCGTGCGGTGACAACCTCAAGCCGCCCGACATCGTGGACCGGCTGCGCGAGCTGCCCGGCGTCGCCGACGCCACGGTCACCCCGACGGCGGACCCCGGCTACGAGTACATCGTGATGCACTTCGAGCAACCGGTCGATCACGACGATCCGGCCAGCCCGACGTTCCTGCAGGAGGTGTCGCTGCTCCACCGCGACAGCTCGGCGCCGATGATCGTCCACACCTCGGGCTACTGGGACTATTACAAGGACGCCGAGGTCGAGCTGACCATCCTGCTCGCTGCCAACCAGATCTCGATCGAGCATCGCTTCTTCGGCGATTCGGTGCCCGACCCCGCGGACTGGACCAAGCTGACGATCGCGCAGATGGCCGCCGACGAGCACGCGATCGTGAGCGCGCTGCGCCAGGTCTACAGCGGCGCGTTCCTCGCGACCGGCGCCAGCAAGGGCGGCATGACGTCGGTGTTCTACCGGCGGTTCTACCCCGACGACGTCGACGGCACGGTGCCGTACGTCGCGCCGATCATGTACGCCGATCCCGACGAGCGCTTCCCGCCGTTCATCGCGGCCATCGATCCCGGCGCGTGCCACCAGGCGATCGAGGACGCGGCGGTCGAGATCATCAAGAACCGGCGCGCGGCGATGGAGCAGCGTGCGCAGACCCAGGCCCAGGCGATGGGCTACGCCTACACCCGGATCGCGCTCGGCCCGGCGGTCGAGTCGGCGATCGAGGACCTCGAGTGGTCGTTCTGGCAGTACTACGGCGTCGATTACTGCGACACCGTGCCGCCGGTCACCGCGAGCGACGACGACATGTTCAACTTCCTCGAC
Organism: Kofleriaceae bacterium; assembly: GCA_035516595.1. Classification (GTDB taxonomy): domain Bacteria; phylum Myxococcota_A; class Polyangia; order Haliangiales; family Haliangiaceae; genus JABFXX01. The sequence goes on along the minus strand of DATJAE010000052.1, from coordinate 17,715 downwards.
ACGATCGCGGTGGTGCACGAGAGCGACGACGCCGAGACCGCGCTGTTCCAGGGCTACTACTACCAGGTCGACAACGAGCTCGGCTATCCCGACGACGGCACGACCTACCTGAAGCCGTACTACATGTACACCGCGGCCGACTTCGCCGGTGCGCTGCCGACCCCGACCGCGCCGGCCTACGACAACGGCGCGGCGATGCACGACGTCGACGGCTTCGTCGAGCAGCAGGGCAGCCGGCTGCTGTTCGTCTACGGTCAGTGGGACCCGTGGAGCGGCGGCGCCTACGTGCTCGGCGGCGCCCAGGACTCGCTGCTGCTCACCGAGGCGCAAGGCACGCACGACTCGCACCTCACCGAGCTGGCCACCGCCGACGAGCAGGCCGCGTTCGCCAAGCTCGCCGCGTGGACCGGCGTCACCCCCGCGCCGGCGATGCGGATCGCCCCCGAACCGCGCGCGCCCCACGTGCCGCCCGCGCTGCGCGCGTTGCACCAACGCCTGGCCGCGCCGTAGAGTGGCCGCATGACTCGCGTCGCACTCGTCACGGGATCGACCGACGGCATCGGCCGCCAGACCGCGCGCCAGCTCGCGGCGGGCGGGATGAAGGTCATCGTCCACGGCCGGAGCAAGGCCAAGGTCGAGGCCGCGCTCGCCGGGCTGCGCGACGAGCTGCCGGGCGCCGAGCTCGACGGCGTGGCGTTCGACCTCGGCCGGCTGGCCGACGTGCGGCGCGGCGCGGAGGCCGTGCTCGCCGCGGCGCCCGAGCTCCACGTCCTGGTCAACAACGCCGGCATCTTCGCGACCGAGCGCGCGGTGACGGCGGACGGCATCGAGATGACGCTCGCGGTCAATTACGTCGGGCCGTTCCTGCTCACCGAGCTGCTCGCGCCGCGCCTCGAGCAGTCGGCGAGCGAGGCGCCGTCGCGCGTGATCTGCGTGGCCTCGGTCGCGCACACCCGCGGCCGGATCCACCTCGACGATCTCCAGCTGGCCAGCGGCTGGACCGGCTACGCGGCGTACGCGCAGTCCAAGCTGGCCAACGTGATGCACGCGCTCTCGCTCGCCGAGCGCCACGATCCCGGCAGGCTCGTCGCGTACAGCCTGCACCCCGGCGTGATCGGGACCAAGCTGCTCCGCCAGGGCTTCGGCCCGGTGCAGGGCGCGAGCGTGGAGGCCGGCGCGCGCACGTCGGTCCGGCTCGCCGCGGCGATCGCGGTCGACGATCCCTCGGGCACGTACTACAGCGACGGTGTGGCGACGCCGCCGTCGGCGAGCGCGCGCGACGCCAAGCTGCGCGCGGCGCTGTGGGACGCGACCGTCCGGCTCGCCAAGCTGTGACCTCCGACGACGTTCACGCCGCGTTCGCCGAGCTCGCGTGGCCGCGCGGCAAGCAGGTCGGCGAGCTCGCGCCGCACCTCGAGCGGCTCGCCGCGCTGGCGCGGCGGCGCGGCGCGACCGAGCTGGCCGAGCTCGCCGAGCAGGTCGTCCGCGATCCGGACAGCCCGGACCGGCTGTACGACCTCGGCTACGCGCTGATCGACGCCGGCGCCCCGGAGATCGCGGCGAGCGTGCTGTGGCGCTGCCTCGCGCTGGTCGGCGACAGCGAGGAGGTGGTGTGCGAGCTGGTGTCGGCGCTCGAGAGCGCGCTCGCCCACGAGGATGCGTTCGCCGTGCTCGACGAGCACGCGGCGCTGCGCGCGCGCAGCTTCCTGTGCCGCTACCTCTACGCGTTCGACGCCGCGATGACCGCGCGGCTCGACGTCGCGCGGGCCCAGCTGCCCGCGCTCGAGCCCGACGGGCCCGACCAGGAGGTGATGCGCGCCACGATCGCCGGCATGCTCGCGCGCGCCGATCGCGTCGCCGGCGCGTGCCCGCTGGATCGCGCCGACCTGCGCGGCTGGCACTACGTCTTGACCGGCGGCGTGCTGCTCCACCAGTCGCCGTACGGCTTCGACGGGCCGATGCGCGGGCGCTACGCGTGGCTGCACGACTCGCTGTCGCGGATCGCGACCGGGCTCGATCGCGTGGCGGCGCTGGTCGAGGCCGCGCCGCCGCCGTGCGTCTACGCGCCCCCCGGGCCGCACCACGAGAGCGTCGCGCACGCGGCCGCGGCGCGGCTCGGGCTGGCGCTGGCGCCGTGGCCGGCGGTCGGCACGCCGGCGCCCGGGCTGATCGTCGCCTACGATCTCGACGCGGTCGCGCCGGGCGAGCTGGCGCGGATCGCGCAGCGCCGCGACGGCCAGGTGTTCTTCGCGCACGCCTGCCCGTGGACGCACGACTCGCCGGTCGCTCCCGACGTCGCGACCTTGCTGTACCAGAGCCTCCAGCCGCCGTGGCCCGACGCCGGCGATCCGGGCGAGCGCGCGCTCGAGATCCTGGCCAGCCCGCGGCTCGACCTCGACGAGCTCGCGGCCGACGAGCCCGAGCGCTACGCCGCGCTGGTCGCGCGCGCGTGGCCGCACCCGCCCGGACCGCGCTCGCGGCTGTGGGGCGGTGGCCCGGTGCCGTCGAATCGGTTCTGAGCTACTCTCGCCAGGTGAAGAAGATCCTGGTCGTCGAGGACGATCCGGTCAACCAGATGATCCTGATGGATTTCCTGGCGGCCAACGGGTACCAGACGATCGCGGCGGCGACCGGGCCGGAGGGCATCGAGCGCTACGATCGCGACACGCCGGATCTGTGCCTGGTCGACGTCCAGCTGCCGCGCAAGAACGGCTTCGAGCTGGTCCGCGAGATCAAGAGCCGCGAGCACACCACGCCGGTCGTGCTGATGAGCGCGGTCTACAACGACTCGGATCAATCGACCCGCACGATCCAGCTCGGCGCGCTCGCCGACGGCTACCTGACCAAGCCGTTCGACCTCGCGCTGCTGCTGTCCACCGTCCGCCAGTTGCTCGGCGAGGCGTGAAGACTCCGCAGTTCCTGGCCGAGATCGTGGCGCCGGCGAACCGGCCGAACCTCAGGTTCGGCATCCGCTCGGGGTTCGCGCTCGCGGTCGGGTTCGGCGTGCTCGCCACCGCCGCGGCGTGGTTCGATCTCACGCCGTGGCGCTGGGCCTACGCCGGCCTGGTCGCGGGCAAGCTGGTCACCAACGCGATCGCGTGGCTGTGCCTGCGCCGCGACCGGTACGTGCTCGCCACCCAGGCGCTCAACACGACCGCCGACGTCGTGCTGCTCACCGCCGCGATCTACTTCACCGGCGGGCCGTACAGCCCGCTGCTCGCGACCTACGTGATCGTCGTCGCGGTGCTGTCGCTGCTGTCGAACCTCGGCATCACGATCCTGATGGCCGGCGTGATCGTGCTGTCGTTCGCCGCGATGGTGATCGCGATGGCGACCGGCGCGCTGCCGACCACCGCGGTACCGGGCGAGCCGGGCGTCCCGCCGAGCGCCGGCTACGCCGCGACCGCGATCGTCTACTGCGCGATGGTGGTCGGCGTGCCGGCCTGGTTCTCGGCATCGACCCTGCGCCTGCTGCGCAAGAAGGAGACCGCGCTCGAGGCGCGCACCGCGCAGCTGATCCAGGCCAACACCCAGCGCGGCCAGTTCATCGCGTCGATGACCCACGAGCTGCGCACCCCGATCCACGGCGTCCAGGGCCTGGCCGACGTGATCGCGGCGGGCGTGTACGGCCCGGTCACCGACAAGCAGAAGGACGCGTGCGCGTCGATCAAGCGCAGCGCGCAGTCGCTGCTCGCGCTGGTCGACGACGTGCTCAACCTCGCGCGCGCCGAGGCCGGCCGGATCGAGGCGCGGCCGGCGTCGGTCGACGTCGCCGCGCTGATCGAGCGCGTGGTCGCGTCGGTGTCGTGGATGGTCGGCACCAAGCAGCTCCAGCTCGAGGCGGTGGTCGCGCCGGACCTGCCGTTCGCGCACTCCGACGATCGCTGGCTGGCGCACGTGCTGGTCAACCTGGTGTCGAACGCGGTCAAGTTCACGCCCGAGGGCGGCACCGTGACCGTGCGCGGCTACGAGCGCAAGGAGCTCGACGCGATCGTGCTCGAGGTCCAGGACACCGGGATCGGCATCGCGCGCGAGCAGCGCGCCCGGATCTTCGAGCCGTTCCGCCAGGGCGACAGCTACTCCGACGAGAAGGGCTACGGCGGGGTCGGCCTCGGGCTGGCGCTGGTCGCCAAGCTCACCGACCTGCTCGGCGCCGAGGTCGAGCTCGAGTCCGAGGTGGGCAAGGGCTCGACCTTCCGCGTGCTGGTCCCGCTCGAGTGGCGCGGACGTGCGGTAAGTCGCTTGATGCGCGCGGTCGGGGCACCGCCGGGCGTCGCGGGGTAGGATCCGGGCATGGTGTCGCATCCCAACATCAGGGGCCGCCGCGGGCCGGGCGGCGACACCAGCCGGGTGATCGTGTTCGCCCCGGATCCCGAGCTCGCGGCGTGGGTCGATGGCGAGCTCGAGGGCGCGCGGCTCGCGATCCAGCTCGCCCGGTCGGTCGCGCACGTGGTCGCGGCGCTGGTCGACGATCCGCCGCCGCGCCCGCAGATCCTGATCGCCGATCTCGACGCGATGTCGCCCGCCGAGGTGCTGCACCTCCACCAGATCCGCGAGCGCGGCTGGTTCGGCATCGTGATCGCGATCGGCAAGGTCGGCGACGACCTCAAGAAGTCGCTGCAGATCGCGCGCGTGCTGCGCCGACCGCTCGCCACCACCAACCTGCGCGATGCGGTCAACGAGGTCGGGCTCGATCGCGAGACCATGCAGATCCGCAAGCTGCCCAGCACCGACCGCGAGTGATATCGTGGCCGGATGACTCGCCTGGTCCTGGCAGTACTGGTCGGGCTGACCGCGTGCGGCAGCGTCAACAAGCTCAAGGCCGGACAGGGCAGCGCGTGTGCCACGGACGGCGACTGCGTCTCGGGCGCGTGCTCCGACGGCGTGTGCTGCGATCGCGCGTGCGGCGGCACGTGCGAGTCGTGCGTCGCGGCCGACACCGGCGGCACCGACGGTACCTGCGCGGCGGTGAAGGCCGGCACCGATGCGGCCAGCGAGTGCCCGGCCAGCGACCCGGACACGTGCGGCGCCAACGGCACCGGCTGCAACGGCAACGCGGGCGCGCCGGCGTGCAACGTCTATCCCGCCGAGGCGTCGTGCGGGACGCACTGCGACGCCAGCGGCGTGGTCGCGATGACGTGCGACGGCGCCGGCAGCTGCCGGCCGAGCGGTACGCCGACGGCGTGCGGCTACTTCGCGTGCGACGCGCAGGGCGATGCGTGCACGACGTCGTGCGCCACCGCGAGCGACTGCGCCGCCGACGGGGCGTGCGCCGGCGGCACGTGCATCAAGAAGCTCAGGGTCGCGCTCGAGACCGGCGTCAACTCCTGCCTGCTCGCGACCGGCCAGGTCATCCCGCAGGTCCAGGCGGCGCTGGTCGCGCGCGGCCACGCGGTCACGATCGTCAGCGGCGCGGACCTCGCGACCGCCGCGCAGATCGCCGCGTACGACGTGATCGTGCTCGACGATCCGGGCAACAGCTGCGACAACCGCGACTGGGCGATGTTCGACGGCGTGATCGCGCCGTACATCACGGGCGGCGGCGGGATCGTCGCGACCGGCTGGGTGCTGTTCAACGGCCCGGACCCCAACCTCGCGACCGTCCTGCCCGGCAGCGGTTCGTCGTACCTCACCGGCACCCAGCAGCTGACACCGACCGGCTCGCATCCGATCAGCGCCGGGCTCCATCCGTTCGACGGCGCGCCGAGCTACACGCCGTACGGTGGCACGGTGAACCCGGGCGCGACCGTGTTCCTGGTCAACGGCGCGTCGTCGATCGGCTACGCGTGGACGCACGGCAGCGGCCGCGCGGTCTACCTCGGCCCGATCTACATGGGCTACTTCCCGACCTACATGAACCAGGCGCTGAGCGACGGCACCGAGCCCGACGCGCTCGAGATGCTGCTGCGCGCGATCGAGTGGGCCGGTCAGGCGCGCTGAGCGTGCTCGACCAGCAGCTGCGCCAGCTCCGCCGGCTGGTGGCGCTGCATCATGTGGCCCGACGCGGCGAGCACGGCGTGCGTGCACTGCGCGAGCTCGGCGCGCCGCGCGGCGCGCTCGGCCTCCGAGAGGTTGAGCTGGGAGCGCGCGCCGTCGACCGCGAGCACCGGGCAGGTGATGCGCCGCCAGTAGCGCGCGGCGTGATCGCGGCGAAACGGGTAGGGGCCGATCGTCAGGTGCAAGGGGTCGTGCTTCCACACCAGCCCGCCCTCGGTCTCGCGCGTGCCGGCCGCGGCGAGCCGGCGCGCGAGCGGCGCCGCGAGCAGCGGATCGTGCTTGCGCAGGCGCGCGGCGGCGTCGTCGAGCGAGGCCATCGGGTGGACGCGCGCGCGGGCGGTGCGCCACGCCTCGAGCCACATCGCGGTGCGCGGGCCGAGGTCGACCTCGCTCTGGTCGGGCGGGCCGAGCCCCTCGCACAGCGCGAGCGCGGCGATCCGGTCCGGCCGCGTCCCCGCCCAGTACGCCGCGACCCCGCCGCCCATCGAGTGACCGACCACGACCACCCGGCGCCGCGCCAGCCGCGCGATCACCTCGTCGAGATCGGCGATGTAGTCGAGGAAGTGGTAGTAGCCGCCCGCGCCGATCCAGTCGCTGTCGCCGTGACCGCGCAGATCCGGCGCGATCGCGTGTGCGCCGAGCCGCGGCGCGACCTCGTGCCAGCTGTACGCGAGGTCGAGGAAGCCATGGACGAGCACGAACGTCGTGTCACCGGGCGCCTCCCACTCGAGGACGTGATAGGTCAGGCCGTTCGCGAGCGCGAGCCGGCGCGAGCGGGCGTCGTTCAGGGGCCGGCCTCGAGGTGATAGACGTAGCCGTCGGTCGTGGTCTCGTACAGCTCGCCGCGCGCGTCGGCGTGGATCGACGACGGCCCGGTCGGCCAGCCGCCCGACGGCGGCGTCTGATCGACGATCGTCACCGAGCCGTCCGCGTTGAGCTGCGCGCGCTCGAGCGTGTGCGCGGTGTTGTCGGAGAAGAAGTAGTAGCCGGTGAGGTCCGGGTAGCACGGCCCGCGATAGACCTGGCCGCCGATGATCGCGCGGTAACCGCTGTCGGTGTGGCCCTGCACCGCGGCGTGCCAGTACTCGGCCTGGGGGAACGTGAAGCCGGTCATGCTGCACGGCGTGTAGTTGCCGTAGCAGTTGTCGGCCTCCCACTCCGACCAGCCGAGGTTCTTGCCGGCCTGCTGGCCCGCGGGCAGGACGTCGAGCTCCTCGACCAGATCCTGGCCGACGTCGGCGATCCACATGTCCCAGGTCTTGGTGTCGAACGTCCACCGCCACGGGTTGCGCACGCCGATGATGTAGGCCTCCGGCGTCGGCGAGGTCAGGAACGGGTTGTCGGCCGGGATGCCGTACGGCTTGCCGTTGGCGGGATGATCGACATCGATCCGCAGGATCTTGCCGAGCATGGTCTGGCACTGGTTGGCGTGGGCCTGGCAGTCGGCGGAGTTGGGATCGAGGTTCTGCGCGTTGTGGTGCGGATCGCCGCCGGAGCCGCCGTCGCCGGTGCCGACCAGCAGGTAGTCGTTCTGGTCGAACACCAGCATGCCGCCGTTGTGGTTGGACGCGAAGTCCGGGATCGACAGGATGATCTGGCCGCTGGTGGGGTCGGCCTTGTTGGGATCGCTGGTCGTCGTGTACTTCTCGAGCACGTCGACCCACGGGTTGTTGGTGTCGGCGGTGTTCGGGTTGTTCGCGGTGTACCAGACGTAGAACGTGTTGTTCTCGGCGTAGTGCGGCGAGAACGCGAGGCCGAGCAGGCCCTGCTCGCCGCCGGCGACGATCTTGGCGCTGATGTCGAGGAACGGATCGGAGACCAGCGTCTCGTTGACGAACAGCCGGATCCGCCCCTGCTGCTCGATCACGAACAGCCGGCCGTCGCCCGGCGGCGAGGTCGCGACGATCGCGACGCCGTTGACCCGGCCGATCATCTGCATCGACATCGTGGTGCCCGAGGTCGGCGTGCACTGGACCAGCGCCGGCGCGTCGGCGGTGGGGCCGGCCTCGGCGGGGCCGGAGCCCGAGCCATCGCCATTGTTCGGGGCCTTCTTGCCGCCACCACACCCGGCGGCGATCACCATCAGCAAGGCGAGCTTCCGCATGCTGCGATGATATCCCAGCGCGGCGCGGCGGTGCGCGTTACTTGCGCGGCGATCCCGTGCGGTTGGCCCACTTGCCGAACGCCCACAGCACGAGGCCGACCGCGCCGAACGGCGCGAGGAACACCCAGCCGACGAAGCCCTTCGCGAGGCCGTAGTACGCGAGCGCGAAGATCATCCCGGCGACCCACACCAGCATCGCGACCAGGTAGCCGGTGATCTGGATCTTGCGCTTGCGGATCGCGCGCTCGAGCTTCTCGAGGAAGAACGCGGCCTCCTCCGGGGTGAGCTGCTCGATCGCGCGCGCCAGGTTCTCGTGCTGGTCGGCCTGGAACGCCTTGGCGACCAGCGGATCTTCCTTGGCCTCGCTCACGAGGGAAACCTAGCACGGGTGGTATACGACGGCCGATGCGCCTCGTCGACGATCTCGGACGCACGCTGACCATCGCGCGGCCGCCGCGCCGGATCGTGTCGCTGGTGCCGAGCGACACCTACTCGGTGATCGCGCTCGGCGCCGGCGATCGCCTGGTCGGCCGCACGACCTACTGCGAGCACGGCGACGGCGTGCCGACCGTCGGCGGCACCAAGGACGTCGACGTCGCGGCCGTGATCGCGCTCGCACCGGATCTGGTGATCGCGAACCAGGAGGAGAACAGCCGCCGCCCGCTCGAGCAGCTCGCCGAGCACCGCCTGCCGGTCCTGGTCTCGCTGCCGCGCACCGCGATGCAGGGCATCGCCCACCTCGCGCGGCTCGCGCGGATCCTCGGCTGCGGCGACGACGTCGTGCGCCGCGGCTACGCGCTGCCCCCGGCGCGCCCCGCCACCGTCCGCGCGTTCGTCCCGATCTGGATGGAGCCGCTGATGACGCTCAACGCCGACACGTTCGGCTCGGACGTGCTTCGGCGCGCCGGCGTCGCCAACGCGTTCGGCGATCGCCAGCGGCTGTACCCGCTCGCCGCCGACCTCGGCAAGACCGCGCCGGTCGACACCCCCGGCCGCGACGTGCGCTACCCGCGGGTCACGCTCGACGAGGTGCGCGCGCGGGGCGCCGAGCTGATCGTCCTGCCCGACGAGCCGCACGCGTTCTCGGAAGCCGACGAGGCCGTGCTCGCGCGCGCGCTGCCCGACGCGCGCGTGGTGCGGGTGAGCGGCAAGGATCTGTTCTGGTACGGCGCGTGGACGCTCGATGCGATCGATCGCCTGACCGCGCAGCTCACCAGCCGAGCCGTCGCTTGAGCCCGGCGACGTAGCGGTCGACGGCATCGCCGCCGAACCGGAAGAACAGCGAGGGCTCGACCAGCTCGAGCTCCATGACCATCGGCTTGCCGGCGGCGTCGCGCGCGAGGTCGACCCGGCCGTACAGGATGCGCGCGGCGAACGGCGCGAGCGCGGCCTCGGCGACCGCGCGCTCGTCGGGCTCGATCGCGAACGGCCCGGTGACGCGCTCGGCGTCGCCCGAGAACCGCGGGGTCTTGCGGATCGCGTGGCCGAGCACGCCGTCGATCCAGATCATCGAGCGCTCGCCATAGCTGTCGACCGACGCGACGTAGGGCTGGACCAGCGCGGCGCCGCGCGCCGTGAGCTTGGCGATGTGGCGCACCGCCTCGGGGTCGCCCGGCTCGAACACGCGCGCGTCGAGCGAGCCGGCGCCGACCTCGGGCTTGACCACGATCCGGCCGCGCGGCGGCGCGATCGTCCCGCCGCGCTCGATCAGCGTGGTCGGCACGATCGGCACGCCGCGCTCGCCGAGCTCGAGCAGGTAGCGCTTGCGCACGTTGCCGCGCACGACGTCGGGTGGGTTCCACAGCGGCGCCGCGGCCGACACCCGCGCGATCCACGCGAGGAAGCCGTCGAGGTCGTGCGCGTAGTTCCAGGTCGAGCGCAGGATGGTCGGGACCGGCGCGTCCCAGTCGATCGCCGGATCGTCCCAGGCGACGAGCGACGCGTCGATCCCGGCGGCGGCGAGCGCCTCGGCGAGCGGCGCCTCGTCGCCATCGGGCTCGGGCATGCGAGCGCAGGTCGCGACGCGCAGCTTCATACGCGCAGGGCTAGGGCCAGGTCGTCGAACAGGTCGTCCTCGTGCTCGAGCCCGACCGACAGGCGCAGCAGATCCTTCGGCGTCGGGCTGTCGGGGCCCTCGACGCTCGCCCGGTGCTCGATCAGGCTCTCGACCCCGCCGAGCGAGGTCGCGGGCACCCACACGCGCAGCCGGCGCACGACCTCGAGCGGATCGCGCGGGCCGACCCGGATCGACAGCATGCCGCCGAACCCGCGCGTCATCTGGCGCGCCGCGATCGCGTGGTGCGGATGGCTCGGAAGGCCGGGGTAGCTGACCGTGCAGTGCGGCTCGAGCCGGCGCGCCAGCGCGAGCGCGGTCGCGCTCTGGCGCTCGACCCGCGCGAACAGCGTGCGCACGCCGCGCGCGAGCAGATAGGCCTCGACCGGGCCCAGGCACGGGCCCTCGTCGTGGCGCAGCCGCGCGATCTCGTCCCACGTCGCGTCGCGCCGCGCGCACACCAGCGCGCCGGCGAGCACGTCGCTGTGGCCGCCGAGGTACTTGGTCGCGGAGTGCATGACGAGATCGGCGCCGAGCGCGAGCGGCCGGGTGTGCACCGGGGTCGCGCAGGTCGAGTCGACCGCGACCAGCGCGCCGGCCTGGTGCGCGAGCTCGGCGGCCGCGGCGATGTCGGTGACGTCCCACGTCGGGTTGGCCGGGGTCTCGAGCCAGACCAGCCGGGTCGCGCCCGGGCGCAGCGCGGCGCGCAGCTGCGCGAGGTCCGTGGTGTCGACCACGTCGAGCGCCACCTGCCACTTCGCGGCGAACCGGGTCAGCCAGCCGCGCAGCGCGTAGTAGCCGACGCGCGGCGCGATCGCGTGCGCACCCGGCGCCAGCACCGCGCGGATCGCCGCGGTCGCGGCCGCCATGCCCGACGCGAACACCAGCGCGGCGGCCCCGCCCTCGAGCGCGGCCAGCACCGGCTCGATCACGGCGGGCGTCGGGTTGCGATCGCGCGCGTAGTCGCGGCCGTCGATCAGCTGGTACGCGGCGTCGCGCGCGTAGGTCGTCGACAGCTGGATCGGCGGCACGATCGCGCCGGTCGCCGGATCGATCGCGTGGAGCGCCTGCGCCGCGATCGTCTCCGGCTTCACGGCGCGGCGTCCGGGGCCGGCGCGCTCGGCGGCGCGAACCGCGGCGTCTCGTCGGGCAGGTGGAAGCCGTAGCGCGCCATCAGCTCGCGGCCATCGGGCGAGCCGATGTACGCGGCGAGCCGGCGTGCGTAGTCGGCCTCGGGGCCGTTGCCGCACACCACGAGCTGCTGGTCGAGCGGATCGTACTGGCTGGTGTCGATCGGCAGGAACGAGCCGCCGTCGGTCACGACCGCGAGCGACAGCGCGACCAGCGACGCGTCGACCGTGTGATCGCGCGCGTACTGCATCGTGATCTGCACGTTGTCGCCGAGCACGAGCTTGTCCTGGAGCTGGTCCCAGATCCCGGCCCTGATCAGCGCCTGCTTCGCCGCCATCCCGTACGGCGCGTGCTCGGGGTTGGCGATCGCGATGCGCTTGAACCGCGGGTCGGCGAGGTCGGCGAGCTTGACCGGCGGCGCGACGCCGCTCGGGCACCACACCACCACCCGGCCGCGCGCGTAGCTGTTCCGCGTGGTCGCGTCGCATCGCCCCGACTCGACGGCCTGGTCGACGTAGTCCGCGTTGGCCGCGGCGAACAGGTAGTACGGCGCGCCCTGCGAGATCTGCTTGGACAGCAGCCCGCTCGATCCGAAGTCGATCACCGGCGTGATCCCGGTCTTCTTCTCGAACGCGGCGGCGAGCTCGTCGAACGCGCGCTCGAGGTCGGCCGCCGCCGCGACGCGGACCGTCTTGCCGTGGCCCCGGGACGAACAGGCCGCGAGCAGCAGGGCCAGGACGACGGTACGGCGCACCGGGCAAGCCTAACGCGGTATAAGGAGACAATGGAACGTCGGGTGGTCATCATCGAAGACGAGCGCGACGTCGCGCGGCTCCTCGAGTTCAACCTGCGAGGCGCCGGCTTCGAGGTCCACACCGCCGGCACCGGTGCGGAAGGTCTCGGCGCGGTGCGCGCGCACACCCCGGACGTCGTGATCCTCGATCTCATGCTGCCCGATCAATCGGGCTACGACGTGTGCAAGGCGATCCGCAACGACCCGCCGATCGCTGACCTCGGCGTGCTGATGCTGACCGCCAAGGGCGAGCCCGAGGATCGCATCCTCGGGCTCGAGGTCGGCGCGGACGACTACGTGGTGAAGCCGTTCGTCGTGCGCGAGGTCGTGCTGCGCGTGACCGCGCTCGCCAACCGGCTCGCCGAGCGCCGCGCGCGGCCCGCGACGTCGACCGGCACGACGCTCAAGGCCGGCCCGATCGAGCTCGATCCGGTGACCCACGACGTGCGGATCAGCGGCGCGCCGACCCAGCTGCGCCCGCTCGAGTACAAGCTGCTCCAGCTGCTGGTGTCCGATCCGGGCCGCGTGTTCTCGCGCGAGGAGCTGCTCGAGCAGGTGTGGGAGATGCGCGGCGACATCAACACGCGCACGGTGGACGTCCACGTCCGCCGCCTGCGGGTCAGCCTCGGCCCGGCCGCCGACGTCATCGAGACCGTCCACGGTTTCGGCTACCGGGCGCGGCGCGACGGCTAGGCCGTGCGCACCTCGCTCCGCAACCGCCTGCTCGCGCTGTTCCTGATCCTCGTCGTCGTGGTCGGCGCGGGCACGCTGCTGTGGATCGAGCGCACGCTCGCCGACGATCTGCTGTCGGCGCTCGACACCCGGCTCACCAACCAGGGCACCGCGGTGGCGACCTGGCTCGCGACCGCGCGCCACATGGAGCAGCTCGCGCCGCGGCTGGCCGCGGTCACCGGCACGCGGATCACGATCATCGGCGCCGACGGCCTGATCCAGGGCGACTCGCTCGAGCCGTCGACCGTCGGCCGGCCGATCGGCGACGCGTGGGAGGTGTCGCGCGCGCGGCGCGGCGAGGTCGGGCGCGCGGTGCGCTCGCTCGATCCCGACGAGCCGAAGCAGTACCTGGTCGCGGTGCCCGGCGATCAGGGCCGCGTGGTGCGGCTCGCGCTGCCGCTCGGCGATATCCTCGACACCCGCGCGAACATGCGCAACCGCCTGCTGTTCGGCTTCGGGCTGGGCTTCCTCGGCGCGCTGTTCCTGTCGTGGATCTTCGTGCGCGCGATCACCCGGCCGATCCAGTCGATGACCCGCACCGCGGAGCAGCTGGCGGCCGGCAAGTACGACGTCGCGACGCCGGTCGCGGCGACCGAGGCCGGCGGCGAGATGGGCGTGCTGGCGCGCGCGATGATGCGGATGGCCGGCGAGGTCAAGACCCGGATCGGCGAGCTCACCGAGCAGCGCGACCTGCTGTCCGTCGTGTTCGGTGGCCTGATCGAGGGCGTGGTCGTGGTCGACGGCACCGGCGCGATCGCGCTCGCCAACGCGGCGGCGCGCCCGCTGGTCGGTGACGAGCTGCCGGCGCCGCTCGGCAAGCTGGTCGAGCGCGCGCTGCGCGGCGAGCAGGCCGACGCCGAGCTCGAGCTCGTCGGCCGCACCGTGCGCGCGAGCGCTCGGCCGCTGCACGCCGCGGGCGCGGCCGGCGCCGCGATCGTCGTGCTCTACGACGTCACCCGGATGCGCGCGCTCGAGGGCGTGCGCCGCGAGTTCCTGTCCAACGCGGCGCACGAGCTGCGCACGCCGGTGACCTCGATCTCGGGCTACGCCGAGACCCTGCTCGCCGGCGCGGTCGACAGCGAGACCTCCAAGGAGTTCCTGACCACGATCCATCGCAACGCGCAGCGCATCGCCGGGCTGGTGTCGGACCTGCTCGTGCTCGACCAGCTCGGCGGCCGAGCCAGCATCGTCGAGGAGCGCGTGTCGATCGCGGTCGCGCAGGTGGTCGGCGACGCGGTGCGCACGACCAAGGGCGTCACGCCGACCGCGCAGGTCGAGGTCGACATCGCGCCCGGGCTCGCGGTGCTCGGCACGCGCGACGGCCTCGATCACGTCGTGCAGAACCTGATCGACAACGCGGTCAAGTACGGCGGCACCAAGGTCGTGGTGCGCGGCGAGCGGATCGAGCAGCGCGTGCGGATCTCGGTGAGCGACAGCGGGCCGGGCATCCCGAAGGGCCACGAGGACCGCGTGTTCGAGCGGTTCTATCGCCTCGACTCCGGACGCTCGCGCGACCGCGGCGGCTCGGGCCTCGGTCTCGCGATCGTCAAGTCTCAGCTCGATGCGATGGGCGGGCGCGTCTGGGTCGAGCATGCCAACCCGGGAGCGCGCTTCGTCGTCGAGCTCGACGCCGCGCCGTCGTAAGGGCGTGCTAGGTTGGCCGCGAATGACCGACCTCGCGACGCTCTCGATCAACACGATCCGCACGCTCTCGATCGACGCGGTCCAGAAGGCCAACTCGGGGCACCCGGGGCTGCCGCTCGGCTGCGCGCCGATGGCGTACACGCTGTGGCACCGCCACCTTCGCCACGACCCGCGCGCGCCGCACTGGCCCGATCGCGATCGCTTCGTGCTGTCGGCCGGCCACGGCTCGGCGCTGCTCTACGCGCTGCTCCACCTCACCGGCTACGACGTCACGATGGACGACCTCAAGGCGTTCCGGCAGTGGGGCTCGCGCACGCCGGGCCACCCCGAGTGGCACGACACGCCGGGCGTCGAGGCCACCACCGGGCCGCTCGGCCAGGGCGCGGCCAACGCGGTCGGCATGGCGATCGCCGAGCGCTACCTGGCGAGCGCGTTCAACCGCCCGGGCCACGCGATCATCGATCACCACACGTTCGCGCTGGTGTCGGATGGCGACATGATGGAGGGCGTGTGCAGCGAGGCCGCGAGCATCGCGGGCCACCTCGGGCTGGGCAAGCTGACCTACCTGTACGACGCCAACCACGTCACGCTCGACGGGCCGCTGTCGATCTCGATGAGCGAGGACGTCGGCGCGCGGTTCGCGGCGTACGGCTGGCACGTCCAGCACGTCGAGGACGGCGACCACGACCTCGCGGCGATCGACGGCGCGATCACCGCGGCCAAGGCCGAGACCGACCGGCCGTCGCTGATCGTGGTGCACACCACGATCGGCTTCGGCTCGCCGAAGAAGGCCGGGACGAGCGCGGCGCACGGCTCGCCGCTCGGCGAGGCCGAGGTCGCGGCGACCAAGCAGGCGCTGGGCTGGGATCCCAGGCAGTTCTTCTTCGTGCCCGACGAGGTGCGCCGCCACATGGGCGAGGCGGTCGGGCGCGGCGAGGCGGCGCACGCGGCATGGCGCCAGCGCTTCGCGGCCTACAAGCGGGCCCACCCCGAGCTCGCGGCGCAGCTCGAGCTCGCGCTCGACGGCAAGCTGCCGGCCGGCTGGGCCGACGCGATGCCGGCCTTCGACGCCAAGCCGATCGCGACGCGCTCGGCGTCGGGCAAGATCATGGGCGCGCTGGCGGCGAAGCTGCCGTGGCTGCTCGGCGGCGACGCCGACCTCGGTGGCTCGACCAAGACGATCGTGCCGGGCGGCGACTACGACCACGCCGGCGCCGGCCGCAACCTGCGCTTCGGCATCCGCGAGCACGCGATGGGCGCGATCGGCAACGGCCTGCTCTACCACGGCGGGGTGCGCTCGTACGTCTCGACGTTCTTCGTGTTCTCCGACTACATGCGGCCGACCGTGCGGCTCGCCGCGCTCAACAAGCAGCCCGCGATCTTCGTGTGGACGCACGACTCGGTCGGGCTGGGCGAGGACGGGCCGACCCACCAGCCGGTCGAGCACCTGATGTCGCTGCGCGCGATGCCGCACCTCGCGGTGTTCCGCCCGGCCGACGCCAACGAGACGATCGCCGGCTGGAAGGTCGCGATCGCGCGCGGCGGCGGGCCGACCGCGCTCGTGCTGTCGCGCCAGGATCTACCGATCGTCACGCCGGCCGGCGGCGCGGCCGCCGAGCGCGGCGCGTACGTCGTCGCCGACGGCGGCGACGCGATCGTGATCGCGACCGGCTCGGAGGTCTCGGTCGCGCTCGCCGCGCGCGATCAGCTCGCCAAGCAGGGCATCGCCGTGCGCGTCGTGTCGATGCCGTGCTGGGAGCTCTACGCCGAGCAGGACGCCGCGTACCGCGAGTCGGTGCTGCCGGCCGCGCGCTGGCAGCGCGTGTCGATCGAGGCCGGCGTGACCCTGGGCTGGCGCGAGCACATCGGCGACCGCGGCATCGCGATCGGCATCGATCGGTTCGGCGCGTCGGCGCCCGGCGAGGTCGTGCTCGACAAGCTCGGCATCAACCCGGGCGCGGTGGTGGCCGCGGTCACGCGCTTGCTCGCCCGGTAGCCCGGCGGATCGCGCCGACGTGGCGCGGCGGCGGCCGGGCGCTACTTCATCGTCAGGGTCGTGGAGCACACGACCTGATCCTTGTCGGTCACGAGCTGGACGGTGTAGGTCTTGCCCTTGGTCAGGCCCTCGTCCTCGCTGATCGAGATGTCGCCGGTGAGCGCGGAGCTCTTGGGGTCGACGCCGTCGAGCCGCTGGTCGGCCGACAGCCGCTTGTCCGACAGAAACTGCAGCTTGAGCGTGGTCGCGCCGGTGCGGCTCGGGAACGCGGTGTAATGGAAGTGCCAGTACGTGACGTCGGCGCTCGCCGTGCCGGTCAGCGTGGTGAGCCGCGCCGCCTTGATCTTGGCGATCGTGTCGCGGTCGTTCTTGCCCTCCGGCAGATCGCCGTCGCTGATCACCAGCTGGCCGTGGAAGGCCGCGATGACCCCGCGCGACAGCTCGGCGTGCGCGATCGAACCGACCGCCATTGCAGCGGCGAGGACTGCAGTGGTCGTGAGGCGGCGAGACATGGGTCCTCCAGCAACAGGATAAACTGACGACACCACCTCGGGCTCGCCGTTTCCAGTTTGTGACTTGTATAACGGGTTATTCGGTCGGAGATTCCGACGCGGTCTCGCCCGTGGTGGACGGAGCTTCGACGGGCGCAGCCGGCGGGCTATTCAGCTCGGTGGCGTGCTTGGCATCGCGCTCCGCGATGCGCTTGGCGCGACGCTCGGGATCCCAAGGGGTTCCGTCCGGGCCCAGACCGTTGGCGTCGGGGCCGATCGGCTTGCGCGGCCGCTTGCTGCGCGGCGGCAACGGCTGGCCATCCGGTCCGAGCCGCGGCGGGCGCGGCGGCGGGGCGGCGTCTGCCGCCGGGCCGTGGTCGTGCGCGGCGGGCGCGCCAGCGGGCTGGGCGCGCTGATCGTCGCGCGGTCCGCGCGGACCGCGCGGTGGGCGGCGATCGCCGCGCGGCCCGCCGCGATCGTCGCGGCGGTCGCCCTCGCGTCGCGGACCCCCGCGCTTGGGACCGCGGCCGCGACCGGGGCCGCGATCGCCGAAGTCGCGCGGCGCCGCGGTGAGCTGCCAGCCGATGCCGGCGCGCGGCATCTCCCCGCGCCCGGGCCGGTCGTCGTCCTTGCGCTCTTCCTTGGCCGCACCGACCTTGAGGCTGCCCAGGCCACGCGGCTTGTCGCGATCGCCGCGCCCGCCGAAGCCGCCGCCGCCGCCGCCACCACCGCGGCGCTCGCCGCGGCGGTCGTCGCGATCGCGGCCGCGCCGGG
>DATJAE010000051.1:0-5179 GCA_035516595.1 Kofleriaceae bacterium | reverse complement strand
GAGGCGATCGCGCTGCGCGCGGTCGACGACATCGCGCACCACGACCTGGTGCTCGACCAGGTCCAGCCCTGCTACCTGTTCGGCGCCACCCTGCTCCGCCCCGCCAAGGTCGTGGTCGGGCGGTTCGCCCCCGGATCCGTGTAGATCGCGCGCGTCGCTCGCGCGTTGCAACGAACGTGCATCGCGCGATCGCCCCGATCGAGCCCGCGCTCGTCCTGCTCGCCGCCGGTACGCTCGCGCTGCGCTGCCTCCCGCACCCGGCCGCACCGCCGCCGGCCGCGGTCGCCCGCGCCATCCCGCCTGCGGCACACCCAGCCGAGGATCCAGCGATCGCACGCCTGCGCGACGCGCGGACGATCTACGACCTCGCCCACCTCGCACCGGCCGATCTCGCGCCCGGCTGGCGCGTCGCGGCGATCACGCCCGGCGCGCGCAGCGGCGCCGGCACGATCCCCGGCGCGTACATCGAGGCCGAGACCGGCCGGTTCGTGAATCCGGACAGCGCCGCGATGGTGATGATCGTCGAGGGCAGCTGGCAGATCGTGACCGGGCCCGAGCGCGGCACCGGCACGTACTCGTGGCAAGAGCCGCTCGCGGAGTTTCACACCCGGCTGCCCGAGCCCGACGACCTGTTCTCGCCGTTCGTCCACGGCGGCCTGATCGTGGTCCAGCCGGGGTGGTCTGCGAGCGAGCGGTTCGGCCACCCGCCCCTGGTGTGGCCGTCGTGGATCGCCGACCTCGACGCGCGCGTGCAGGTGATCGCGCGGTTCCGCGCCGCGCTCGCCGCCGAGGACCGCGACGCGATCGCCGCCCAGCTCGCCGCGGCCGACGACCGCATGATGGCGGTGATGGCCTACCTCGTGCTGACCGACCGGCACGGCGACGGGATGGCCGACCTGCTGCGCCCGGTCACCTGGGAGGGCGTGCGCTGGCTCGCGCTGGCCCGCGAGGCGGCCGACACGTTCAGATGAACGAGTCCTGGTAGCCAGGATCCTCGATCGCGCGCGCGGCGGCGGTCGCGCGCAGCGGCTGGAACGCGTCGCACATCACCGCGAGCTCCGAGGTCGCCTTCGTGCCGATCGAGCCCTCGTAGCTGCCCGGGTGCGGGCCGTGCGCCACGCCCATCGGGTGGTGCGAGATCGAGCCGGACGCGACCCCGCGGCGCGACGTGAAGTTGCCATCGCAATAGAAGATGATCTCGTCGCAGTGGGTCGAGCTGTGCGGATACGGGCAGGGAATCGCCTCGGGGTGGAAGTCGACCGGGCGCGGCACGAAGCTGCAGATCAGCGCGCCGCGCGCGGCGAACGTGCCGTGCCAGGTCGGCGGCAGGTGGACCGACGACACCCGCGGCTGGAACGCGAGGATCGGAAACGCCCACGGATACACCGTGCCGTCCCAGCCGACCACGTCGAGCGGCGAGTCGGCGAGCGAAAAGCCATGCCAGCGGCCGTCGCGCCGCACGACCAGCTCGCGGATGCCCTCGTCGAACGGCGCGCGCAGCGCCGGGCGCTTGAAGTCGCGCTCGCAGTACGGCGCGTCCATCCGCAGCTGGCCGACCTCGTTGCGCCACTGCTTCGGCAGATGCAGCCCGCCGGCGAGCTCGAACCAGAACCAGTGCTGATCGCCGTCGGGCACGAAGCGATGGACCAGGCCGCGCGGCACGAACACGTAGTCGCCCTGCGCGAACGTCACGTCGCCGAGCAGCGAGCGCAGCACGCCGCCGCCGCGGTGGATGTAGATCAGCTGATCGGCGTCGCCGTCGGCGACGTACACCGGATCCGGCGCGCTCGGGAACGCGACGCCGCACGCGAGGTCGGGGTTGAACAGCAGCGCGACCCGCGCGTCGATCTGCGGGCCGCCGCGCGGCGCGAGCTCGCCGGTCCGGTAGTGGCGCTTGGCGAGCGCGACCTCGGGCGCGGCCTCGGGCCCGGCCCAACCGTGGCGCGCCGGCGCGACGCGCTGGAGGTGCGGCCGGCGCAGGTGATACAGGATCGTGTACGGCCCGTCGAAGCCGTCGCGGGTGAAGCACTCCTCG
The DNA here is from genome assembly GCA_035516595.1 of Kofleriaceae bacterium. Taxonomy (GTDB): domain Bacteria; phylum Myxococcota_A; class Polyangia; order Haliangiales; family Haliangiaceae; genus JABFXX01. The sequence continues at coordinate 3,144 of DATJAE010000051.1, read as the reverse complement.
TAGCGCAGCGCGCCGTCGCCGCCGCGCAGCTGGATGTGGTGCTTGCGCGGGACGTCGCCGACCTGCATCCGGTCCAGCACTATCCGAGCCCTCGCTCGCGCTGGTCGCGCTCGATACTCTCGAACAGCGCGCGGAAGTTGCCGGCGCCGAACCCGCGGTCGCCCTTGCGCTGGATGATCTCGTAGAAGAACGGCCCCGCGGTCGGGTCGCCGTACAGCCCTGCCGACTCCTTGAGGAAGATCTGCAGCATGTAGGCGTGGTGGTGATCGCCGTCGATCAGCACCTCGAGCTCGCGCAGCGTCGCGAGATCCTCGTCGATCTTCTCGATCCCGCTGCGCTGGATCCGCTCGGGCAGCATGTCGTAGTAGGTGCCCGGCGTCGGCATGAACGTCACGCCGTTGGCGCGCAGCGCGCGCACCGCCGAAAGGATGTCGCCGACCGTGAGCGCGACGTGCTGCACGCCGTCGCCGCGCAGCTCCTCGTTGAAGATGTTGATCTGCGAGCTCTTGAAGAACGGGCGCGCCGGCTCGTTGTTCGCGAACTTCACGCCCGACTGCGGCTCCCACATCACGATCGACTTGAGCCCCGAGCCGGTCTTGCGCGCCGGATCGACGTCGCTGGTGTGAAACGCGACCTCCCACATCTGCTCGAAGCCGAGCACGTGCTCGAGCCACAGCAGCATCGGCTTCATGGTCTGGAAGTTCGAGGTGACGTGATCGATGTCGCGGAAGCCGAACCGGTTCGTGCCGCCGCCGCGGTGCGGGATCGCGCCGGGATAGAGCGCGGTGTAGCCGCGGCGTTCGAGGAAGCGGAACGTGCAGTCGCCGAACGGCGTCGTGATCGAGAACTGGCGCAGCGTGTGCGGGCCGTCGCGAAAGGTCTGGATGTCATCGATCGGCGTGCCGCCGCGCTGCTCGAGCAGGCGGAACGTCCGGTCGGCGTCCTCGACCTCGAACACCAGCGTGCCGACGCCGTCGGGATGCTTGGACAGGAAGCGTGCGGCGCGCCCGCTGGCATCGCCCTCCGGCGTCGAGCACACCACGTTGATCGTGCCGGCCGAGAAGCACGCCGACTGCTGGCGGCCCTCGCGCTCGAGCTCGGGCGAGCTCCGCCAGGTCTCGGCGAAGTCGAGCTTGCCGGTGTAGAACTTCCGCGAGCGCTCGAGGTCGTGCACGTAGTAGTGGATGCCTTCGAGCCGCTTGATGCCGAGGGATTCGAGCTTCGCCATCGCTTATGCCTTCACCGCATCGGGTTGACGATCCGGCGCCGCGGCGGAAAACGCCGGCAGCGCGAGACAGCGCTGCTCGATCGCGAGCAGCAGATCGTGCGCGTCGAGCGGCACGCCGAACCGCCGGGCGCTCGCGAGCTGCGGGACCAGGCAGCAGTCGGCGATGGTCGGCGCGTCGCCGACGCAGAACGCGCCGGCGGTCTCGCGCGCCATCTGCTCGAACGCGGCGAGCCCGCTGGCGATGAACGGCTTGGGCCACGCGGCCGCGTCACCGCCGAACGCGACGACCTGCCTGGTCGTGCTCAGGTTCTGCAGCGGCTGGATCCCCGAGTTCACGATCTCGGCGAGCCCGCGCGCCTTGGCGCGCAGGTACGGATCGCGCGGCAGGATCGGCGGGTCGCGGAAGCGCTCGTCGAGGTACTCGAGGATCGGCAGCGACTGGCTGATCGCGCGCACCGTGCCATCGTCCTCGGTGATCTCGAGCGTCGGCACCTGCTGCATCGGGTTGCGCGCGCGGTACGCGTCGGCGTGCTGCTCGCGCTGGATGATGTTGACCGCGACGTAGTCGTACGCGAGCTGCTTGAGCCCGAGCCCGATCCGCACGCGGTGACTCGCCGACGAACGCCAGTAGCTATGGAGCACGAGCTTCACGCGGCACCTCCTGCGACGACGCGCTGGTCGATCCTGCCGAACGGGCTCTTGCCGTCCGGGTCGAACGCCTCGATCTCGACGCGGTCGCCGACCGCCATGAACGGCGTCTGCGGCTTGCCGCCCTCGATCGTCTCGATCATCCGGCGCTCGGCCAGGCACGAGATGCCCCGCGCGCGGTCCCGGTTGGACACCGTGCCGCTGCCGAGGATCGTGCCCGCAGTGAACCGCCGGGTCTTCGCGATGTGATGGACGAGCTCGAGGAAGCTGAAGTGCATCTCCGGCCCGGCGTCGCAGTCGCCGACCTTCACGCCGTTGTAGATCGTGCGCACGCGCACGTGGGCGCGGCCGCCGCGCCACGCGTCGCCGAGCTCGTCGGGGGTGACCGCGAACGGCGAGAACGCGGTCGCCGGCTTGCTCTGGAAGAACCCGAAGCTCTTGGCGAGCTCGTCGGGAACGAGCGCGCGCAGCGTGATGTCGTTGCACAGCGCGACCAGCCGGATGCAACGCGACGCATCGGCCACGCTCGTGCCGACCGGCGTGTCGCCGAGGATCACGCAGACCTCCGACTCGAAGTCGAGCCCCCACGCCGGATCGCGCAGCTCGATCGCGTCGCGCGGACCGAGCAGGTCGCCGGAGCCGCCCTGGTAGATCAGCGGATCGGTCTCGAGCGTCTCGGGCGGCTTGGCGCCGCGCGCCCTGCGCACCAGGATCACGTGGTTCAGGAACGCCGAGCCGTCGACCCACTCGTACGCGCGCGGCAGCGGCGCGGCGAGCCGCACCGGATCGATCGGCACGCCGTCGATCGCGCCGCGGTCGAGCTGGTCGGCGAGCTGCTCGAGCGCGGGCGCGGCGGCGTCCCAGTCGTCGAGCGCGCGCTGGAGCGTCGGCCAGCCATCGGGCGCCGGCGCGCCGGCCTCGCCGTCGCGCCGCACGACGAGCAACCGGCCGTCGCGGGAACCGTCGCGCAGGGTCGCGAGCTTCACGCTCGGACCTTATGTCAACGTCCTTCAGTTGTCGATTGTCACCCGGCCCAGGTCGATCCGGCCGGGCGCAAAGCGATAGTGGCGGATGGTCCGGAGCTGGCAGGCGTCGTCGCCGTAGCGCGTCACGGCGTAATCCTCGACGATCAGCTGGTCGCCCTCGACCCGCAGCTCGCTCGCGCATACCCCGTCGCGCTGGCCGTACGGCAGCCGCGCGATCGGATGCAGCGTGTCGTCGGCGTGGAACACGTAGACCGTGTGCTGATCGCGCGCGATCAGCTCGGG
>DATJAE010000050.1:0-16705 GCA_035516595.1 Kofleriaceae bacterium | reverse complement strand
CGGCTGGACAATGCTCCACTGCTCATCGGTGAGCTCCATGTCCTGTTGGATCACATCCGCGATCCCAACGCGATCCCTTCAGATCACGTTTTCAAAAACCGATCGAAGTTCGACCACTTACCGACGCGATTTTTGAGATGCATTCTAGTAGTCGGGTTTCAGCGCGACGGCCTTGAGCTCGCGATCGAGCATGCGGCGGAACAGCCCCGGCGCGACCCACGTGTAGGCGCAGAACGCGAGCCAGCCGTAGACCAGCGCGGCCTCGAGCGACTCGCGGCCGAGTGCGCCCGCGATGATGATCGCGATCCGCGCGAGGATGAAGCTGCCGATCAACAGGCCGAGCTGGCCGCGCTGGCTGCGCAGCGTGGCGAACGAGTTGACCCGCCACCACAGGCCGAGCAGCACGCTCCGGCGCGCCTTGATCGCCGTCCACAGCACGAGCGCGTCGTGATCGGTCGCGTCCTTCGACAGCACGAACCGCGCGTGCTGCTCGGCGGCCTGGACGTCGCCGCGCTGCAGCGCGATCGAGCCGGCCGCGACGTGCGCGTCGTGGTGGTCGGGCTCGCCGGCGAGCGCGGCATCGATCCGGCGCTGGGCGGCGGGCAGGTCGCCGCACGCGAGCTCGAGCTTGGCGCAGGCGACCAGGGTGGCGACGTCGCCGGGCTCGAGCGCGATCGCCTGGTCGAGCAGCTCGCGCGCGGCCGCCAGGTCGCCCTGCAGTCGCTTGATCGAGGCGCCCAGCACGTAGGCATCCGGACGGTCGTCGTCGCCCTCGAGCGCGACCAGGCAGTGCGACCACGCGTCGTCGAGCCGGCGCTCGGCCCGGCGCACGACCGCGGCCGCGAAGTGACAGAACGCGTCGTTGCCGTCGTGCGCGAGCGCGAGGCCGGCCTCGATCGAGGCCGCGGGCAGCCGGCGCATGCCGAGCAGCGACAGCGCGAGCACCGCATGCGCGCGCGCGTGATCGGGATCGAGCGCGAGCGCCTTCTTCGCGGTCTCGACCGCGCCGCGGTGGTCACCCGCGCGCCGCCGCCGGTCGGCCAGGTTCAGGAGGTTCTCGAAGTGCCGTGCCTCCATCACACGCCTCCCAGCAGGATGATGATCCAGAACGGATCGTCGGTCATGCCGATCAGCACGCTGCGCGCGTAGTAGCCGATCGCGAGCACGTAGGTCGCGTTGCGCACGATGCCGCCGTAGTAGCGGTAGACCTCGAACGTGCGGCGCTGCACGAGGTTGACGTAGTAACACAGCGACAGCTTCCAGATCGCGACGCCGAGCAGCGCGAACCGGATCGCGGTCCGCGACTCGAGGTAGCCGCCGGCGAGCAGCGCGGCGATCGTCGCGGCGAGCGCGAGCGTGCCGGCCGCGCCGACCGCGGCCCACGCGATCTCCTTCTTGCGGGTCGGGCTGCCCATCGCGATCGCGTTGAACGCGAACCACGGCCAGGCCAGCCACGCGCCGCACAGCATCGCGGCGAGCAGCGGCCCGTTCGGCGACACCGCGAAGCGATTCCAGCGCGATGGCCGGGGCTCGTCGGGAAGCAGGTAGACGTCGCTCATTTCTTGCCGTGCCTCGCGAGGAACGCGAGCACCTCGTCGTACTGCCCGCCCTCGTTCGCGTAGCGGGCGTAGTTGCGCGCGGTGGTCAGCCACTCGAGCGTCGTCGGGCGGATCTCGGCGAGCGCGCCGGTCAGGTGGCCGTGCGCGATCGGGACCTCGCCGCCCTGCGCGAGCGACGCCGCGATCGCACGATCGGCCGCGGTGTCGATCAGGTGCTCGAGGTCGGCGCCCGAGAACCCGGACGTGCGCTGCGCGAGCGCGTCGAGGTCGATGTCGCTGGCGACCGGCCGGCCCGCGAGCTGGATCTGGAGGATCGAGGCGCGCGCCGGGCGATCCGGCGGTGGCACGAACAGCACGCGATCGAACCGGCCCGGGCGGCGAAACGCCGGATCGATCGCCCACGGCACGTTGCTCGCCGCGAGGATCAGCACGCCCGCGTTGTTCTTGACGAAGCCGTCCATCTCCGCGAGGAACTGGCTGACCAGCTTGCTCGAGGCCTGCTCGCGCGTGTACTGGCGCTTGCCGGCGAGCGCCTCGATCTCGTCGAAGAACAGCACGGCAGGGGTCGACGCGCGCGCCTTCTCGAACAGCGCGTGGAGCTTGCGCTCGCTCTCGCCGATGTACATGTCGAGCACGTCCTCGATCGCGACATTGAGGAACGTCGCGTTGCACTGGCCCGCGGTGGCGCGCGCGAGCAGCGTCTTTCCGCAGCCGGGCGGTCCATACATCAGGATCCCGCCGCCGGCCTTCTTCTTGAACCTCGCGAACAGCGCCGGCTTCTGGAACGGCAGGATGATCCGCTTCTCGATCTGCTGCTTGATGTCGTCGAGCCCGCCGACCTCGGCGAACGTGACCTGCTGCTGCGGGGGATGGAGCAGGCGATCGACGCCGGCGCCGTCGTCCTCGTCGGTCGACAGCACGCGCAGCCGCGGCACGTCGCCGCCGCCGACCTGCTCGACCCTGGCCGCGAGCTGGGTGCGCAGATCGCGATCCTCGAGCGTCGGGTTGGCGGCGACCGCGGTCTCGTAGGCGGCGAGCGCCCCCGTGCGGTCGCCGAGCGCGTGGAGCGCGCGGGCGCGCGCCAGCTGGACCTCGGGCTCACCGCCGTCGGCGAACACCAGCGCACGTCCCGCGTCGCCGCCGGACAGCAGGACGCTCGCGACGAACGCACGATCGCCGGGCGCCAGCGTGCGGGCGTCGAGCCCGTCGGCGTAATCCGCCGCGCGCACGTTGTTCGCGGCGTGCAGCGCGCGGATCACGCCGAGCCGCAGCGCCGTGTTGTCGGGGGTCGTGGCAAGTGCGTCCAGCAGCGAGCGCAGGATCGCGTCGTCCATACCCGGCGGCATCGTAGCAGCTCGGCACGCCCCGGGTCGTCACGGTCTGACGTCGACGTGCGCCGGCTCGCTGCACGCGCCCGCCGGCTGGAGCTCCAGGCCGCCGAGCAGCGCGAGCGAGCCTGCAAACCCGTTCGAGGGGTCGACCTCGTACGAGGCGATCGCTTGCACGCCCCAGTTGCACGACGGCTTGAGCGTGACCGCCGCCCACAGCGGTATGTACCAGTCGAAGGCGGGGCCCTCCGGTCCGATCGGCGCCACCGTGGTCGGGGCCGTGGCGACGTTCGACTCCAGGTAGTCGATCAACGTTCCGCCGAGGCCGCCGCCCACCGCGAGCGCCACCGGACCGAGCGGGACGCGCGCGCCGACGCGGACGGCGAGGCCGTTCGCGAGCAGCGACCCGTGATAGACGAACGGGCCCTGCGAGCCGGTGCCGACCGGCGGTTGTCGCCACGCCACCATGCCGGTGGTCGATCCCCAGCCGAACGTCTCGTCGATCCACAGCGCGAAGTGGCGGCGCTCGATCCCGCCCGAGACCAGCAGGCCCTGCTGGCTGGTGCTGGCCACGGTGTACGAGCTCCCGAACGAGCCGTCGCCGCCGGTTCCGCGGGTCGGTCCGAGCGGGGCATAGACGCCGCCGATCACGAACGAGTACCAGCTCGGCGCGCCGGTCGGCGTCGCGAGCGCGGGGTCGCGAACGCCGAGCCGCCCGGTCACCCGCTCCGCATGATCGGCGGCGAGATCGAGATCGCGCTCGTCGGGCAGGCAATCGGGTGCCTCGATGCGCAGGTGGTGGCGGCCCGGCGCGACGAGGAAGCCGATGTCGGTCGGCGCCCACTCGGTCTCGACGTCGCCATCCTCGTCGGTGGTCACATACGAGTGGCCGTTGGTCGCGAGCTCGTCGACGAGCTCGCCGTCGACGTAGACGCGCAATCCGGTCCGGGTCGACACCAGGTACGAGTCGGCGCACGCCAGGGCGACACGCAGGTTGCCGTGATCGTAGAGCTGCGTCGCGAGGCCGGACGGGGGGCTGGCCGCCGCCGGCCCTGCGGTCACGGCGATCACGAGGACGGCGGCAGCAACACGGGAGCTGTGCATGGATCCTCCGACAGCCGCCGGCACAGCAACGCGCGTGCCTCTCGTAACTGGCAGGACCGCAGGCCCGGTCGCGCCCGCTGGCGGGAGAATCTCCCGGCTCCGCGCGAGGGACCGGGAAAATGCCCGCGTCATGCGGCTGCCATCGCGACCGGATGGACGCGATCGCGGCCTGACGTGGTTCGTGGCGTGTCACGCCGGCGCCCGATGCCGCGATCGCGGAACTAGCGCGCGAGCCGACGGCTCAGCCGGTACATCGCGTAGCCGATCGCCATGCACAGCGCGAACGGCCCGACGAAGAAGATCAGGCCGGCCGGGTTGCCGTTGCCGCTCGCGCCGTGGGCCCAGCTCCCGAGCAGGTCGAAGGTGAATGCGATCCCGAGCGTCGCGCTGGCAAGGATGCCCACCACCCCGGCGACGACCAGGATGTTGCGCTGGCGGCGGTCGCGAGCCACTTCTTCGATCAACGGATCGGCGTTCATGCGGCGCACGCTGGCCCGGCGACCGGCGCTGGTCAAGCTACATCGTTGTTGCAGCGCGGCCTACTGCGCTCGCAGCCACGCGGCGATCGCGGCGATCGCGCGATCGCGCTCGGCGACCGGCCAGTAGCGCCGGAACCGCGGCGCGTCGGGATGATGCGACAGGTTGTTCGCGTACTCGTCGGCGACGCGCAGCGTGTCGGTCCAGCCGTCCTTGGGCAGCAGCGGGTCGCTCGCGTCGCAGCCCTCGCCGCCCTGGTAGGCGTCGCTCTGCACGTCGAGCGCGCCGTGGCGCATCTTCATCGTGCCGAACCTGTCGTGGTTGGCGAGCTGGGCGAGCGCGTGAGCGCGGAACGCGGCGACGTGGACGAGGTCGCCGGCGAGCAGCTCGAGGAAGTAGAAGCCGGCGCGCTTGGAGGTCAGCGGAATCCATCGCGCGCCACTGCCGAACAGCGCGTTGGCGGCGCGCACCATCTCGGGCGCGTCGCGGTGCGCGACGAGCGGTGCGAGCCAGGCCTGGGCCTCGAACTGCGCTTGCTCGGGGCTGGTCGTCGCGAGCCACGCACCGTACTCGGCGAGCGCGCTCGGGTCGCCGATCGCGATCCGCGTGGTGGTGAGCCCGGCCAGCGCCTCGCCGAGGTACGGGTCCATCGCGTCGGCCGGCTTCCACCCGGCGAAGCCGTCGCGCGCGGTCCTGGCGAGGAACGGCCGCGCCGCCGCCGGATCCCACGCCGCGAACGCCTGCAGCAGCTGCACGCGGCTGCGCAGCTCGCCGAACCCGCCGCCGAGCCGGCGCTCGAACAGCGCGGTCACGCTCGGCGAGGACATCGGGCGCAGCGGCTCGCCGACCGGCCGGCCGGCGGCGGTCGGCGCCGCGAGCTGGATCGCCGCGTTCAGCCACAGGCCGTCGTCGAGCGCGTCGTCGGCGAGGATCCGGTAGTAGCGCTCGGCCGGCGGCACGCCGCGCCACTTGATCCAGTACGCGCGCAGCTCCTCGCCGCGCGTCCGCCGCGCCGCCGGCGTGGCAGGGTCGCCGCCGCTCGGCACGAAGAAGTCGAGATCGACGATGCCCGCGAGCGCGTCGAAGGCGACCTCGCGCACCGCGATCACGTGGCGCCACCGGTCGGCATCGCCGTGCTTGATGTCGACCACGCGCGAGCGCGTGTAGCGCGCATCGCTCTCGTACGCCGCGATCAGCGGCCCGACCGCGGCATCGCCCTCGGCGATCAGCGCGCGCACGATCGGATCCTGGCCGCTCCATCGCGCGGCCGCCACCTGATCGAGCGCGGCGATCAGCCGTGCGATGCGCTCGCGTGCCGGCAGCGCGGCGAGCCTGGCGAGATCGAGCGGCGGCGTCGGATGCGCGGCGCGGCGCTCCTCGTCGGCGAGCAGCCCGGCGATGTCGGCGAGGTACGGCACGGCCTGATCGCCGGCGACGATGCCATCGCCGCGCACCTCGGCGCGCGCGGCGGCCGCGAGCGCGGGCAGGCGGCGCCAGCTCTCGATCGCGAGCGCCACGTCGCCCCGCCGGTGCGCGCCGACCCCGCGCACGTACTGCGCCCACAGCCAGTCGTCGGCGGCCAGCGCATAAGCGTTCGCGCCGGCGCCGGTCGCCTTCCACGCGCGCTCGGCCAGCGCGTCCTCGCCGAGCCGGAGCAGCAGCAGCGCCTTGCCGGGCGCGATCGCGTCGAAATGCACGTAGTAGCCCTCGTCGGCGACCGGGAACATCGTGAAGTCGGCGCCGGGGTCCTCGCGCCGGGCCTCGGCGCGCGCCCGGTCGGCCGCGTCGAGCATCGCGCGCGCGTCGCCGGCCGCGCTCGCCGGCGCGCCGACCGAGCGCACGCGGTAGACCAGGCCGTTCCACGCGATCGCGTGGTGCCGGTCGGGCAGCACCCAGCCATGGGTCGCCACCGTCGCCAGCGCGTCGTCGAAGCCCTGCGCGACCTCGATCTCGATCGCGCGATAGTCGCAGCCGCGCGGATCGGCGAAGCCCTCGTCGAACAACCGCCGCGCGGCCGCGCCGAGCACGCCGGCCGGCGGCGTCCATGCCGCGTGCTGCCGGGGCGGCTCGGGATACGGCTGCGCCGCGGCAACGCGCATGCTCGCGATCATCACGAGGACGAGGGCGACCGGACGTGTCACGCTCCGTAGTGACGCACGGCGGCCGCCGGCGATCCATTGACCCAGCAGGCCGCGGACCCGCTCGGCGTCGGCGGGCTCGAGGCTCTCGCGCGCGGGAGCTACTTTTGCTGATCGGGTGAACGCGCCCCGGCCGTCGTTGCGCAGGCATCGCAGATGCCGCGCACCTGCACCTCGAACTGGCCGAGCGGGACCGCACGAGGGGTCTTGACCCGGCGGGCGACCACGCGCAGCTCGACCAGGCACGACAGCTTGCCGCAGCTCGTGCACACGAAGTGGGGGTGCGCTCGTGCGTGCTGGACGCCGCGCGCGAGCTCGAATCGCCACCCGCGGTGGCCGGCGGTCACGCGGCGCACCAGCCCGACGCGCGCGAGGTCGATCAGGTTGCGATAGATCGTCGACCGATCCTCGGCGACGACCGACAGGCGCTCCGAAACCTCGCCGTGCGACAGCGGCGTCGCGCTGTCGCTCAGCACGCGAAGCACGGCGATGCGCTGCAACGTGGCGCGCAGGCCGACGCGACGGATCGCGATGCGAAACTGATCGTGGGTCACGCGTCAGTGCGCGGGGGCGATCATCGGCTGGTAGAACGGATCCGATGCGTTCTGGCCGATGATGTAGCAGAGCCCGTTCGCGTTGAGGTGGGTCTGTGACTGCGCCGAGAACGCCATGAACGCCGACAGGCCGGAGATGTCCGACGACGGTACGCCGTTGAGGTCGAGCGTGACCTGGTTCGGGTTGGTCTGGTCGGTCGTGAACGTGCCGGTCGGGTTGTTGAGGTACGGTGCGCGATCGGGCAACGGCGTGCCGTCGCTGAACGTGGTCGCGAGCGGCTTGGTGCCCAGCGTGCCGAGGTCGAGCGGCGTGGAGTTGGTGTCGGCGCCCGCCCACGCTGCGATGTAGTCCATGCGCAGCGGCGTGCCTTCCTGCTTGAGCTTGTCCCAGAACACGTGGTCGGTGTGGATCGTGACCTGCGCGACCACCGCGCCGTTGGTGTCCGGCTGCACGCCGCGGTTCATGAGGTTGGCCTCGTCCATGTCGCCGTTGAACGGGTTGATGCAGTTGATGCTCGACGTCGCGTCGTTCCAGCCGAAGACGAAGTGGACCTGCGGCGGGGTCGTGTACGCCTGCATCGTCGAGTCGTAGACGCCGCCCGCCAGCGACTCGAACTTGGCCTCGGTCGGCGCGTCGGGGTACTTGCCGCTCGCGACGAAGTCCGCGCGAGCTTCGATGTACTTGTTCCAGTGATTGCGCACCATCTCGTCGTAGATCGCGAAGTCGTCCTCGGTGAGGTTGACCTGGGTCGCCGGATACTGCGCGGGGACGGTGTCGTAGCTGAACGCGTAGAGCGTGTTCGAGTCGAACGGCGTGCCGTCGTCCTGGGTGTCCCACTTGAAGATGCCGCCGGCCGGCTCCTCGCCGTCCGCACCGACGAAGCCGTTGAACCCGTTGGTCGCGAGCTGGTGGACGTCGATCACGTACGGCCCGGGCTTGGTCGCGACCACCGGATTGAGCTGCTCCTGGTTGGTGTACTGCGTGGCGTTCGGGCTGAGCCGCACGTTGCCGATCACGACGATGTACTTCTCGAACGACACGCTCCAGCCGTCGACGAACTGCGGATCGCCCGGGTTCACCGGCTGGAACGGCAGGCCGTTCTCGCCGAGCGTCTCGCCGGAGATCGTGACCTCGATCGAGAGCGGCTTGTTCGGACTGGTCGCGGTGAACCCGGGATCGAACGAGCCGAGCGGGTTGAGCCCGGCGTCGCCGGTCATCGCCGGAGCATCCGGGTTGGCGTGCGATCCGCCGCCGCACGCACTACATAGCAGGCACAAACACAGCTTCTTCGACATGGTCATGGCGCCTCCGTGGGTGTCAGCTCGAAGTTGTAGATACCGGTCTCGCTCTTCACACCCTCGAGGAGCTGAGCCGCAAACGTCGTGTCGACCGTCCACGTGCCGGACGGGATCTGCGAGAAGTCGGACTGATCGAACCAGTGGGTCGGATCGACCTGGAGAACGAGCTGCTGGGGCGCCGCGGTGAACGTCAGGTCGACCGATGCGCCGCGGATGCGCTGCAGATCCGCGAGCGGCTCGGTCGGCGTGACCAGCGACTGGTCGATCACCACCTCGCCCTGGAACGGCACGGTCGTCGCGCCGTTGGTGGCGGTGCCGGCGACGTAGGCGAACCCGTCGCCGAGCGTCTCGGCGGCGTCGGGGTTCGCGAGCTGGTTCGACGAATCCGGGGCGAACAGGCCGATCTCGACCGAGACCGCCTTGCCGGTCTCGCCGTTCGCGCCGCCGGTGACGTCGTGCAGCGTCGGATCGAGCGCGTCGACGATCGTCTGCTCGGTCGCCTGGATGATCACGACGCCCGAGCGAAACTCGTCGGTCGACGGCGGGTCGACGTTGAAGTAGAACGGCCCGATCGCGATCAGCGCCTGGTGAAGGGTCACCGTCCAGCCGGTCGGGGTGGTGAACGGCTGGAGCGACGTACCGCCCGCCTGGAACGGGAGCGTGACGAGATCGCCGCCGGTCGAGTTGGCGCATGCCGCGAGGACGACCAAGCACCAGGCTCTCATCGCGTGCCCTCCCGTCCGAACAGGAACGCGAGCGTGAAGATCACCGTGCGCGGTGGCGCGGCCGTGAAGTTCAGCGCGGGCGCCAGCGTCGGATACGGCGGCCCGTTGTGGAAGTCGGACGCGTAGAAGTACTCGGTCAGCGGATAGCGCGCGTCGAGCAGATTGGCGATCTGGACGCCGACCCGGATCCACTGCCAGCGCACGCTGGCCGACGCGTCGAGCGTGAACGTCGACTGCGACTCCTGACCGAGCGGCAGCGCGCGCCGCCCGACGAAGTTGAGGCCGAGGCCGGCGGTGCCGACGAGCGGTTTGCCGTCGATCGCGATCGGAGCCGGCAGCTCGTGCACGACCGACGTGTCCGAGCGCGCGACGGTGCTCGGCACGTACGGCACGAGCGTGTGATCGGCGTCGTACGTCGCGTAGGCGTAGGTGAACGACGCCAGCTCGTTGAACCAGCGGCCGGCCGCGTGCGCCGCGAGCACGAAGCCGCGGCGCGTGGTGCCGGTCGAGGCCGAGAGCCGGCCCTGCAGCGGGTCGAAGATCAGATCGCGATCGACGTGGGTGTAGTAGCCGACCGCGCGCGCGGTGAGGTCGAGGTCCTTCCAGCGGTCCGCGTCGTCGCTGGCAGCCCACTTGCCGTGGTAGATCGCGCCGCCCTCGTACGCCTTCAGCTCGGAGAACGGCGCGTTCTCGTCTTGCGAGATGTACTGCGCGTCGAGCGACTGGGCGCCGATGCCGGCGCTCGCGGTCAGCGACACGCCGCCGGGAAGCTGCGCGATCGCGGTGCCCTTCGGCTCGGTGATCACGCCGGTCGCGGTGATCCGCGACGTCGGCTGGCGCGGTCCCGCGGAGTCGTACGCCGGGCACAGCACGTTGAGCGGCTGGTTGCGCTCGTACTCGCCGTCGGTCGCGCAGTGGTTGAGGATGTCGTAGCTGAAGAACTCCTGACGCGCGCCGCCGCGCAGCGTGAGCCAGCTGAGCGGATGCAGATCCAGATCGGCGAATGCGGCGAGATCGACGACATCGGTCGTGAGCGTCGTGTCGATCAGGTACGGGATGTCGCTGCCGAAGCGCAGCCGCTGGATCTCGGGATCGGTGTGGTCGTAGCGCGCGTAGTAGCCGAGCTCGACCGACTGCGGCTGGCCGAACGCGTGCCCGGTGCGCTGATACGAGCCGCGCGCGCCGGCGGTGATCGCGTCGTAGTCCTGCTCGATCGCGTCGCCGCGCTGCGGATGGAACGACTGGCCGGCCTCGGGGTTGTCGAGCAAAAAGCCGGTGAAGTCCTCGACGATGCGCAGCGTCCGGTACGTCAGGAACACCTGCTGCTTCGCGACGCCGGCCTCGACCGGATTCTCGACGCTGAACGACAGCGTGTAGCGCTGTGCATCGCCGCCCTGGCTCGGATCCTCGGTGCCGTAGTAGTCGACCTTGCCCGACGTGATATCGGCCGCGCGCACGACGCCGGCCGCCTTGTAATGCGTGCCGTAGGCGGTGACGAGGAATCGCCACAGCCCGTGCTCGCCGAGCGTGCCCTCGTACTGGCCCATCGCGCTGGCCGCGGTGTCGGCGCGGTTCACGCCATAGCCGGCCGTGTTGTAGATCTGGACCGCGCCGAACGTCGCGTCGCGCTCGCTCTCGGGCGCCCACAGCGCGAGCGTGCGCGACGTGCCGAACTGGCCGGCGCTCTCCTCGAATTCGAGCCCGCGCTGAGCGACTCCGAGCGCGTAGTTCGCGCTGCCGGCGACCGCGAAGTCGCCTTGATGCGGATCGAACGGGCCCTCGACCACGCGCAGCGACTGGACGACCTCGGGGATGATGAAGTGGGTGTCGGCGTAGCCGTGGCCGTCGGTGTTGTCGACCTCGTTGATCGGGACGCCCTCGACGGTGAACTCGATGTCCTGGCCTTGCTCGGCGTCGAAGCCGCGCAGGAACACCTGATCGGCGTGCCCCGCTCCGCCCTCGTTCGCCAGGAACAGGCCGGGCGCCTGCTCGAGCATCTTGCCGGCGCTCGCCTGCGCGGTCTTCGAGAGCTGCGACGGCGTGATCTCGATCGTGCTCGCGCCGCGGCCGAGCTGCGGCGTCGGCTTGCGTACGGTGCCGTGCACCGCGATGACCTCGCCGCCCGACGCCGCCGGATCGAAGTGCACGGTCACGGTCAGGTGACTCGCGACCGGCTGGCCGTCCTTGTGGGCGGGATCGAACGTCCAGCCGAGCACCGCGGCGGTCGCGAGGTCGTCGAACGGCGGCTGCGGCGCCGAGATCACCCGCGGGTTGCTCGGCGATCCGGTCGAGTCGACCTCGACGTGCACCGAGACGTCGACCACGCGCTGCTTGTCCTTCGGCAGGTCGGTCGGATAGATCGGCGGCTCCTCGTGCAGGATGCGCGGCGGCTCCTCGGTGGCCGGCTGCGGGGTCGGCGGCGGAGGCGGCGGCGGCGCGTCGGCCGGCGCGGCGTCGGGCGGCGCGTCGACGCCTGCATCGACGAGCTGCGCCCGGCCCACTCGCGAGAGCAGGACCAGCAGCACGAGCGTGGCGAGCGAACACAGACGGCGGATCACGGGAGACCTGGCGGTTCCTTTCGATGCGGGCGCGCATCGATCGAACGGACACGTTCGAGCGCGCGGATCCTGCGCGGATCCGCGCGCCCACGATCGGTGGGGTCACGCGATCGCGGGTGGCGAGGTCTTGGGCGCGATCAGGTAGACGTCGCGCGTGGCCAACGCCGGCGCGGGCCGCGACGTTGGCTCGGGCGCACGGACCGGGGCGACGAGCGAGCTGCGAGCGACCTGGTGATCCGCGATCTGGTGGAGCGATGCCGACAGCGGGCAGGCGTCGCTTCCCGCGTCGCAGGGCGAGGCCGGGTGGATCTCGGTATGCGTGCTGGTGTGCAGGCCCACCGACTGCGCCGTGGCGTGGCGGATCTCGCCGGTGAGCGGATCGCGGAAGTGCGCGACGCTCGCCTCGTGCTGGGTGTCGAGCAGGCCGGCCAGCACGAACCACGCGCAAGCAACGGCCGCGAGCGCACGACGCGCGCGGGTACGCTGTTGCAGGCGAGTTGCACCTAGCACACTCCACCAGTGGCACGTCGGGGCCGATCGCGTCAAGCGGATCGGCCGGCGTCCGTCGAGCAGTGGGTGATCGAGTCCGCAAATGCCACATTGGTGCAGGTGGAACGAAGTCGCAACAATGGAGCCGCTAGCGGCGCGCGAGGCTCTCGTGCTCGGTCACGCCGCGCGCGACGCGCTGGCCGTCGAGGCCCGACGGCGTGATCGCGTACGCGAACAGCTCGACGTCGCTGCCCTCCGAGCCCCACGCCGCGACGAGCCGCCCGCCGCGCACGACCCCGACGCCGACGTAGCGCTCGTGGTGCGGCCCGCTGGCGCACGCGCAGTCGGTGTCCCACACCAGGTCGTAGAGGTCGTCACCGCGCGGCGCGATCGTGACCGTCCCCGAGTAGGTCACGCCGGTGTGGTTGTGCGCCGCGACGATCGAGTACGTGCCCGACAGGCCGGAAGGCCCCTCGAGCACCTCGTCGGCGAGCGAGTCGTAGCCGTTCTCGGCCTCGCTGCCGATCAGCCGGCCGGGCGCGATCGCGTAGCTGATCGCGCCGTACTCCTTGCCGGCGCTCCAGCCGACCACGAGCTCGCCATCGCGGACGAAGCCGACGCCGTCGCGCCACACGCCGTCGGGCGAGGCGCGATAGACGCGGCAGGTCGCGCCGCGGGGCGCGAGCGTGACCATCTCGCCCTGACCGTCGTGAAACAACCCGGGCGTGCAGCTGGTCGGATCGTCCGCGCGCCCGCAGCCGCAGGCGAGGGTCGCGGCGAGGGCGAGCCACCGCATCATCGATCGGCTCGGACGCGCGGCGCGGCCGCGAGGTTAAACGCGTCGGCGCTTGCGCTTGGTCGCCGCGGTCAGCCGGCGCATCGCCTGCTCGCTCGGTGCGCCGGGAAGCGACGCGAGCTCGCGCATTTCCGCCTCGGTCGGCGGCTCGAGCCGGCCGGCGCGCAGATCCTCGATCACGCCGCGCAGCCACGCGATCTCGGCGCGCAGGATCGCCGACATGTACTCCTCCTCGAGCAGGAACATGCGCGGCAGCTCCGCCGGCATCGGCGTGTCGTGCTCGCGCCGCCGCGCCTCGAGCGCCTGGACGCGGGCCTCGAGCATCGCGCGCAGCTCGGCCGGCGTGATCCACGGGCCGAGCAGCGACAGCGCGGCCGGGAAGTCGGGAAACTCGCGCGCCGGCGTCGACAGCACGGTGCGGATCCACTCCGCGAGCGTGCGGCGGCCCTCGCCGGTCGCCTCGTAGATCGTGCGCTCGGGCCGGTTCTCGTCGCGCGCGGTCTCGCGCACGCGGATGAGCCCCGCGCGCACCAGCGCGTCGATCGTCTGATACACGCTGTTGCGCTGCGCGACGTTCGCGACGTGGTCCTTGCCGCGCTGCTTGATCAGCTGCTGCATCCGGTACGGGTGCATCGGCTCCTCGCAGGCGAGCGCGAGCACGATCATCCACAGCGGGGAGCGCGGGCGATTCGCCATGGATCCAGCATACATCGCGGACAGTCCTTGCATGAATAGTCATAATATGTATAGTTATGCAATATCCACCAACCGCAAGGAGCACGACGATGGCGACGCACCCCTTCGATCCCGAACAACACAAGCTGCTCGAGCGCACCGCGGTGACCGCGACCCTGACGTGGAGCGGCTGGGGCTCACCGGTCGGCCTCAGCATCCTGCTCGTCGCGACGGGGCTGTTCCTCGTCTGCCTTCACCTCGCAGGCCTGGTTCACTAGGAGCCCACCATGACGACCAAGGGCTATCGAGGCATCGGCATGGAGGGTCCGATCGCGACCTGGTACGCGAAGATCACGCGAGGCGATCGCGGCTACGCGGCGATCGCGGATGACATCGCGCGGGCGCTGCCGCCAGGCGCGCGCGTGCTCGAGGTCGCACCCGGACCCGGTTACCTCGCGATCGAGCTCGCGCGGCGCGGCCTGCGCGTGAGCGCGGTCGACATCAGCAGGTCGTTCGTCCGCATGGTCGGCGACAACGCGCGCGCCGCCGGCGTCGCGGTCGACGTCCGGCACGGCAACGCGTCGCAGCTGCCGTTCGGCGACGCCGCGTTCGACCATGTCGTGTGCCGCGCCGCGTTCAAGAACTTTGCCGACCCGCTCGGCGCGCTCGACGAGGCGTATCGCGTGCTCGCGCCGGGCGGCGTCGCATCGATCTTCGACCTCCGCAAGGAGGCGACGCGCGACGAGATCCGCGCCGAGGTCGACGCGATGAAGCTATCGTGGTGGAACGCGCTGTGGACGCGCTGGACGTTCCGCCACGTCCTGCTCGGCCGCGCGTACACCGACGCCGCGATCCGCGCGCTCGCCGAGCGCAGCGCGTTCGGTGGCGGTGAGGTGCGCCACGGCGGCGTGGGCTTCGAGCTGCGCGCCCAAAAGCCCGCCGCGCAGGCGTGATCGCGGATTGACGGCGGCCCCGCCGTGCTGAACGATCGCGGCGTGAAGCTCGCGGACATCCCGTTCCAGACCATCGGCTGGGCTGCGGTCGCGCCCACCGTGCACGCCGGCGAGACCGGCCAGGCGACGTGGCGCACCGTCGCGGTCGGCAACGTGCGCGTGCGGATCGTCGAGTACTCGGCCGGCTACCTGGCCGATCACTGGTGCGAGCGCGGCCACGTGATCCACGTGCTGGACGGCCAGCTCGTCACCGAGCTGCGCGATGGCCGCTCGTTCGAGCTGCAGGCCGGCGACAGCTACATCGTGGCCGACGGCGATGGCGCGCATCGCTCGCGCAGCCCGCGCGGCGCGCGCTTGCTGATCGTCGACTAGCGCGTTCGCGGTCAGTGCCGATCGACCCGGTTGACCTCGGCCAGCTTGGCCTCGACGAACGGCGCCGCGAGCGCGCGCGCCCGGTTGTCGCCGAGCGCGGCCATCGCCGCCGGGAACACCTCGTTCTCCTCGAACGTCACGTGCGCCTGGACGAGCTCGACCAGCCGGTCGAACGCCTCGGCCCACGCGGTGCTGTCCGTCGGCTCCTGGTCGACCGCCGCGATCTGGCCCTCGAGCGACGTGGCCTCGGCATCGTGGCGATCGGCGAGCTCGCGGGTCTCGGCGCGCTCGCGCAGCGCCGGGTAGACGACGCGCAGCTCGCCGCGCTCGTGCGACAGCAGCTCGCGCCGGATCTGCGGCCACAGGTCGGCGCGCTTGCCGGCGTCCTTCTGAACGCGGCGGATCAGCGCCGAGACCTCTCCGTGTTGCTCCATCAGCGTCTTGAACACCCCGACGATCCCCTTCGCCGTGGCCTTGACGGCCTTCGCGATCCCCATCCCTTTGCTTGCGATCTGATCGCTGCGACTCGGCATCTTGGTTCTCCTCGCGAGCACGAGGTGCACCGCGCGTGCCGCTCGCGCGGTGCTGGCCGCGACGGATCTCCGCGGAACACCGACACGATTTCGTCGTGCGACGGATCGCGGGAGCCTCCTCTTGTGGAGCCATGAAGCTCACGATCGTCGCCCTGCTTGGCGCCGCCGCCTGCACCGATCCCGCCGCTACGACGCCCACCCCCGACGCGCCGGCCCCGGCGTGCACGCCGCCCGCCGGACCGGGCACGACGCACGCGACGACGATCTCCGGGCCCGAGACCTGGACCGCCGCGGCGAGCCCGCACGTGATCCCCGCCGACCTCGCGATCTCGGCGCAGGTCACGATCGAGGCCTGCGCGCAGGTCCTGATCGCGCCGAACACCACGGTGACGCTCGAGACCGGAGGCAGCATCGTCGCTCGAGGCACGGCCGACGCGCCGGTCACGTTCGATCGCAGCGACGCCACCCGGCCGTGGGCGCAGCTGCGCACGGTGGGCGGTACGCTCGATCTGTCGTACACGCGGCTCGCCGGCGGCGGCGCGCCGCAGAACACGGTGCCCGACGGCGCGGCCGTGCTCGACATCCGCGCGGATGGCACGCCGGCCGAGATCCTCCACGTCGATCACGTCCAGATCGTGGACTCGGCCAGCCAGGGCATCTACATGGTCTCGGGCGGCGAGCTCTCGGCGACCTCGAGCGAGCTCGTGATCGAGGGCGCGCAGCACTATCCGATCCACGCCGCCGCGAACCTCGCCGGCACGATCCCGAGCGGGACCTACACCGGCAACGCGATCGACGAGATCGACCTCGAGGGCGATGGCATGTCGCTGGTCGACCGCGACGTGACGCTGCACGACCGCGGCGTGCCGTATCACGTGGGCGATCCGCAGCACGACGCGCAGCTCGTGATCGACTCGCGCCAGCTCGGCGACGTGGCGACCCTGACGATCGAGCCGAACGTGACGCTGCGCTTCGAGCCGGGCGGCGGCGTGTACGTGCAGACCGCGCAGGACACCGATCCTTCGACCGGCGCGCTGGTCGCGGTCGGCAGCGCGAGCGCGCCGATCGTGTTCACCAGCGCGGCGGCGTCGCCCGCGCCGGGCGACTGGCTCGGCATCCACTTCAACGGCAGCCCCGACCCGCGC
>DATJAE010000049.1:0-23370 GCA_035516595.1 Kofleriaceae bacterium | reverse complement strand
AGCGCGAGCCGATGCTTGGCGCGGTGGCCGAGCGGCGCGTTGACCAGGCCCTGGGTGCGCGCGTCGATCGCGTCCCAGTCGGCGCCCGGCACCGCGAGCTTGAGCTCGCCGATCGCGCGCCGGGCGTCCTCGAGCGCGTCGCAGTCGACCGCGCGCTCGCCGTCGAGCCCGGGGTTGGTCGCCGCGCGCCGGACGTTGGGGCGCAGCTCGTCGTACGCCATCGTGTTGGCGCCGCGATCGGCGAGCACCCGGCGCGCCTGATCGAGGTGGCGCCAGATGTCGAGATAGGCGTCGTGCACGTGGGCGATCGCCCGCCAGCGCTCCGGCGGTGGGGTCGACTCGCCGCCGGCGCGCGCCACCGCGCGCTCGCAGCCATCGACCAGGGCTTCGCCCATCAGGATCGCGCCGACCGCGCGATCACGCTCGTCCAGGTCCGTCGAGAGGTCGCGGTACACGCGATCCAAGTGTTTCGGATCGCGGCCGACGTGGCAAGCACGGAATGTGGGTGTCGCCGACCGCGTTGGATCGGCGGGAGGCTCGTCGTGGATACGCTGCCGAACGAGTTTCGCGGGACGTGCGAGCTCGCGTTGTGGTGCAAGCTGTTGCGCGACCGCGGCTGGACCGGGCTGCGCATCGCGCGGACGCTCGGCCGTAGCGAGGGTTACGTCAACAACCTGATCCGGATCCTCGACCGCGCGTCGATCTCGGTGCTGGCGCGATGGAACCGCGAGCAGGACCCCGCGATCGAGCCGCACGTGTGTGCGACCGACTGGCTGATGCAAGTGTGCCTCCTGCCACACGAAGCCCAGGACGCCGAGCTCGCGCGCCGGATCGAGCAGCGGATCGCCCAGCCCGGTGCAACCTGACCCCGGCTGCGCGTGTCTCAACTCCCCCCGATCGCGCAATCTCGCGATCCCAAACGGGAGTTAGATCGATCGCGCGAGGCATGCGTATGGCCGGCCATGCGCACCCTCCACGCCTCCGTCCTGGCCGTCGCTCTCGCGTCCTCGTCCGCCTCCGCCGGCCCACCTGCGAGCGGGCTCGACCACACCAAGATGCTCGACCCGATCCAGGTCGACAGCCTGACCGTCACGCCGATCGTGACGACCGCGCCGGCCGCCGACGACAAGGACAAGCAGCTGCTGGTGCTCGACGAGGCGATGCCCAGGAAGCTCGTCCACATCAAGGAGGTCGAGGGCGGCGAGGTCAACAGCCTCACGCTCACCAACAACGCGACCCAGCCGCTGTTCCTGCTCGCCGGCGAGGTCATCATCGGCGGCAAGCAGGACCGGATCATCGGCCGCAACACGATCATCCCGGCCAAGACCACGCAGGACGTCCCGGTGTTCTGCGTCGAGCACGGGCGGTGGACCGGCAAGACCGGCGAGTTCACGACCGCGCGCGCGCTCGCGCACGGCCGGCTGCGCGGCAACGCGAGCTTCGAGTCGCAGGAGGACGTGTGGGACGAGGTCCACGCCAAGAACGTCGAGCGCAAGACCACGAGCGACACCGACACCTACCGCGCGGTCGCGGCCGAGGAGGCCGGCGGCAGGCTCGGCAAGATGGAGGAGACGGTCGATTCGGCGCTCGCCAAGCTCCCGGCCGATCAGCAGGGCCAGCTGGTCGGCTTCGCGGTCGCGATCAACGGCGAGGTCCAGACGGTCGACGTGTTCCAGTCGCACGCGCTGTTCGCCAAGCTCGAGACCAAGCTCGTGCGATCCTACATCGCCGACGCGGTCGACGTCACCGCGACCGCCGCCGCCCGGCCGCCCAAGGCCGACGCGTACAAGGCGTTCGTCGAGGACTCCGACAAGGCTGCGGCCGTGGAGTCGTTCGACACCAAGGCCGCGCACACCTACGTCAAGAAGGGCGTGCGCGCCGACAACGCCGAGGTGCGGTACGACGACGCGCCGGCCGCCGCGGCGCCGGTCTACCGGACCTACGAGGCGAAGAAGAAGTAGCGCGCCTCGCGTATGCTGGCGCGATGAACGACGACACCGCGGACGGCAAGAAGAAGCGCAAGCTGCGCGCGCTTCCGGGGCTCTCGGTCGAGGACCTGCGGCACCCGTCGGATCGGCGCGCGACCGACGCGCTCAAGAAGATCCCCGGCATCGACAAGCTGTTCGCGAAGGTGCTCGAGATCGGGCTCGAGCGGCTGTACTACGTCGAGAACGTCGCCTCGAACCTGCGGGTCACGCCGAAGATGTTCGGCCGGCTGCATCGCAGCCTGACCTGGGCGTGCAAGATCCTCGACGTCCCGGAGCCCGAGATGTACGTGACGGTCGATCCGGTGCCGAACGCGTTCACCTACGGCCACACCAAGCCGTTCGTCACCGTGACCTCCGGGCTGGTCGACATGATGTCGGACGAGGAGCTGTTCTTCGTGATCGGCCACGAGGTCGGCCACATCAAGGCCGGCCACGTGCTGTACGGCACGATGGCGCGCAACATCGCCGCGGTGGTCGCGCTGCTCGGCGAGATGACGCTCGGCGTGGGCGCGCTGCTCGCGCGCGGCCTGGTGATCGCGCTGCTCGAGTGGTACCGCTGCGCCGAGCTGACGTCGGATCGCGCGGCGCTCTTGTGCGTGCAGGATCTCGAGCCGGCGCGCGCGACGTTCATGAAGCTCGCCGGCGGCACGACCCGGCTCGCCGCCGAGATGGATCGCGACGAGTTCCTGCGCCAGGTCCGCGAGTACGAGGAGGTCGATCGCTCGACGCTCGACCACGCCTACAAGATCCTGCTGACGCTCGGCCGGACCCATCCGTTCGCGATGCAGCGCGCGAAGGAGCTCGAGCTCTGGCACGAGGGCGGCTACGCCGAGCTGATGGCAAAGCACGTATAACTTGCTTATTTTACGCATGGATCTAGAGCGTCCTTGCCATGAGCTTTAACGCGTTCTATTCTTTAAACGCGTTCAATGTCCAGCCTCTTCGAGCAGCACAAGGCAGAGCGCCGCGCGCGGATCGGCGCGGTCGCGCGCGAGCTGGTCGCCGAGCGCGGCTACGCCGGGCTCACCATGCGCGACCTCGCGCGCGCCGCGCGGGTCTCGGTGCCGACGCTCTACAACCTGTTCGGCAGCAAGGACGCGATCCTCGGCGCCGAGCTCCAGGCGATGGCCGGCGAGCTCGCCGCGGCGATGCCTTCGGAGGCCGAGGGCTTCCTCGCGCGCGGCCTGGCGATGTTCGACACCGGCATGCGGCTGATCGAGCGCGAGCCCGAGTTCTTCCGCGCGACGATCCAGATGTTCATGACCTCGCCGGAGACCGGCGAGATGCGCCAGCGCACCGAGGACGCGTTCGTCGGCGTGATCGCGGCCAACCTCGCGGCGGCCCAGCGCGCCGGCCAGCTCGAGGACTGGGCCGATCCCATGCTGGTCGCGCGCCACATCCACGCCAACTACACGGCGGCGTTCCTGGCGTGGGGGTTCGGCAACATCGACTTCGCGACGTTTCGCGCCGCCGCGGCATCGGGTGCGTGTCACCTGCTCGTCGGCGTGGCGCGCGGCCGCTATCGCGAGGACGTCCTGGCCTTGCTCCGCACGCTGCAGCCCGCGCTGCGGGCCCTCACCAAGGAGAACGACCATGCAGCCAAGTCCGGTGGTTGACGGAGTCGAGCTGTGCGCGCCGCTGCCCGGCCGCAACCTGCCGCCGCGCGCGTTCACCTCGCGCGCCGTGTTCGAGCTCGAGCAGCGCGCGATCTTCGCGCGCAGCTGGGTGCACGTCGCCGACACCAGCGATCTCGCCGCGCCGGGCAGCTACGTCGCCGCGCAGATCGGCGCGACGCCGGTGCTGGTCGTGCGCGATCGCGACGGCGCGCTGCGCGGCTACCTGAACGCGTGCCGCCACCGCGGCGCGCAGCTGCTCGAGGGCAAGGGCACGTGCGCGGCGCAGATCAAGTGCCCCTACCACGCGTGGAGCTACGCGCTCGACGGCAAGCTGCACGGCGTGCCGTACCGCGACGACTTCGCGCACTGCGATCTGTCGACCACGAGCCTGGTCCCGGTGCGGCTCGGCACGGTCGGACCGCTGGTGTTCGCGTGCCTCGACCAGGCCGCGCCGCCGCTCGCCGAGTGGGTCGGCGAGCTGCCGGCGTCGCTCGCGCGCGCCGGGGTCGAGCGCTGGCAGCTCGCGTGGGAGGCGAGCTACGAGCTCGATGCCAACTGGAAGCTGTTCGTCGAGAACGCGAACGACGGCTATCACGTGCCGTTCGTCCACGACATCCTGACCGACGCGATCGTGATCGATCCGGCGACGTCGCAGACCGTGCTCGAGCCGCACAGCGCGTACAGCTGGGCGCGGCTCAACCCGAACTACGTACCGCCCGACATGGATCCGGCGATCGCGCGCGTGCGGTTCGGCTCGATCTTCCCGAACCTGATCCCGGTGCTGTCGCCGAGCGACTTCACCTACCTCCGGATCGATCCGATCGGCCACGATCGGCTCAAGCTGTTCGCGCGCAGCTACGACGATCCGGCG
The DNA here is from genome assembly GCA_035516595.1 of Kofleriaceae bacterium. Taxonomy (GTDB): domain Bacteria; phylum Myxococcota_A; class Polyangia; order Haliangiales; family Haliangiaceae; genus JABFXX01. The sequence continues at coordinate 18,895 of DATJAE010000049.1, read as the reverse complement.
CTGCCCGATCTGCCGGCGATCCGCGAGTTCCGCCGGATCGCGTTCCAGCGCACGACCGAGCAGGACCTCGCGGTCGTGCTGCGCACCCAGCGCGGCCTGCAGGCGATCGGGCTGCCCGCCGGCGTGCACGCGTCGCAGCTCGAGCAGCGGATCGGCCACTTCGAGCGCACGTGGAGCGCGGCGATGGCGAGCTACTCCACGTAGCTCGCGATGCAGATGTCGAGCCCGCACAGACAGCCGTTCGGATCGAGGCCGTCGGGTCCGACCGCGATCGGCACGCGCACGCCCTGAAGCGACCACGTGCCGGTGACCACGGGATCGCGATCGTGCGGCAGCTCGCGCAGGCAGTGCACCGCGTACACCAGCTGGGCGTCGTCGAGCAGCTCGGGCGTGTCGGCGCCGTGGTCCAGCCGGCCGCGCGCGATCCTCGCGCGGTCGCGGCGATGCCCGCTGCGATAGCTCACGTCGAGCCGGACCTCGCGCGCGGTGCCGATCTCGGCGGCCACGTAGCGCCGCTCGAGCGCGTCGAACATGCGCGCGACATCGGCGGAGAGCTGCGAGCGCGGCAGCGACGTGATCGGATCGGACGCGGGGTCGATCGCGATCGCGAACCACCAGCGGCCATCGCCGGCGTCGAGGTCGTCGCATGGCCGGTCGAGCGCCGCCAGCAGCCCGGCGCGCTCGGCGTCGGTCAGCTCGACCGGCTCGGTCCTCGGCGTGCCGACCCAGGCGTGGTCGGCGAGCCGGCGGCCGTCGCCGATCCACTGCGCGCCGTCCGCGGTGATCGTGATCGACGCGTCGCGGATGAGCGGCTCCATCCCGCAGTCGCGCGGAAAGATCGCGTCGAGCCGGATCGTCCAGTGCGGGTGGCGGTGGATCTCGCGCAGCATCGGCCCGGGACAATCGCCGTCCTGGGACGGATCGAGCGCGACGACCCGGTAGCTCGGCGGCGGCGACGCGGCCTCGGCCGGCGCCACGAACGGTTGCAGCGCGAGCCAGCTGCGGCCGATCGCCACGCTCCAGGCCAGCGCGGCGCACCCGATGACGACTGCTCTGCGGCTCACGCTCGGAAGACACGACGGCTCGAACGCCATTGCGCGTCCCGCGGGATGCGGGCTGCCGCTCGCGGTCGACACCCGCCCCGCGCGCAAGACCTCGCATCGATTCACGATCGCGCGTGGCACGACCGCTGCTGAGTCCCCGGCCATGCGCAACACCAACACCCCGATCCCGACCATCGCGCTCGACGCGCTCATCACGGTCACCGGCGGCTGCGGCCACGGCTGCCGCTGCCGCGGCTGCGGCGGAGGTGGTGGCGGCGGTGGCGGCGGCGGCCTCGGCGCCGAGGTCACGGTCGCGACCGGCGCACCGGCGGCGCAGCTGATCAACGGCGCGGCACAGCCGAACGTGCAGACCGTCAACGCCTGAGGAGTGCACACGCGCGGTTGCAACCTCGATCCCCGGGCTGCAACCGCGATCGGCCGAGCCGCGCGCGGATGCGTTCGCGCGATGCGACGTGGGCTGCGCCGGTCGTGCACGCGATCGCACACCGCGCGAAACCGCGGCGCGTCAATCGCGCGAGGCACATCGCTTGCGTTGTAGGCGCCGCGATGATGAGGGCCAATTTCTTCGCGTTGTTCTGCCTCGCCGTTTGCTCCTGCACCTACCCCGCACCGAGCGGAAGCGATCTGTCCGCAGGTCAGGGGCTCGCCACGCAAGGCTCCGGCTCGGGAGGGCCATGGTTCGCGCCGAACGCGTGCGCGTCGGGCACCACCACGCCCGGCATCGACGTGTCGTACTACAACGGCTCGATCGACTGGAACCGGGTCGCAGCGGACGGCTACCAGTTCGCCATCGTCCGCGTCTCGGACGGTACGGGCTTCAAGGATCCGAAGTTCGCGAGCTACTACGCCGGCGCCAAGACCGCCGGCCTGATCCGCGGCGCGTATCAGTTCTTCCGCCCCGCGGAGAACGTCACCGACCAGGCGAACCTCATGATCGCATCGGTCGGCACGCTCGAGCCCGGCGACCTGCCGCCGGTGCTCGACGTCGAGGTCACCGGCGGGCTGTCGGCGTCGACCATCGCGGCGAACATCCGGACGTGGGTGAACCTCGTCAAGGCCGCGACCGGCGTCGATCCGATCATCTACACCGGCAGCTACTTCTGGCGCGACGACGTCGGCGGCCCGACCTCGTTCGTCAACAACCCGCTGTGGATCGCCGAGTACACCTCGTCGAGCTGCCCGAACCTGCCGTCGCCGTGGGGCACGTGGGCGATGTGGCAGTACAGCGATAGCGGCAGCGTGTCGGGTATCTCCGGCGACGTCGACCTGGACCGCTTCAACGGCACGCTGTCCGAGCTGCAGGCATTCGCCGGCGGCGCGAGCAGCGGCAGCGGCAGCGGCAGCGGCGGCGGCAGCGGCGGCGGCGGCGGCGATGGCAGCTGCGATTCGGCGACGATGGGCACCACGATCGCCGAGGGCGCGTGCGTGCAGTCCGCGGCCGACCAGAAGTGGTACCAGTGCGAGTCGGGCGCCTGGTATCAGACCAGCTCGACCTCGGGCTGCAGCGCGACCTACGGCTGGTGTCAGTCGGCGACGCTCGGTCGCGCGGTGCCGCCGCGCACCTGCGTGCAGGCCTCGTCCGACGACACCTGGTACCAGTGCGACGGCACCGGCTGGGCGACGCCGGTCGACACCTCGACCAGCACCGGTCCCGCCGGAGCGTGCGTGCAGTCGTATCCGCTGAACTAGGGGGCTGCCCTCAGGCCGCGCGCTGGACCAGCGCGCGCCACGCGCCGCGCCAGGTCGCGCGCCTGGGCGGCCGCCCCGCCCGCCCCTCGATCGCGGCAGCGGCACGCTCGGTGTTGCGCGGACGATCGACGAGCTCCTTCGCCGTGCCGACGTAGGGCTCGCGCGTGCCGCGCAGCCTGTCGAACCACTGGAACGTGACGCCCCAGTTGCGGTGCTGGTTCGGGCCCATGTGGTGATCGTAGTGCCACGCCAGATGCGTGCGTCCCCACTCGGGATCGATGTGGCAGCGCCGGTGATCGCGGCGGTACCTGGCGAGCAGGTACCACGTGGTCGCGGTGTAAAACGGCGCGATCGGCAGAAGCGGCGCGTGCGCGAGCCCGATCATCGCGAGCCCGACCGCCTCGCCGAGCTGGGTCGGCGTGCTCCACACCGGACCCTCGAAGTCAGGGTCGTAGCCGCCGTGCTTGCGGACCTTCTGGTGGTGGGTGTGAAAGTGGAACGCGAACACGCTGCGCTTGTCGCGGCCGCGCCAGTGCAAGAGGTAGCGATGCGCCACCCACTCGCCGTACGCGAAGCTCGCGATCGCGAGCGGGATCCCGATCATGGTGCGATCGTAACCAAGCCGCGGCGAGCGCGCGTTACAGCTGCGAGTCAGTGCTCGCGACCACCGCGAGCTGGAGCTGCGACAGCGAGATCAGATCGGCCCAGCTCCACAGCTGGCCGGTGCCGGCGAGCACGATCGTCGCGTCGACCGCGTCGCCGGTGCCCGTCAGCGACACGATCGCGGTGATCGGCGACAGCGTCTGCTCGCCGAGCGGCGAGGACGAGCCGTCGACCGCGATGCTCCAGTCGAGATCGAGCCCGACCGTCGCGTTCGCGGTGGCATCGTCGGCGTCGGTCCACGCGGTGGTCGCCCGCGGCGGCGCGGCGAGCGTCACCCGCACGTCCTGGAGCTGCGCCGGCTTGCCGAACACGTCCTCGGGGATGTCGATCGGCGCGAGGTTCAGCGCGAGCTGGCTGATCTGGAGCTGCCCGGTCGCGTCGACCATCGCGTCGAGCTCGCCGTCGTCGATCGCGAGCGCCATCGAGCCGTCCTGCCAGCCCGACGACGTGTTGCGGCTCGCGGTGATCGAGCCGGTGCTCGCGGCGGCGTCGACCAGCAACCGGGTGGGCTGGGCGAGCCGGGCGCGCACGGTGGTGGGACCGGGAGGAGCTTCGGGAGCCGGCGAAGCACAGGCGACGAGCAGGGGAAGGGCGAGCGAGCGCATAACGCGCCGCGTAGCAAGCTATGGACCAATGGTCCGACCAGTCGAGATCATTGAAGTGACAGGTGATCGAGGCCGATTTCCGGCCACCGCAGCGCGCCAGAACCGCACGGATCGGCAACCCGGCTAGCCGCTGGCGCGCCGGCCGTGTCCGACATCGGCTCGCCGACCTCAGGGCTGCTCGGTCGACTCCTCGTGCTCGGCGGCGTCCCTCGGCGACGGCAGCTTGGGCGGAGGCCCCTTGGGCTTGTTCTTCACGGCCGGCGGCGCCGTCGCATGGGTCGTGGCGGCCGAGCCTTGCTGCTGGTCGAGCCGATCGAGCACGTCGGCGGGCACGCGCTCCTTCACGGTGATCGGCTTCTTGTCGGCGTCGCGATCGCTCTCCGGCTTGGCGGTCGCCGCATCGGGCGCTGCCAGCGTGATCGCCGCGGCCGCCGCGGCCGCGCCGCCGGCGACCGCCGCGTTGTTCGGGTGCGGCGCGTTCGCGAGCAGCGGCTGGCCGCCGCACGCGCCGAGCAGCAGGATCGCCACCACGCGCATGCGGCAATGATACACCTCGCGCACGATGCGAGTAGTCGCGATCACCAAGCCCGGCGGCCCCGACGTGCTCGCGCTCGTCGAGCGGCCGCTGCCCGAGCCGTCGCGCGGCGAGGTCCGCGTGCGCGTGCGTGCCACCGCGGTCAACCGCGCGGATCTGCTGCAGCGCATGGGCGGGTATCCCGCGCCCGGTGATGCGCCGCCCGATGTCCCCGGCCTCGAGATCGCCGGCGAGGTCGAGGCACTCGGCCCCGGCGTGGAGACCCTGGCAACCGGCGATCGCGTGTTCGGCCTGGTCGGCGGCGGCGGCTACGCCGAGGCGGTGATCAGCCACGAGCGCGCGCTCGCCCGCATCCCCGACGGCGTCGGCTTCGAGGACGCGGCCGCGATCCCCGAGGCCTTCATCACCGCGTACGACGCGATGGTCGTGCAAGGCGGGCTGCGCGGCGGCGAGCCGGTGCTGGTCCACGCGGCGGGCAGTGGGGTGGGCACGGCGGCGATCCAGCTCGGCCGCGCGCTCGGCGCGTTCGTGATCGGCACGGCGCGCACGCAGGACAAGCTCGATCGCGCCCGCGAGCTCGGGCTCGATCTCGGCGTCGTGCCGGACGGCGGGCGGTTCGCCGATCGCGTCGCGCCCGCGCCCGCGGTCGTGCTCGAGCTGGTCGGCGGCGCCTACCTCGCCGAGGACGTGCGCTGCGTGCAGCCGCTCGGCCGGATCGCGCTGGTCGGCCTGCTCGCCGGGGCCAGGACCGAGCTCGAGCTCGGGCTCGTGCTGCGCAAGCGCGTGCGGATCTTCGGCACCGTGCTGCGCGCGCGGGCGCTCGAGGAGAAGCTCGCGGCGGCCCGCGTGTTCGAGCGCGAGATCGTGCCGCTCGTCGCGCGCGGCCGGATCCGGCCGGTGATCGATTGCGTGCTCCCGCTCGCCGACGCGGCGCGCGCGCACCAGCGCATGTCGGAAAATGCCGGCTTCGGCAAGATCGTGCTACGCGTGTAGCTGTGAGGCTCGGGATCGACTTCGGCACGACGCGCACCGTGGTCGCGGCGGTGCGCGATGGTCGCTATCCGCTCGCCGCGATCGACGACGCCGGCGAGTTCCGCGAGCACGTGCCCGGGATCGCGGCGCTGCGCGGCGGCGAGCTAATGGTCGGCTGGGCGGCCGCGCGCGCGCTCGCCGAGGGCGACTGCACGCACGCGATCCGATCGATCAAGCGGGTCGCGCAGGGGCTCATGCCCGACGACGAGGTCCCCGGCCTGCCCGGCCGCAGCGCGCTCGAGCTGGTCACCGCGTTCGCGATCGAGCTGCGCCGCACGCTGATCGAGCGCTCGAACCTCGGGATCAAGGCGAAGACGCCGCTCGAGGTGATGGTCGCGGCGCCGGCCAACGCGGCGTCGCGCCAGCGCTGGCTGCTGCTCGAGGCGTTCCGGCGCGCCGGCTTCGCGCCGATCGGCCTGCTCAACGAGCCGACCGCCGCGGCGATCGAGTTCGCGCACCATCGGCTCGGCGAGCTCGGCAAGCGCAGCCCCAAGCGCTACGTCGTGGTCTACGACCTCGGCGGCGGCACGTTCGACACCTCGGCGGTGTCGCTCGAGCACCGGCGGTTCGAGCTGATCGCGGCCGAGGGCATCGCTCGGCTCGGCGGCGATGACTTCGACGACCTCGTGCTCGACGCGGCGGCCGCCGCGCTCGAGGTCCCGCGCGATGCGTTCGGTGCGGCCGAGCTCGAGCGCGCGCGCGAGGCCAAGGAGAGCCTGCGCCCGACCTCGAAGAAGCTGCTGGTCGACCTCGGCGAGCGCGGCAGCGCGACGATCGACGTCGCGGCGCTGTACGCGCGCGCCGAGCCCCTGATCGAGCGCACGCTGGGCGAGACCGATCGGCTGTTCGAGCGGCTGCGCGCGGCGGGGATCGACACCGAGGATCCGCGCGAGCTCGGCGGGCTGTACCTGGTCGGCGGCGGCGCCGCGTTTCCGGCGGTCGCCAGGGCGCTGCGCGCGCGGTTCGGCCGCAAGCTCCTGCTCGCGCCGCAGGCGTTCGCGTCGACCGCGCTCGGCCTCGCGATCGCCGCCGACCCCGACGCGCACGTCATGATCCGCGAGGCGGTCACCCGCCACTTCGGCGTGTGGCGCGAAGCCGACAGCGGCGCGGACAAGGTGTTCGATCCGCTGATCGGCAAGCACGCCGAGGGCCCGGTCGTGATCGAGCGCCGCTATCACCCGACCCACGCGATCGGCCACCTGCGCTTCCTCGAGTGCGGCGCGCTCGACGCCGACGGCCAGCCGGTGCACGACCTCGTGCCGTGGACCGAGGTGTACTTCCCGTACGATCCCGAGCTCGCCGACCGCAAGGAGCTCGCGCGCGTGCCCAACGCGCGGCGCCCCGATCTCATGGCGATCGAGATCGCCGAGACCTACACCTACGCGCCCGACGGCACGATCTCGGTGCGGATCGAGAACGTGTCGCGCGGCTACGGCCGCACCTACGCGCTCGGCGCGCTGCGCTGACTATCGGATCTTCGCGTCGAGCTCGCGCAGCTGCGCCGCGGCGAGGCCGCCGAACTCGGCCTCGATCGAGAGCAGCTGCGTGCGGGCGCGGTCGCGATCGCCGCGCGCGACCGTCGCCTCGGCCTCGGCCAGCCGCGCGGCGAGGTCGCGCTCGACGCCGGCGTCGCAGCGCGCCAGCGCGGCAGGATCGACCCCGTGGGGCGCGTCGAGCGCGTCGAGCGCCTTGTCGAGCGATGCGATGTCGAGCGCCTGATGCGCCAGGCCGGTCGCGTACTCGACGTCGACGTCGAGCACGCAGGCATCGCGCATCGAGCGGATGCTCGCCGTGTCCGCGTCCAGGTTGTCGAGGTCCTGGTCGCCGGTGATGTAGACCAGCCGGGTGTGCTGGAACAGGCGGAACAGCTCGGCCGGCGGCTTGTAGATGCCGTCGCGGCCGTCGATCCGATCCGAGCCGGCGTCGAGCACCGCGCCGTGAAACACGTCGGGATACGCCATGGCCGCGCGCTCGGCGACCCGCGAGCCGCCCGACAGCCCGTACACGAACACCCGGCGCGGGTCGACGTGAAACCGCGCGCGCACGTTCTCGTACGCGAGCAGCGCGAGCGGCAGCCGGCGATCGAGCACGCTGGCCTCGTTGCCCGAGCGCTCGGCGCTGACGAAGATCAGATGGTGGCGATCGAGCGGGCCGCGCCAGACGTCGGGGCGGGTCGGGGTGTCCCACGGTGCGACGAACACCAGCACGCCGTAGCCGTCGGGCGGCATCGGGCCGCCGGGGACATAGAGGTCGAAGCGCTCGTTCGCGAGATCGATCGCCTGGTCCGCCAGCTGCTCGTGACGCGCGGCGAGCGCCTGCTCGACGCGGCGGTAGGTGAGCGGCGGCAGCGAGCGGCGCGCGATCTCGGCGTTGCTCGCCAGCGCCGAGTAGCGCGTGAACACGACGTCGTTCTCGTTGTGGCCCCACGACGTCGCGCACCCTGCGAGCACGAGCGCGAGCAGCCGGATCGGAATCACGGCAGCATCATGCGATCAAAGTGGCGCGGAATGATCACGCGCGTCCCCGGCGAGCAGCGCGCGACCTCGGCGACGAACGCGCGCAGGTCGTCGGAGGGCGGCGCGTCGACCGGCGGACCGCGCCAGTCGTCGAAGTGGGTCGCCAGCACGATCGGCGGATGGCCGATCGCCGCGAGCAACCGGCAGGTGTAGTCGTGGATCTGCTCGCGCCCGCCGGGCGCGACGATCGCGATGTCGGGGTGCAGGCCGGCGAGCTCGCGCTCGATGAAGTTCGCGGTGTCGAGCACGAGCACCTCGTGGCCGGCGAGGCGGAGCAGATACGCGAACGTGCCGCCCTCCTCGTAGCCCGCCGCGGGCATCGGCAGGTGCGGCGACGGCGCGATCTCGCCGCCGAACACGTGCTTGTCGCCGATCGCAGCGTGCAGGCTCGGGATGACGCGCAGCGAGTACGTGCCGAACTCGAGGTCCTCGCCGCCCTTGACCGTGATGACGTGATCGTCGGGCACGCCGCTCGCGCGCGCGACCCGCGCGGTGCTCGCGCTGCCGACGAGCTGCGCGCCGGTGCGCAGCGCGACCGCCGGCGCGTCGAGCAGGTGATCGTAGTGCGAGTGACCGATCGCGACGAGATCGGCGCGCGCCGGCACGTGCGCCGCGATCGCGGCGGCATCGGGGACGAGCGGGGCGTCGGGATCGGCGGGCCGCGACAGGTACGGATCGGTCAGGATCACCACGCCGCCGGCCTCGATCTGCCAGCCCGCGACGCCGAGGTAGGTGAGCGCGATCGGCGCGGCGGGCGGGCGCGACGCGGCAGGCGGCGGCGCGGCGCAGGCGGCGAGCACGAGGACGGCGAGGCGCATCCGCGCGTAACGCGCGAGCGCGGCGCGATCTTCCCCGCGATCGTGCGAGCCGTCGCGCGCGGTCCGGCAAGGGTTGGACCGCTCGATTACAGCGCGATCCTGCGGATCTCGAATGGCAGATCGGGCGACTGCGGCGGCGTGGCGAACAGCTTGGAGAGCTGGCCTTCGCTGGCCCACGCGTAGCCGCGCGCGACCACCACGCTGGTCGGCCCGTCGAGCCCGTCGGCGAGCGCGGTCGACGTCGCGGTCGCGCCCGCGAGATCGAGCTCGTCGATCGAGCCGGTGTTGTCCGCGACGAGCAGGGTCTGGTCGTCGAGCACGCGCAGGCCGTCCGCCAGGCCGAGCGCCGGCGTCACCAGGATCGGCGTGACCGCCTGGCTCGCGAGATCGACGTGGAACACCAGGCCGGTGTCGTTGGTGTCGACGTACAGGCCGCCGGCGCCATCGTAGGCGATGCCGTCGAGCCCGAACGCGCCCTGCGCGGTGGCCGCCCAGCGCGCGTCCTGCGCGAACGTCACGAGCGCGCTGCCGCCCGCCGGCAGCTCGAGGATCGTGCCGGCGAACGAATCGGTCGCGTACAGGTTGCCGGCATCGTCGAACGCCAGGTCGTTGCAGAACTGGTTCGCGGCGAGCGGATAGCGCGCCAGCGGGTCGCCCGCGAGGTCGAAGCTGCGCACCTCGGTCGCGCGCTGGAACGTGGTGTCGACCGAGCAGATCCACAGCGTGTCGTCGTGGACGACCAGCCCGGTCTCGCCCGTGACGTCGGTCGCGCCCGGCGCGAGCACCACGCGCGGCGCCGTCTTGCCATCGCCGAACGCGACGATCTCGCCGGTCGCGATCGACGGCACGTAGATCGTGCCGTCCGGGCCGGCGTTGAGGCTCTCCGGGTAATACGCGCTGCCGGGCAGCGCGAGCACCGCGGGCTGGGAGGTCGAGCCGGTGCATGCGGCGGTGAGAACAGCGAGCGATAGCCATCGGGTCATTGCGTCTCCTCGGGTTGCTGGACTCGCCAAGCTGGCGGCGCGGGCCATCCCTCGCAATGCAGCGCGATGAACAGTAATCTTGCATGACATGCAACACCCGGATCTCAACCTCCTGCTCGCGCTCGATGCGCTGCTCCAGGAGCAGAACGTGTCGCGCGCGGCGGCGCGGCTGGGGCTGTCGACTCCCGCGATGAGCCACGCGCTCGCCCGGCTGCGCGCCCAGCTCGGCGACCCGCTGCTCGTGCGCGCCGGGCAGCGCATGGTCGCCACGCCGCGCGCCACCGACCTGCGCGATCGCGTGCGCGCGCTGGCGCAGGGTGCGCTCGCGACGCTCGCCCCCGAGCCGGAACGCGATCCGCGCGCGCTCGATCGCACGTTCCGGATCAAGGCGGCCGACAACGCGCTCACCCTGCTCGGCCCCGCGCTCGACCGAGCGCTCGCCGCCGCGCCGCGCGTCACGCTCCACGTCACGCCGGTCGACCGCGACGACCCGACGATGCTGCGCGACCTGACGATCGACCTCGCGATCGGCGTCTACGACTACACGCCGTACTCCGAGCTGCCGAGCGAGCTGCGCATGCAGCGGCTGTTCGAGGACCGCTTCGTGTGCGTCGCGCGGATCGGCCATCCGACGATCGGCCGCTCGCTCGCGCTCGCGCAGTACGCCGCGCTCGAGCACGTCCAGGTCGTGCCGCGCGGCCAGGTCGGCGGTTACGTCGACGAGCTGCTCGCGCGCCACGGCCTGCGCCGGCGGATCGCGCGCGCCGTGCCGTACTTTCTCGCGGCGTTCGCGCTGGTCGCCGAGACCGACTACGTGCTCACCACCTCGCTGCGCCTGGCCCGCCGGCTCGCCGGCAAGCTCGGCCTGCGGATGATCGCACCGCCCCGCGCGCTCGGCCTCGAGCCGTTCGTCACGCTCCAGCTGTGGCACCCGCGCAACGACCGTGACGCGGCGCATCGCTGGCTGCGCGAGGCCGTGCTCGATGCGGCGCGCGTATCGGCGCGCGGCCGGTCATGATAAGGGCAGGTATGCACCCCGCGAGCGCACGGCTGATCGAGACGATCCGCGCATCGATCATCGGCGACGACTGCGCGCTGGAGGGCCCCTACGGGCTGCGCCGCGTGACCTACGCCGACTACACCGCCTCCGGCCGGTCGCTCACGTTCATCGAGGACTTCATCCGCAACGAGGTGATGCCGCTCTACGCCAACACCCACACCGAGACCTCGGGCACCGGGCGCCAGACCACGCAGTTCCGCCACGACGCGCGCGCGGTGATCCACGCCGCGGTCGGCGCCGGCCCCGACGACCTCGTGATCTTCTGCGGCTCGGGCGCGACCGGCGCGATCAACAAGCTGATCGACATCCTCAACCTGCGCGTGCCGAACGACCTCGACGAGCGCTACCAGCTCACCGCGCGCATCCCCGAGGCGGAGCGCCCGATCGTGTTCATCGGGCCGTTCGAGCATCACTCCAACGAGCTGCCGTGGCGCGAGTCGATCGCCGACGTCGTGGTGATCCGCGAGGACGCCGACGGCCACATCGATCTCGAGCACCTCGGACGCGAGCTCGAGCGCTTCGCCGCGCGGCCGCTCAAGATCGGCAGCTTCTCGGCCGCGTCGAACGTCACCGGGATCGCGAGCGACTGCCACGCGATCACCGCGCTGCTCCATCGCCACGGCGCGCTGTCGTTCTGGGACTTCGCCGCGGCCGGCCCGTACGTCGCGATCGAGATGGCCGAGAAGGACGCGGTGTTCGTGTCGCCGCACAAGTTCATCGGCGGGCCGCAGACCCCGGGCGTGCTCGTGGTCAAGCGCGCGCTCGTCCGCAACACCGTGCCGGGCTGCCCGGGCGGCGGCACGGTCGCGTACGTCAACCAGGAGGGCCATCGCTACGTCGACGATCCGGTGCTCCGCGAGGAGGGCGGCACGCCCGCGATCATCGAGTCGGTGCGCGCCGGCCTGGTGTTCCAGCTCAAGGAGGCGGTCGGCGCCGACGCGATCCGCGAGCGCGAGGTCGACTTCATCCAGCGCGCGATCGCGTCGTGGTCGCAGAACGAGCACATCGCGATCCTCGGCAACAAGCAGGCGTGGCGGCTGTCGATCGTGTCGTTCATCGTGCGCCACCGCCGCGCGTACCTCCACCACAACTTCGTGGTCGCGCTGCTCAACGACCTGTTCGGCATCCAGTCGCGCGGCGGTTGCGGCTGCGCCGGCCCGTACGGCCACCGCCTGCTCGGCATCGACCTCGACACCAGCAAGGAGTTCGAGCGCGAGATCGTGCGCGGCTGCGAGGGCATCAAGCCCGGCTGGGTGCGGGTGAACTTCAACTACTTCCTGTCCGAGACCCAGTTCCAGTACATCCTCGACGCGATCCACCTGGTCGCGCGCGACGGCTGGCGGCTGCTGCCGCACTACCGCTTCGATCCGGACACCGGCGAGTGGCGGCACCGCTGCTACACCGAGACCGGCCCGCGCGGCGTGATGCGGCTCGGCGAGGTGTCGTATCGCACCGGCAAGATGGAGTACCGCTCGCGCCACGCGACCGAACCCGAGTGGGCGCTGCCCGGCTACCTCGACGAGGCGCGCCGGATCATCGCGGAGGCCGCCGAGGAGTTTCGCTCGCTGTCGCTCGACGACCCGGCGCGCACGCCCGACTTCGAGGAGCTGCGCTGGTTCCCGCTGCCGGGCGAGGTGCTCGCCGAGCTGCGCGGCAAGGACGTCCCGGTGCCGCCCGGCGCCGGCCTGCATCCCTAAAGCGCACCTCAAAAACCCGCGCGGGCTGCGACCGTCGCGGCGCGGGCGTTCTTGAGATGCGCTTTAGCGCGACACGAAGCGCGCCGCGAACAGCAGGTCCAGGTCGTAGCTGGTGTAGACGAAGCTGATGTTGCCGTTGCTCGCGTGATCGTCGTGGTGGCCGATCGGCAGCGCGATCTGCCCGCCGATCTGGACCGAGGGCGTGACGTCGTACCACACGTCGCCGCCGAGCTCGAACGCGTAGCCGACGTCGGTGTTGGAGCCGGAGGCGTGTACGCCGAGCAGCGTGTAGTCGTAGCTGGCGTGCGCGAGGTCGATGCCGCCGCCGAACCGACCTTCGATCGTCAGCTTCGGCAGCACGCGGTGCTGGACGAGCAGGTGGGCCAGGATGCGAAACCGGAAGCCCGACGCGCCGCCGAGCGCGTTGTCGAACGACGAGCTGAGCTGCTCCGGCGTCCAGTCGACCGAGAGCAGCCCGCCGAACAGGCCGGACGACGCGCCCACCCGCGCCGCGAACTTCGGGCTGAGGTCGACGTCGTTGGTCCAGTCGCTGTCACCGACCGGGATCGCGAGGCCGCCGGCCAGCTCCGCGAAGCTGTCGGCGCGAGCGCGCGAGCCGGCGCAGACGAGCGCGAGCACGAGGACGGTGGTCCGCACCGGGCGAGCCTATCGCTTGTCACCTGGGGTATTCGAGGTGTCACCTGGGAGCAAGCAGATCCTGGGGCAGGATCGCCCGCGATCTCGCGGGGATCGGCGTGGCATGCGGCGTGCTGAATAGCTCGGCCAAGAAGGAGCATCCCCACGATGAAGACCACCACCATCTCGACGTCTGACCTGGATCACGTCACTGGCGGCAGCGCACCCGTGATGCCGACGCCCACCGGCGCCGGCGGCGGCGGGCTCGGCGGGCTCGGCTGCGGCCACGGCGGCCTGTACAACGCACTCAGCGGCATCAACAACTCGCTGAGCTCGCTCAGCAGCAACAACAACAACAGCCTGTTCGGCGGCAGCAACGGCATGATGCTCGCGATGTGCATGGGCATGGCGATGTCGCAGCGCAACAACAACGAGGTGGTGTACGTCAACGGTGGCGGCGGCTGCGGTCACTGGGGCGGGCGCTTCTCGTATCGCTACTACTGGTGAGCGATCACGCGCCGCGCAGCATGCGGACGATCAGTCCGTGAAACTGCTCGCCGGCGTTGCGGTAGATCCAGCCCAGGTGCGCGCGGCAACGCGCACACGCTGCGAGCTGCCACGTCCACCCCGGGAACCAGCTGAACGCGGCCTCGGGGTCGCCGAGGTGGATGCAGCCCGGCGCCGCGGCGAAGCATCCGATGTGATGCACGAAGCCGCCGGGGTTGACGAAGCTGTGCTCGTGCGCGCCGCTCATCTCGATCCGGTACGCCGGATCGGTGATCACGTGATCGCACGCAGCGCAGCGCAGCGCGTCGCGGTCGGCGTCGTCGCCCCGGGAGCTCGGCGACGTTCGCCGGTCGCGTTCGCGGTCGAGCAGCACGACTCGTGTAAGATGCCACGCGATGGCGATCTCGAACGACCGGATCTTGCCGCTGTGCGACGTGCTGCTCGGCGCCGCCTATGCCGATGACGAGCTGCGCGACCAGGAGAAGGCGGAGGTGCGCGCGCTGCTCGGCGAGCTCGCCGGCGAGCTGCCGCCCGAGGTCGACGCGCGGATCTTCGCGTTCGACCCCAAGACGTTCGAGCTCGCCAAGGCGGTCGCGCCCTTTCTCGGGGACTCCGACGACGACCGCCGCAAGCTGCTGTTCCTGGTCAGCGCGGTCAACGAGGCCGACGACGAGATCGACTTCGCGGAGGACGAGTACCTGCGCGCGCTCGCCAGGGCGCTGGCGCTGCCCGACGCCGCGCTCGACGGGCTCACGGTCGACATCGAGACCGAGGAGCTGGTCTCGGCGCTCGCGACGGTGCGCAGGCCGCCGCCGCCGCCGCCCGGCAAGAAGTGATCACGCGGCGCGATACCGCGCGATCGCACGCGGCAGCCGCGCCACCGTCCCGGGCGCGCGCAGCACCATCTTGACCGCGAACACGCGACCAGGTCGCACCCGCAGCTGCTGCGCCTTCGGGATGCGGTCATGCCTCGAGCGTGGCGCGCGGATCACGCCGCGCAAGTCACGGCTTGCCGGCGGGATGGCAGGTCAGACAGAAGTCGTGGTCGATCTTGTCCCACGCGTACGGCGTGATGTGGTCGATCGGGCTCACCCAGCCGAGGTGCTCGGGCTCGATCGCCACGCAGGGCAGGCCCATCGCCTGCGGGTACTGCACGCAGCCCTCGGCCGGCTCGCTCTGCAGGTGGCAGGTCTCGGTGCAGTCGACGTGGAAGCCGCGCAACCCCGGGCCGCGATCGAAGTGATGGCAGTCCGCGCAGGCGATCTCGGCGTGCCACATCTCCGGATCGTCGGCCGGCAGGATCGGAAAGTCGGTCTCGTCGTGCGGATCGTCGGCCGGCGTGTGGCAGGTCGTGCAGTCGCCCGCGGCGATCGCGATCGTGCCGTCGTGGGGCTCGCTGCACGCGGCGAGCGCGAGCGCGAGCGCGGCGTGCCTCACCGCGGCCTCCACGCGATCGTCGTGATCAGCTGGATGACATCGCGATCGGCGCCGGTGGTGCCGACCGCCGAGATCGCGAGGTCGGCGGCGGCCGACACCGCCCAGTGCACGTCCGCGACGATCGATTGCATGAAGTCGGCGCCGGTCGCCGCCACGTAGTCGAGCCGCTCCGGCCGGTACACCAGGTCGCCCTCGAGCCGGCGGCTCGGCGCGAACGCGACCCCGAGGTCGGTCGCGATCCAGTCGGCGAAGCTCTCGTGGCCGCCCGAGATCGCGACCACGCCGCGCAGCGCGCGCGGTCCGTATTCGCCGCGCAGGTAGCCCGACGCGTCGGCGCCGGCGGCGATGCCCTGGGAATCGCCGATCGAGCCGACCGCGTCGAGCGCCCACTGCCCGCGGCGCAGCCCGGCCGACGCGGTCGCCGCGACCCAGTAGTCGTCGCCCGCGCACGGCTCGTCGACATCGCCCGGCAGCGGCTTGCGCGCACACGTGAAGTCATCGCCGACCACGCTCTCGATGCGCAGCGAGCGCTCCGGCCGCAGGAACGTGACGTCGAGCCCGACGTGATCGCCGCCGTGCCGCCACTCGCCGCTCGCGCCCGCGCCGGTGATGTCGACCGCCGGCGCGTTCCACGGGTTGCCGGCCGGGAACTGCTGGGCCTCGACCCAGCCATCGAGGTAGGTCGCGCCGCGGCTCGCGCTCGCGGTCACCGACAGCACGCGCTCGTCGAGCGTGCCGTCCCAGGTCGAGCCGTGCGCGGTGATCGCGACGCGCGGCTGCCACGGCGAGCTCGCGGCGTCGTAGACGAGCTCGGCGCCGAACCGCGACGCGCTGGTGTCGGGCTTGCCGCTGATCGGATCGGGCACGATGCCGCCGAACGCGGCGAGCTCGAGGTCACCGGTGTGCAGCGCGGCGCGCCCGCCGTCGAGCATGCCGAGCGAGCTCGCGGCGTAGCGCAGCCGGCCGATCGCGAGCGTGGGATCGGCGGCGTCGCCGTAGCGCAGCTGTGCCGCGGTGACGAACAGCGGCGTGCGCTCGTGCGCGTTCCAGCCGTCGCGATAGAACCGCACGGTCGCGTCGAGATCGCCGCCGAGCGGCCGCTCGTGCGACGCCGTGAACGAGCCGATCGCGCGCGCGTCGAGCTCGCCGGTCGTGCCGTCCCGGGCGGCCGCGCCCGACAGCGTCGCCGACAGCGCGAGGTGGCCGGCGGCGCCGATCGGCGCCTCGCCGAGCGGGATCGCGGCGGGCTGCTGGGCCGCGGCCGGCGGCGCCGCGGGCGGCCACTGGTCGCGAAACGCGCTCGCGGGGCGCGGCGGCGGCAACCTGGCGGGCGGCGGCGTCGCGTCGGCCGTGCCGGCGGCGCCGATCGCGAGCCCGCCGCCGCCGGCGAGCGCCGCGTGCTTCGCGGTGGCCTCGGCGACGCGGTAGGTCTTGCCGGCGATCGTGACCTGCGCGCCCGGTCCGAGGCCGGCATCGCGCCCGGGCGTGACGTACGCGGTATCGCCGGCGATGTCGATCACCTCGACCTCGACCGGATCGGCCGCCGCGGCGCGCGCCACCACGAGGATCGCGATCGCCCACCTCATCGCCGCGCACCTCGCGGATGGCAGCGCAGGCAGCCGCTCGCCGCGGTCGACACCCGCGTCGGGTGCTGGCCGCGCAGCGCGACGTCGTCGTGGCAGGCGTCGCAGCGCACGGCGCGCGCGCGCCGCGGATCGACGTGGCACGACGTACATTCGAGCGCGCGGTGGCTGCCGGTCGACAGCTCGAAGTAGGCGTCGTGCTCGCGCTCGGCCTGCTCGCGCGGCATCACGCTGCCCGGCGCGGCGACCGCGGGAGACCACGCGATCGTCCCGTGGCACATCCCGCACTGCCGCGACAGCGGCTTGCCACCCTCCGAGCCATCGTGGTTGGGGTGGGTCGCCGCGGAGTGATAGTCGTCGTCGTGGCACGGATAGCAATCGACCGGCGTGTCGCTGTAGGCGCGCTCGCCCTGGCGGTACCTGTGGCACGCGACGCACTCGATCAGCGCGTGGCGCCCGGTCAGCGGCATCCGGGTGCGGCGATGCTGCTCGAGGGTCGCGACGTCGGACCACGCGACCGCGGTGTGGCACTCGTAGCACTGGCCGTCCATCCGGCCCTGGTGCGGATCGCGATGGCACGCGTCGCAGGTCTGGGGCGGCTTGCCGCCGGTGTGGCAGCCCGCGCACGCCGCCTGGACGTGCGCGCCGCGCAGCGGGAACGTCGTGCGCTCGTGATCGAACGCCTTGCCCGCGCCCGCCGCGAGCTGCCAGCTGGTCGCGGCATGACACGTGTTGCAGTCCATGCTCGCGGTCGCGCCGCGGTGCGGATCGGCGTGGCAGTCGTTGCAGCGGAAGTAGCCGAGCCGCCAGCGCACCGCGGTCGTGCCGTCGCGCAACGTCGCCGGCGCGTGGCAGCGATCGCACGCCATCGTGCGGTGCACGCCCTCGAGCGGATAGCGCGTCTTGTCGTGATCGAACGCCGCGATCCGCCACGACTCGGTCGCGTGGCAGCTCGCGCACCGCCGGTCCGGCGCGCTCTGGCGGAACTGGCCGGCGTGGCGATCGTCGTGGCAGCCCTCGCAGTCGCGCGCGATCCCGCGATACGCGGCCGCTGGCGCGCCGGCCGGTCGGTCGCCGTGGCACGCGGCGCACGCCGTGCGCGCGTGTGCGCCGGTGAGCGGCCAGCTGGCGTGCTCGATCTTGAGCTGGTGCCACGACAGCGCGGTGTGGCACTGCGCGCAGCCGCCCGAGGTCATCTCCTTCGCGAACTGCTCGCCGTGCGGGTTGTCGTGGCAGTCCAGGCACTGGAACGCGACCAGCTGCCATCCCACGCGCGGCCGCGCGCCCGGGTGGCATTCGCCGCACGGCGCGGCGGCGTGCGCGCCTTCGAGCGCGTAGCCGGTCGTGGCGTGCTGCGCGGGGCCGAACGTCGACGGCGCGAAGCCCGCGACGCGGTGACACCCGGCGCAGTCGCGCGCGGCGAACTCGCCGTGATGCACGTCGTCGTGGCAGCTCGCGCAGGTCGAGCCCTTCGACGGCGGCTGGTCGGTGCCGCGATCGTGACAGGTCTCGCACGCGACCTTCGCGTGACCGCCGGTGATGGCGAGCTTGGGATGGTTGTCGCGCGTGACCTCCGCGCGTGCGGTCGCGACCCACGCCAGCACGGCGAACAACGTGACCCGCATCCCCAAGAACGGGGAGCGTACTGCAAGCGAGCTTCGCGGTCATCGTGATCGCGTGCGCGCGACGCGTGCGTTTTCGATCGGGCGCGATCGCTAGACCAACGTCCAGCCCGGCGGCGCCGCCGGGGCGACCGGTGATGCGTAGACCGGCGCCTGGTTGCGCTCGCCCATCATCATCATCATGAACGGCATGAGCTCCATGAACTGGTTGCTCATGCTGTTGTTCTGATTCTGCGCGAGATCCTGGATGCTGCCGAGCAGGCTCTGCATCTCGGCGGTCAGCGGGTCGGTGCTCGCGGTCGGATCGGTGGTGCTGAGGGTGGTGGCCCCTCCGGTCACGGCGGCGAGCTGGTCGGGATCGATCGTCGGGAGGTCTTCCTTCGACATACGGATGTCCTTGGTGGGTGGATGCGCATACTCCAGACAGCAGGACACGTGCCACGCGCGA